>CBEUNK010000013.1:0-35030 GCA_965544455.1 uncultured Thiogranum sp.
GCTGTGCCGTGGACAGGTCCAGTTTTGCCAGAAAAACCTGCATTTCAGGGATCGCCTTGCGCTGCAGTGCATCAAACAGAAACGCCTCCTGCCCGGCATCCAGGCCGGCATCGCGCGCCAGCCCCCGGAAAATGCCCACATGCCCGAGGTCGATGTAGACATCCTCGACACCGGTCAACGCCAGTGTCGCCACCATCAGTTCGAGCACTTCGACATCGCTTTCCGCACCGGCGTGGCCGAATAACTCGGCACCCACCTGCAGGGGGCTGCGCGAACCGGCAAACCCGTCAGGGCGGGTGCGCAGCACGGTACCGAGGTAACACAGACGGGTGGGCGCGGCACGTTGCAGCCGATGCGCGTCGATACGCGCCGCCTGCGGCGTCATATCGGCGCGCAGGCCCAGCAAACGGCCGGATAACTGGTCGATCAACTTGAAAGTCTGCAGATCCAGGTCGTGCCCGGTTCCGGTCAGCAGTGAATCCAGGTACTCGATAAACGGCGGCAGGATCAGTTCATAGCCCCAGCCGCGATACAGGTCGAGAAGTTCGCGGCGCAACTGTTCCAGCCGGCCCGCCTGTGCCGGCAGCAGTTCCTCGATGCCCTCCGGCAGCAACCAGCGATTTTTACCTTTCAACATGGTCCGTTACTCTAAAACATCTATCGAGGAGCCGGAAACCCGGCTCACCTGACCAGGTACAGCAGGCCGACACCCGCCAGCATGCTGACCAGCCCCGAAATCCGCAGGCTGCGATTATCCACCTGGGACATGCTCTGCAGCAAACGGCGCACCCCATCCGGGTTCAGAAAAGGCAGAATACCTTCGAGTACCAGCATCAGTGCCAGTGCGGCCCACAGATCGTTCCACATACGCCCGCCTGTTCAGCGCGTTACGCGGTGCAAAAAAAAGCCGGGCGACGCCTATCGCCCGGACCTTGTATTAAATCGCCGGGTTACGACGGACTACTTGCCCTTCGCCTCGTTGAAATAGTCGAAAAATTCACCGTCCGGCTGCAGCAACATCATATCGTTGCCCTGCTGGAAACTCTGCTTGTAGGCCTGCAGGCTGCGGTGAAACGAATAGAATTCCTCGTCCCTGCTATAGGCGTCGGCATAGATTTCCGCCGCGCGCGCATCGCCCTGACCGCGCACCTGCTCGGCTTGGTTGTAGGCGTTGGCGATAATCACCTGCCGCTGCCGGTCGGCATCGGCGCGGATTTTCTCCGCTTCCTCGGCGCCCTGCGAACGGAATTCCTTGGCCACGCGTGAACGTTCGGCCTGCATGCGCCGGTATACCGAGTTGCTGACCTCGGACGGCAGGTCAACGCGCTTGACGCGCACGTCGACAATCTCGATACCGATCGCCGCCGTCTGCCGGTTGGCGTCCGCAGTCAGGTCACGCATGATCCGGGCGCGCTCGCCGGAGACCACCTCGTTGATGGTGCGCTTGCTGAACTGGCCGCGCATACCGTCCTTGATGACCTGCTCGATGCGCTGGCCGGCATGCCGCTGGTCACCCAGGACCGCGGTGTAATAGCGGCTGACATCGGCGATGCGCCACATGACAAAGGAATCGACAATGACGTTTTTCTTTTCCACGGTCAGAAAACGTTCCGGGTCGACATCCAGCGTGAGTATGCGGCCGTCGAATTTACGCACGTTGTTGACGAACGGCATCTTGAAATGCAGCCCCGGTTTGATGTCCGTGCTGACAATCTCACCCAGGCGGAACAGCAGGGCCTTTTCCCACTGCCCGACCTGGTACATGGAAAACGCACCGGTGACCAGAACCACCAGTGTCAATACCAGTATAAAACCCTTGGTGTTAGCCATTAGCGTGTCTCCCGCTGTCGGCGTGGCGGACGAGTGGTCTGTCCTTCACTACTATTGCCCGGCACCGCCGGATTGCCGCCTGTGCCTGACCCGTTACCGGAAAAACGCCGTACGCCGGAATTCTTCTTCATCAGCTGGTCGAGCGGCAGATACATCAGGTTGCTGGCATTTTCGCTGTCGACCACCACCTTGCTGGTGTTACCCAGCACCGACTCCATGGTTTCGAGATAGAGACGCTTGCGGGTAACTTCGGGCGCCTTTTTATATTCAGCCAGCAACTGGCTGAAGCGGCTGGCTTCACCCTCGGCCTTGGCAATCAGCGACTCCTTGTAGGCACTGGCTTCCTGCAGCTGCCGGGCCGCGTTACCACGCGCCTTGGGGATGACATCATTGGAATAGGCTTCCGCCTCGTTCTTCAACCGTTCCTTGTCCTCACGCGCCTTGATGGCGTCGGAGAATGCCGCCTGCACTTCCTCCGGCGGCTGTGCATCCTGCAGGTTGACGTCGGATACCAGCAACCCGGACTCGTAGGCATCGAGCGTTTTCTGCATCACTGTCTTGATGCGTGCCACCACTTCCGCCCGGCCTTCCTTGAGCACGAAGTCCATCTTGCTCTTGCCAATCACTTCTCTCACAGCGCTTTCGGCCACCTGCTTGAGCACGGCGTTGGGATCACGCACGTCGAACAGGTACTTGCGCGGATCGCCGACCTGGTACTGCACCGCCAGCTTGATATTGACGATGTTCTCATCCTCGGTGAGCATCAGCGCCTCGCGCGGCACGGCAACCGTGCTCTGGCCGGCGGCACCGGAGCGATAACCGATTTCGACGAAACGCCGCTGCTCGACGTCGACAATTTCGACCTGCTCGATCGGATAGGGTATACGCCAGTGCGGTCCGGGCGGCGTGGTGGCGCTGAAGGCACCGAAACGCAGCACCACGCCCTGCTTGCCGGCATCCACGATATAGATGCCCGAGAACAGCCAGACCACGGCGACAATACCCAGGATGATACCGAGTCCCGTAAAACCGGGACCGCCGGTACCGCGACTTCCGCCCCCGCCACCACGGCGGCCGCCGAACAGCCCGCCGAGCTTGTCCTGCATCTTTTTCACGACCTCATCGAGATCCGGTGGACCCTGGTCGCCGCGACCACCCCAGGGATCTTTGTTGTTACCGCCTCCCGGCTCGTTCCAGGCCATGCATGACTCCGTTTGATGATTTATGCCACCCCGCACCACGTGGCAGCAGGGTCTGAATAGTCAAAGGTGTGGATTCTAGGGAGCTTGGGCCGCGCCCGCAACACGCACAGGCTCGTGCGAGGTGTGCAACAGGTACTCCTGACCCTCGCGCCGGTACAGGGCGGCCAGCTCGTGAGCGCTGATACCGACTTCCAGCCAGCAGCCACCGGCGTCCCCGGCGACCTCCTGGAGGACCTGCCCGGTCCGGTAGATGGATGCCCGCAGGCGGCCGTCCTCCGCTGGCAGAAACAACCAGCCATGCACCTGATCCGCCAGAAAATATTCGCCAAGCGCCTGTTCCAGCAGGTCAATACCCGCACCACTGGCGGCGGCACACCAGACCCGGGTGGCGCGCCCCTCGTGATCGCGTAACAGCTGGGGGGATTCGGCACTGAGATCGATCTTGTTATAGACCACGAGCTGCGGCACCTCGGCGGCGCCAATGGCCTCCAGCACCTCGTTGACCTGCTCGATGCGTGTCTGGCGCTCCGGATCGTGTGCATCGACCACGTGCAGCAGCAGGTCCGCCTGCAGGGTCTCTTCCAGCGTGGAACGGAACGCGGCAACCAGTTCGTGGGGGAGTTTACGCACGAATCCAACGGTATCCGCCAGCACGATCGGCCCGAAGCCCGGCAGATCGAGGCGTCGCAGGGTCGGGTCGAGGGTAGCGAACAACTGGTCGGCGGCGTACACCTCCGCCTGGCAAAGGCGGTTGAACAGGGTGGATTTACCGGCATTGGTGTAACCCACCAGCGATACCGTCGGCACCTCGGCCCGCTGGCGTGCACGCCGCCCCTGGCCGCGCTGGCGACGTACTTTTTCCAGGCGCTTGTGAATCTGCTTGATGCGCTGCCCGAGCAAGCGGCGGTCCGTTTCGAGCTGGGTTTCACCCGGACCGCGCAGGCCGATACCGCCTTTCTGCCGTTCCAGGTGAGTCCAGCCGCGCACCAGGCGGGTCGACAGGTGCTGTAACTGTGCCAGTTCGACCTGTAATTTACCTTCGAACGAGCGCGCCCGCTGGGCAAAAATATCCAGGATCAGGCCGGTGCGATCCAGCACGCGGGCCTGCAGCAGTTTTTCCAGGTTACGCTCCTGGCTGGGACTCAGCTCGTGATCGAAAATGACCAGCCCGGCACGCTGCTCGATGACCTGTTCGCGGATTTCCTCGGCCTTGCCAGCACCGACATAGTAACGGGCATCGGGCGCATTGCGGCTGGCGGTGACCGTCGCCACTGCCAAGGCGCCCGCGGAAGCGGCCAGGTCCGAGAATTCGAGGAGATCTTCGGCGTCAGATTCGCCGGGGAAATCGACGTGCACCAGAACGGCACGCTCACCACTTTTTGGACGCTCAAACATAGATGCTATACCGGGGCCGGATGGTCCGGCCCCGGTAATTCAAAACGCAATCAGGCATTACCGGAATCGTTATTACCGTTGCCCTCGTCACCGCTCGCCAGGCGCACATTCCGCGCCGGCACCACGGTTGAAATAGCGTGCTTGTAGACCATCTGGCTGACACTGTTCTTCAACAGCACCACAAACTGATCGAAAGACTCAATCTGGCCCTGCAACTTGATACCGTTCACCAGATAAATTGCCACTGGAATACGTTCTTTCCGCAGGGTATTCAGGAAGGGTTCTTGCAGCGACTGCCCTCTGGCCATGTCATTTCTCCTTCTTCTAGTAACGTGCACCAAATTCGTTCTCCTACCCGAATCATTTGCCTGAGTGGGAATGAGCACAAAGTAATTTCCGGCCGCGTCCGGTTGCGGTTAAGGTGTTCCATACGGGCAAAACTATAGCACATTCAACCGGCTGCTGCGCCAGCCCTGTCGATAATATCCACGACGGCCGCCAGTGAATTGCCGGCCAGTGGATCGACCCAGTGGGCGTCCGACTCACCCCGCAGCCAGGTCATCTGCCGCTTGGCGTACTGGCGGGTGGCGATAATGGCCCGTTCGACCCATTCGGACTCGGACAAGTTCCCCTCCAGATAGTCCCAGGCCTGACGGTAACCGACGGCGCGCATCGACGGCAGGTCTGCACGCAGATCGCCGCGCTCATGCAGCCGGCGCACCTCGTCGACAAAACCCTGTTCCAGCATGCTGTGGAAACGCCGGCTGATGCGCTCGTGCAGAACGGCGCGGTCATGGGGCGCCAGGATAATTTTCACGAAGCGGTAGCCGGCGGACGGCTCCCGACCGGCGGCGAACGCCTGGCTCATGGGCATGCCGGTCAGTTCGCAAACTTCCAGGGCGCGCTGGATACGTTGCGGGTCGTTGGGGTGGATGCGTGCCGCGGCATCCGGATCAACACGCTGCAGGCGGGCATGCATGGCCGCCCAGCCCACGTCGGCCGCCTCCGCTTCGAGCCGGGCGCGCAACGCCGGGTCGGCCGATGGTAAGTGTGACAGGCCCTGCTCCAGGGCCCGAAAGTACAGGGTGGTGCCGCCGACCAGCAGCGGCGTGTTGCCGTGGCGACAGATGTCCTCCATTTCCCGGAGCGCGTCCCGGCGGAAATCGGCGGCGGAATAGGTTTCCGACGGTTCCAGTATATCGATCAGCCGGTGCGGCGCCCGGTGCAGTGTTTCGGCGTCCGGTTTGGCGGTACCGATATCCATGCCACGGTAGATCAGCGCCGAATCTACGCTGATGATCTCCAGCGGCAAGCGCTGCACCAGGTCGACGGCGACCCCCGTCTTGCCGGAGGCGGTGGGGCCCATCAGGAAAATAGCCAATGGCTGGTTCATATTCGTTTACGCGGACCATTTCACCCGTAGGAGCGGCCTCATGGCCGCGCTGGCCGCTGCCAACTTCTCTATCGCGGCCATGAGGCCGCTCCTACGGGTGAAACCGGCCCGGGACAGGGGTTTCCATTCCGCGGCAGATAGCCCCAACCAGTCACCGCCCCCGCAGAAACATTCCGTCCAGTTCCTGCAGGCCGATCTGGACCCAGGTCGGGCGGCCGTGATTGCACTGCCCCGAGCGTTCGGTGCGCTCCATATCGCGCAGCAGCGCGTTCATTTCCGCCAGGGTCAACTGCCGGTTGGCGCGCACCGAACCGTGACAGGCCATGGTCGACAGCAGCCCGTTGACCGCGTCTTCAATACGCTGGCTGCGGCCGTGACTGCGGCAATCGGCAAGCACGTCCCTGACCAGCGCGGCCGTGTCGACGTCGGACAACAGGGCCGGTACCTGGCGAATCAGCAGTTGTTCCGGCCCCTGCCGGTCGATGTCGAAACCCAGCGCGGCAAACCAGTCCCGCCGCTGCTCGGCTTCGTCGGCCTCCGCCTGGCTGACCGCCAGGCCCAGCGGCACCAGCAGCGGCTGGGAGCGGATGCCTTCTGCAGCATAACTGCCCTTGAGGTGTTCGTAGGTAATGCGTTCATGGGCGGCATGCATGTCCACCAGCACCAGCCCCTGTTCATTTTCGGCGAGGATATAAATGCCCTTCAGCTGGGCCAGGGCGAATCCCAGCGGCGGCGCTTCCCCGGGTTCTTCCGCACCGATGGTGACGGGAGGCGCTTCGGCCTGCACCGCTGCGTTACCGTGCAGGCGCCGATACTGGCCAAGCTGTTCGTTCACCTGCAGCGCCATACCCTGCTGCCGACCGGTGGTCGCGTAGCCCGCGCTGGCACTGCGGTTCCCGAGGGCGGCAGGCGCGATGGCCGGCGGCACCGGCGCGGCTTGCGGGCGCACATCCGCCAGCACCTGGTGAACCGTTCGAAACAGGAAATCGTGGACCAGGCGCGAGTCGCGAAAGCGCACCTCGTGCTTGGCGGGGTGGGCGTTGACGTCGACGGCACCGGGATCGAGCTCCAGAAACAGCACGAAGGCGGGGAAACGGCCGTGATAGAGCACGTCCTGGTAGGCCTGGCGCACCGCGTGCCCCAGCAGTTTGTCGCGCACGGCGCGGCCGTTGACAAAGAAGAACTGCAGGTCGGGCTGGCTGCGCGAAAAAACCGGTTGCGCTATCCAGCCGTGGAGGCGCAGACCAGCCGCGGCATGATCCAGGCCGATGGCCTGTTCGGCGAAGGACTCGCCCAGTACCGCCTTGACGCGCGCCAGACGTTCCACCTCGGTCCGCCCGGCGCGCAGGTGATGCAGCGCCTTCTGCCGGCGACGCACAATCAACTCGATGTCGGGCCGACTCAGGGCGATGCGCTGAAAGACGCCTTCCAGGTGCTTGTGCTCGGTGTTTTCCGTGCGCAGGAATTTGCGCCGCGCGGGTACATTGAAAAACAGGTCGCGCACCTCGATCGTCGTGCCCCGGGGGTGGGCTACCGGCACCGGGGCCGGCGTCTGCTCCCGGCCATCACCCTGCACTTCCCAGCCGCTGTCTTCCCCGGCCGTGCGGGACTGTACCTGCAGGCGCGATACCGAGGCGATACTGGGCAGCGCCTCGCCACGAAAACCGAGACTACTGACTTTTTCCAGGTCATCGAGCGAGGCGATTTTGCTGGTGGCGTGCCGCGACAGGGCCAGTGCCAGGTCGTCCCGGTGGATGCCGTGGCCGTTGTCCCGCACGCGGATCAGGCGTTTGCCGCCGTCCTCGATGTCAATTTCGATTTTACTCGCGCCGGCATCCAGGCTGTTTTCCAGCAGCTCTTTCAACACCGATGCCGGCCGCTCGACCACCTCGCCGGCGGCGATCTGGTTGATCAGCTGGGGATCCAGGGGATGAATGCGCATCGCGCCATGTTACCGTGCGCGACGGGCAGCGGGAAGGTGGGCCGTGCTCAGCCGCCCTGCGATGGAATCGTCAGTACCTTGCCGACCAGCAGGCGGTCACTGTCGCGCAACTTGTTCTGCCTGCGCAGCGATGTCGTCGTCACCCCGTAACGCTGGGCAATATGGCTGAGCGTATCGCCACGGCGGATAACGTGTTGACGCGGGCTTGCCTTGGCCAGCCGGGTGCCCGGCGGCGGGTTGGCCACGAAGTACCTGCGCACCCCGTTCATGATCGCCTGGGCCACTTTCTGCTGGTGTTTCCCGTTGCGCAGACGCTTCTCTTCCGACGGGTTGGATATGAACGCGGTTTCCACCAGCAACGAGGGGATATCCGGCGATTTCAACACCACAAAGCCGGCATGCTGCACGCTTTTCTTGTGCACCTTGCCGATACGCCGCATTTCCCGCAGGACGTTGCCGGCTACCTCGTTGCTGGCTTCGAGTGTCGCGGTCTGGGCCAGGTCCAGCAGCACCTCGGCCAGCAGGTCATCCTTGTCGTCCAGGCTGACGCCACCGACCAGGTCGGCGGCATTTTCGCGGGCGGCCAGCCAGCGCGCCATCTCCGATGAGGCACCGCGCCGCGATACCGCGTACACCGAGGCACCATTCACCCGCCGGTCACGGAAGGCGTCGGCATGAATGGATATAAACAGGTCGGCACGGTGTTTACGCGCTTTCTCCATGCGCTTGCGCAGACCCACGTAATAGTCACCGTCGCGGATCAGTACCGGTCGCATGCCGGGCTCCTTGCGGACCAGCCTGGACAGCCGCCGGGCGATGTCCAGTACCACGTCTTTTTCACGCGTGCCCCGCTTGCCCCGGGCGCCGGGGTCGTCACCGCCGTGACCCGCATCGATCGCAATAACGAGATCGCGCAGCTTGGTCGGCTGGTTGGGTACCTGGATTTTTTTCGGCGCGGCCGTTTTTGCGCTGCCGGCATCGTACAGGTCGATCACCAGGCGGTGGCCGTACTGCTCGTTGGGCTTGAGCACAAAGCTTTTCGGCTTTACCGGACCTTTCAGGTCCAGTACCAGGCGCAGGTCATCGCCGTTACGCGGACCGCTGCGCAGGTTTTTCACCCGGCCGCCGTGGTTGAAGGATTTTTTCACCACCGGATCGATGCCGGCATCGCTCAGATCGATCACCAGGCGATTGGGGTTCTTCAGGGTAAACAGGCGGTGTTTGACCGGGCCGGAGACGTCGAAGACCACGCGGGTGCTTTCCGGCGCCGCCCACAGGCGTACACCCTGCACCTGCATGCCGGCGGCATTAACCAGCCAGGGCACGAATAACAGGCTCAACCAGGCCAGACGTCCCAATCCAATCTCCCCAAACCGTGTGTTAAGTCGCCATCTATACCGGATCATGGCGGCAAATTCAATTATTTACTTTACTTCTCACTAAGATAGCAGCTTTTCTTCGTAAATCAAGTCAGTGAAATATGATAAGCCATGGAATGTTGGTTTAAAACAACAGAAATCCGGGTGCCGGCCGCTTTTGGTATCCTGTGGCCGATGGCGGTGGCGGACGAGCATGAATAAAAAACTGTTTGTATACATTCTCCTGGTGACGGGACTGTTCACCTACCTCCTGTACAACTACCAGCGATCGCAGCCACCTGACCGGGAACGCATCGAATACTGCAACGAGCAGGTCAAGGATATGCCGGAATCTACCCCGGAGGAGATCAACCGCAGTATCAACGCTTTCATGGACTGCCTGGGCGGCTGAGGCTCAAGCGGTAACCGTGGCTTTTTCCAGGCAGTCGACCACCCGACGCCCGGCATCGGTGAAGGCTGACAGCACGGCGTGTCGACCACTTTCCCGGTAATCAAGCCGGATTTCCAGGTCGGGCGTCGGCAGCAGCGCCGCCCCCCGCT
Organism: uncultured Thiogranum sp.; assembly: GCA_965544455.1. Taxonomy (GTDB): domain Bacteria; phylum Pseudomonadota; class Gammaproteobacteria; order DSM-19610; family DSM-19610; genus Thiogranum. The sequence continues at coordinate 9,682 of CBEUNK010000013.1, forward strand.
CCGGCCACTCGATCAGGCACAAGGCATCGTCTGCCAGCAGATCGCGCATGCCGATCCACTCCAGTCCGTCCGCATCGGCCAGCCGGTACAGGTCCAGGTGATGCACCAGCTGCCGCGCCAGGCTATACGACTCGACCAGGGTGTAGGTCGGACTCTTGACGGCACCGGTGTAACCGAGCGCGCGGAGCAGGCCGCGCACCAGGGTGGTCTTGCCGGCGCCCAGCTCACCGTTCAAAAAGATCAGCAATCGGTCCCGGCAACAGGCCGCCAGTTGGGCACCCAGGGCCTCCGTCGCCGGCGCGTCGGACAGCAGGCGTTCAACAACGGCCATTGATCAAACGACGAATGACCGGAATCAGGTCGCTCGCCAGCAGACCGCGCTCGCCGGCGTCAGCAGCAACGGCGTCGCCCGCCCGGGCGTGCAGGCAGACGCCGGCGCAAGCCGCGTCGAAAGCGTTCAACCCCTGGGCCTGCAGGGCGGCAACAACGCCGCTCAGCACATCGCCCATCCCGCCACTGGCCATACCGGGGTTGCCGTGGGCGCACAAACGCCGGGGCGGGTAATCACCGGCGACCAGCGTGCCGGGGCCCTTGAGCACCACCACCCCGCCGAATTGCGCCTGCAGCTGGTCTGCGGCGGCAAAACGATCTTGCTGAATAGCCGTTGTATCGGCCCGCAGCAGGCGGGCGGCCTCCCCCGGATGGGGGGTCAGTATCCAGTTACCGCGCTGCCACGGATCCCGGGCCAGCAGGTTCAGGGCATCGGCATCAACGACCAGGGGCCGATCACTGTCCAGCACCTGCTCCAGCAAGTGCCGGGACCAGTCACTCTGCCCCAGTCCCGGCCCGATCACCACGACGCTGGCACGGGCCAGCAGGCCGGACAGCCCGCCACCGGCTTCGACCGCCTGCACCATGAGTTCGGGACAACCGGTATTGAGACAGGCAGCGTGTTGTCCGTGCGTTGCCACCGACACCAGGCCGGCGCCGGCGCGCGCGGCCGCTTCCGCCGCCAGCCGCGCCGCACCGGGCATGCCGGGACCTCCACCGACCACCAGCACGCGGCCGAAATCACCCTTGTGGGCATCGGCCGCGCGCGGCGCCGACAGGGTGCCGAGCGCGGCCCGCCGCATCAATTGCACCCCGGCCTCGCAGGCCGGGTAAATATCCGCGGGAACGGCCAGATCCTCGAACACCACCCGGCCAGCGCAGCGCACGCCACTGGCGGTATACAAGCCGCGCTTGCGGCCGATAAAGGTGACCGTGATGTCAGCCACCACCGCGGAACCCAGTTCATGACCGCTGTCAGCGTGCAGGCCACTGGGAATATCGACCGCCAGCACCGCTGCCGGGTGACGGTTGATTGCATCAATGGCCTCGCGGTAATCACCTTCCACGACACGGTCCAGACCCGTGCCCAGCAGGGCGTCGACCAGTAAGCCGGCCGAGGATGGCAACTCACCCGAGAAGCGCTCCACCTCACCGCCGGCAGCGCGGAAATCGTCGGCGGCACGCCGGGCGTCACCCTGCAGGCCATCCGGGTCGGCCAGCGCCAGCAGCCGGACGCTGCGCCCTGACGCCGCCAGCAGGCGCGCCAGCACGTAGCCGTCACCGCCGTTGTTACCCGGTCCGCACAAAATACACAGCGACTCAACCCCCGGCCAGTCGATATCCACCCGGCGCGCCAGGGCGGCGCCGGCACGGCACATCAGCTCATAGCCGGGAATACCGCCCTCCTGTATCGCCAGGCGGTCGAGTTCCCGCACCTGTGCGGCGGTATAAAGCGGACTGTCGGCGGTTTCGGGCATACAATAACGTTCCGGAATCAATCAGCAGAACCATACCGTGAAGCTTTCCCCCAAATCCAGTGATGCCGGCATTGACCTGTCCCGTCTGGCGGCACAGATCAAGCAGTGGGGTATTGAACTGGGCTTTCAGCAGGTCGGCATTACCGGCACCGATCTATCCGTGGACGAAAGTCGTCTGCTGGCATGGCTGGGCAACCATTATCACGGCGACATGGACTACATGCACCAGCATGGCCGCAAACGCAGCCGACCCGAACTGCTGGTGCCCGGTACCGTGCGCATCATCGCCGCACGCATGGATTACTGGCCCTCACAGGTCACCGAGGCGAAGGCGCAGCTCGAGGACCCTGAGCATGCCTATGTATCGCGTTATGCCCTGGGCCGCGACTATCACAAGATCGTACGCAAGCGCCTGCAACAGCTGGCCGACCGTATCAGCGGGCAAGTCGGTCATTTCGGTTACCGCGCGTTCACCGACAGCGCACCGGTACTGGAAAAACCGCTCGCCCGGAATGCCGGCCTGGGATGGATCGGCAAGCACACCAACCTGATCAACGACCGGGCCGGTTCCTGGTTTTTTCTCGGCGAACTGTTCACCGACCTGCCCTTGCCGGTCGATCCGCCGGCCGGCGCCCACTGCGGTACCTGCCAGGCGTGCATGGATGTCTGCCCGACGCAGGCCATTGTGGCGCCCTACCAGCTTGATGCGCGGCGCTGTATCTCCTACCTCACTATCGAACTGCGCGGCTCGATTCCCGTCGCGCTGCGGCCGTTGTTGGGTAACCGCATATACGGTTGCGACGACTGCCAGCTGGTCTGTCCCTGGAACCGTTTTGCGCAAGTGAGCGATGAAGCGGATTTCCTGCCGCGCCACCAGCTGGACAGCGCCACCCTGGTAGAGCTGTTTGCCTGGAGCGAAGCCGAGTTTCTCGCCCGGACCGAGGGCTCGGCGATCCGCCGTATCGGCTACGCCTGCTGGCTGCGGAATATCGCCGTGGCGCTGGGCAATGCACCCCGCAGCGATACGATCATTGCCGCGCTGCAGGCACGGGCTGATGACGCCTCGGCACTGGTGCGTGAACACGTGGCGTGGGCCCTGCAACAGCACGCGCCGGCCGGATTGCCACGCCAGGGCAAGCCTCGCACAATGCCGGGCAAGTAACCGTTGTGTTCTGCCTTTGAAGTGAGCGCTGATCATGAAGAGACGGTCGGATAGATGCCGGTATTACCGGTGAGTGGCTTGTCGCGCCGGACGTTCCTGGCCGCCAGCGCGACCGCGCTGTTACTGAGCGCCTGCGGGCGGCTCGGCCGCCGGCCGCGCGTGGGCCTGGCGCTGGGTGGTGGCGGGGCCAAGGGACTGGCCCATATCCTGATGCTGGAGGCATTCGACCAGCTCGAACTGAAACCGGCCCGCATCGCCGGAACCAGCATCGGCGCCATTCTCGGTTCGCTGTATGCCGCCGGCCACAGTGGCGCCGGCATCAGGGCCCTGATCGAGCAGTTTCTGGCGCAGCCGGATGACGACGGCAAACAACTGTTCCCCTTACCCCGTTCATTCCGCTGGCTGGATTTTGTCGACCCCACGCTGGGCCGCGGCGGGCTACTGTCGAGCGACGACTTTATCGCCTACCTGGGTGAACAGCTCGGCGTGAAACATTTTCGGCAACTGCAGACACCGTTGCAGGTGGTCGCCGCCGACCTGTGGAGCGGTAAACCGGTCGTGATCGATTCCGGCAAGCTGTTACCGGCGCTGCAGGCAAGCATGGCGCTGCCGGGTGTATTTCCGCCGGTCAGGCTCGATGGCCGCGAACTGATCGACGGCGGCGTTGCCAACCCGCTGCCCTATGACCTGCTGACAGACGACTGCGATATCGTTGTCGCCGTCGATGTCAGCGGCGACCTGCAGCGTGATGGCGACGAACAACCCTCGTTCCTGAACGTGCTGTTCCACGGCTTCCACATCATGACCGAGAACCTGGTGGCCGAGAAGCTCAAACGGCAACGACCGGCGATTTATATCCGCCCTGAAATCGTCGACGTGCGCGTGCTCGAGTTTTTCAAGGCCCGGCAGGTATTCGAGCAGGCAGTACCGGCACAGCGCCAGCTGCGCAAGTCGCTGAAATGGCAGCTCGCCCGATTCAGCGGCCGACCGGGGTGCAGCCCGGGTGACTGAGATGGCGGCTTCCCGGGCTGCCATTAAGCGGCACTCAGCTGGCCGATTCCCGGAGCTGCAACGCGCGCTCGTAAAGTGCGCGCTTGTTCAAACCGGTAATACGCGCTGCGAGCTTGGCGGCGGTATTGATGGGCAACTCCTCGAGTAACACGTTCAGAATGCGTTCCGCCTCGGCGTCTACTGTGTGACCTTCCGCCGCCTGCTGCCCCTCGACAAGAATCACAAACTCGCCTTTCTGCTGGTTGGGATCATCACCGGCCCAGCGCAGCAGGTCCTGCAGGCTGCCACTGCGAATGGTTTCGAACTGCTTGGTCAGTTCGCGCGCCAGCACGGCCTGGCGCTCAATACCGAATGCGACCTGCATATCCTTGAGACAGTCCAGCACGCGGTGACTGGCCTCGTAGAAAACCAGCGTGCGCGACTCGGTGCGCAGCATGTCGAGCCGCGCCTTGCGGGCGATCTGCCTGCTGGGCAGGAAGCCCTCGAAAACGAAGTGATCGGTGGGCAGGCCGGATACCGACAGGGCGGCTGTCAAGGCGCTGGGACCCGGGACCGGAACCACTTTCACGCCGGCGCCACGCGCCAGCTTGACCAGCCTGTAGCCGGGATCACTGATCAGCGGTGTTCCGGCGTCCGAAATCAGCGCCAGCGACTGGCCCTGCCGGAGTTGCTCCAGCAGGCGGGGCGACAGTTCCCGCTCGTTATGTTCGTGCAGCGCGAACATCGGCGTCCGGATCGCATAATGCTGCAGCAGTCGGCCGCTGCGCCGCGTATCCTCGGCCGCAATCCTGTCCACCGCGTTCAATACATCGATGGCGCGCCGGCTCATATCAGCCAGGTTGCCGATGGGCGTAGCCACCACGTACAACACGCCCCCTGACGAGGCGTCAACCATGTTGTTATTCATCTCTGCTCATCCCGTGCGGTAAAATAACATGCAAGCATCGGCCTACCTCATTACAATAGGCGACCACCGACCAGGCCAGACCGACTGATTCGTGCACCGACTTCTTTCACTGCTGTTCCTTCTCCTGCTGGGCCTGGGCGCCTGCACCACCGCGCCGCAACGCCCCCGGCCTGCGGTAGAGGATGGCCTGGCCGCCGCGGCGCAACCGCTGGTCGAACAGGGCGACTACCTGGCTGCCGCGCAACTCTATCTCAGCGCGGCTAAAACGGCGCCCGAAAACCAGCGCATCGACCTGCGGTTGCGAGCTGCCCGGCTGCTGGCCGAAGGCGGGCAATGGCCACCCCTGGAACAACTGCTGGCGGCAATACCGCGCGAACAACTGACGACCGGCCAGGCCACACAATACCAGCTGCTGGCGGCACAGTCGGCACTGGCGCAGAAACAGCCGGAAACAGCCCTGGCCCTGCTCAGCGCCGTCACCGCGCCCGAAAGCCTTGCCGATCGCGGCAGGCTGTATTATCAGCTGCGCGCCGAGGCCTATGCCCAGAGCGGCAATCCCCTGGAGGCCGCCCGCCAGCTGGTCTGGCTGGACGGCCTGCTGGAGAACCCGGCAGAGAAACTGGACAATCAGTACCGTATCTGGGCGCAGCTATCCAGCCTGTCTGACCAGGCGCTGCAAACACTGAAAACGGCGCCTCCCCCGGATGAACTCAGCGGCTGGATGGAGCTGGTACTGATCACGCGCGCCTACCGCGGTGACCGCGACCGCTGGTCCGGCGAACTCACCGGCTGGCGGGCACGCTATCCGCGGCACGCAGCCGAGGAGGCGCTGCTGCCGGATCTGCTTTACCAGGTCGGGCAATTTGTCTCGCAGGCCAACCGCATTGCGGTCATGCTGCCGCTGAGCGGCCCCGCGGGTGATTCCGCCGCGGCGATCCGCGATGGCATGCTGGCCGCGTTCTACCACGGCGCCTCACCGCGCCCGGAACTGCAGTTCTATGATACCCGCGGCGACGCCCAGTCGATCTGGTCAATCTACCAGCAGGCCATCAACGATGGCGCCGATTTTGTAATCGGCCCCCTGCTCAAGGGCAGCATTCAGGCGCTGTCGCAATCGGGCCTGCTACCGGTCCCGGTGCTGGCGCTCAACCACACCGGCGACGTCGAGGAAGACAATGAACTGCCGCTCTACCAGTTCGGGCTGGCCCCGGAAGATGAGGCGCGCCAGGTTGCCGGGCGGGCCATTGCCGATGGCCATCAACAGCTGGTCGTGCTGCTGCCGGACAGCGCCTGGGGTGAACGGGTATTCAACGCCTTTGCGCAGCAGTTCAATGCGCTGGGCGGCGAGGTACTGGCCGCTGAACGCTATAAAACACGGGGTGCGGACTTCGCGCAGCCGATACAGCGCGCGCTCAACCTCGATGCCAGCAAACGGCGCCAGCAGGCGCTGCAGCGCCTGCTGGGACGGAAACTGAATTTTGAACCACGCCGGCGGCAGGATGCGCAGGCGGTTTTCGTGCTGGCGTTTCCCCGCCAGGCACGCCAGATCAAGCCCCAGCTGCGCTTTCACCACGCCGGTGACCTGCCGGTTTACAGCACGTCGCATGTTTACCAGGCCAGCGTGGATCCTTCCATTGACCGCGACATGGACGGCCTGGTGTTCTGCGATATCCCCTGGGTGCTCGACACGGAGGGGCCATGGGCGGCACAACGCGAACAGGTGCAGTCGCTCTGGGCCGAACGGGGAAAACGCTACCAGCGCCTGTTCGCCCTGGGCTACGATGCCTACCAGCTTGTACCCTGGCTGGACACCATGCGCCTGCCCGGCTTTGCGCAGTTTCCCGGCGCCACCGGCATACTGTCGCTGGATAGCGGCAAACAGATACACCGTTCCCTGGAATGGGCACGCTTCGTCCGCGGGCTGCCGAAAAAAATCCAGGAACCCCTGACCTTGTCCACGGAGGGACAACATGAACCGGAAAGCGATCGGTGACCATGCCGAACAACACGCCTGCCAGTATTTACAGCAACGCGGTTTAAAGCTGTTACAACGGAATTTCCGCTGCCGTGGCGGTGAAATAGACCTGATCATGCAACACGGCGACAGCCTGGTATTTATTGAGGTACGATATCGCAGACGCACCGATTTCGGTTGCGCCGCAGAGACAGTATCGCCGCTCAAACAAAGCCGGCTCATTCGTTGTGCCCACGTCTATATGAATCGGCACCGGTGCTGGAACACGGCAAGCCGTTTCGATGTCGTAGGCATCGAAGGCGATACCGACCAGATGCGGATCGACTGGATTACCGACGCGTTTCAGGCCAATGGCTGACAGACACCGACCGAACTGGAGAAAATTTACATGACAATACGTTTACTGGCTTCCGCCGCCCTGCTCGCCAGCTGCCTCGTCAACACTGCCTGCGCCCCCGTGATTGTCGGTGGCGCGGCAGCCACCACGGCGACACTGGCACACGACCGCCGTACGACGGGTTCGGTCGTGGAAGACAAGGCAATCAAGGCACGTGTCGCAAACGCCATCAGCGAAAACAATGAACTGGATAAAAACTCGCACATCAATGTCGCCGTGTTCAACGGCTGGGTGTTGCTCAGCGGGGAGGCACCCACCGACAACCTGCGCAAGCGAGCCGGCGACCTGGCGCGCGAGCAGGAGAAAGTCCGTCGGGTCTACAACGAACTGACCATTGCCGCGCCCAGTTCCATGATGACCCGTTCGAGCGATTCCTGGATCACCACCAAGGTCAAGTCTTCACTCGTTGGCCTCGACATCGAGGGCTTCGACCCGACGCGGGTCAAGGTGGTGACTGAAAACGGCACCGTGTTCATCATGGGGCTGGCGTACCACGCCGAGGCTGATGCGGCCGTCAAGGCCGCCCAGCAGGTGAGCGGCGTGCAGCGCGTCGTGAAACTGTTCGAATACCTGGACTGACCGGTTCAGGCCAGACTGTCGCTTTGACAACGGCGTTTCTCAAGCAACTGGGCGACCTGCTCGATAGCCCGCAACTGTTGACCGACCCCGCCGATTGTCGCGTTTACGGTTATGACAACAGCACCCTGCAGGGCCAGGCGCTGGCCGTGGCCTTCCCCGAATCCCACCGGCAGGTGGTGTCTATCGTGCAGGCCTGTCGTGAGCACCGGGTAGCGCTGATCGCACGCGGACAGGGTACCGGCACCACCGGCGCGACAGTCCCCGGCGCGGAGCCCACGCTGATTCTGTCCCTGCAGCGCATGCAGCGCATCCTGCGGCTCAGCCCCGACGACCGGCTGATGGTAGTCGAACCCGGCGTGACCAACCAGGCGGTGCAGGTGGCCGCCGCGGAACACGGCTTTTTCTGGCCACCTGACCCCACCAGCAGTGCTGTCTGCACCGTGGGCGGCAACCTGGCCTATAACTCGGCGGGACCGCGTGCCGTGAAGTACGGCACGCCGCGGGAAAACACCCTGGCGCTGACAGCGGTCACCGGCACCGGCGAAACCCTGCACACCGGGGTGAAAACCACCAAGGGCGTGGTCGGCTATGATCTCACCCGCCTGCTGATCGGCTCGGAAGGCACCCTGGCGATAATCACCGAGGCCACCCTGAAGCTGACCCCGCTGCAACCGGCAAAACGTACCTTGCGGGCCTTTTACCGCGATGTCCACAGCGCCGCATCCGCGGTCGCGGCCATCATGGCACAGCCGGTAACCCCTTGCGCCCTGGAGTTCATGGACGGCGGCGCCATACAGATGGTACGCCCGGAAGTCGGCGACCGCCTGCCGGCTGACGCCGGTGCACTGTTGATGATTGAGGTGGACGGGCTTGAGTCGCAGCTCGACGAACTGGTGGGTTACGTGATCAGTGCCGCCCGTGTCGAGGGTGTTATCGAGGTGGAAGCGGCGCGCAGCGGCGAGGAAGTGGCCGCATTGTGGTCGATCCGCAAGGCACTGTCACCGGCCCTGCGCCGCGTTGCGCCCAGAAAAATCAACGAAGATGTGGTGGTGCCGGTATCGCGCATGCCGGAGCTGGTTACGCGGCTTGAACAACTATCCCGTCAACACGCTATTCAGATCGTCAATTTCGGGCACGCCGGCAATGGCAATCTGCACGTCAATCTCCTGTTTGATCCGGCCGACAGCGGCCAGCAGCAGCGTGCCGACGCCTGCCTGGAAGCGGTCTTCGACGCCGTACTGCAAATGGACGGCACCCTGTCGGGCGAGCACGGTATCGGGCTGGTCAAACGCGACTGGGTCGGTCGCGAGCTGGATGACACCAGTCTGAAACTGATGCGCGCCATCAAGGCCCAGTTCGACCCGGACGGTATTCTGAACCCGGGCAAAACCCTGCCACCTGCGGCTGCATAAGACGGGCAACTGCTTCGCGTTACAAACGGTGACACCATCCCGGTGTATTGATCAGTCCCTGTTCGAGCGGGTAGCGCGGTTGCCAGTCGAGGACGCGCTGCAGGGACTGATTATCACAGACCCAGTCCGGATGGCGCAGTTCGCGCAACTTTTCCGGTGTCAGCATGGGCGCATAACCGAATATGCCTGCCAGGCTGCGGTTGATGCGCGCGGGTATATCCAGCACCGGTGCCGGTACCCGGACGGTCCGTACCGGGCGCCGGCATAACCGCGCCACGGTAGCGGCAACCTCGTCCCAGCCGTAACCCCCGGGCTTGCCGTCGTCAAAGGCATAGATACCCGATACCGGTACCGACTGGCGCAGCCAGGCCAGCACCAGGCCGGCAATGTCGTCGACATAGATCATTGAAAAGCGCGCATCACGTCGACCGAACACCGGCGCAATCCCCTTCGCCATCAATCGGAACAAGGGTAACAATTCGCGGTCACCCGGCCCGTAAACGGCCGGCGGGCGCAGTGCCAGCCAGGGTATCTGCGACGCCTGTTCGACCAGTACCTGTTCACCGCGGGACTTACTCTGCGCATAAAAGGACAGCGAAGGTTCACGGGCTGCCAGCGAAGACAGGCTCAACAGGCGGGCAGGTTCTGCCTGCCCGTCGGCGGTCATGGCGGCAACCAGGTTTTCCACCCCCTGCACATTTACCCGGTCAAAATCCGCCTGGCTCACACCGCGCACGGCGCCGGCGCAATGCACCACGGCGAAAGCATCGTCGACCAGACGCCGCAGGGCGGCGGCATTATGCAGGTCGCCCTGTACAAGCTCGTCGCTAAAACCTGCCAGGCCACGTGCGCGCATCCCGGACCTTGCCAGGATGCGGATTCTGTAACCGGATTGGTGCAGCGCCCGGCACAGTGTCGTGCCGATAAATCCGGTGGCCCCGGTAAGCGCCACGCACTTTGATTGTTCAACGGTCATCTTTGCGTCAGGCAAAAAATAACCGGCCGAAGCCGGTTACTTTCCAACAATGGATCCAGCGGACAAGGTTTACCCCTGTTTCTGTTTAAGCACCGGCGCTGCACCTGCTTCTTCCGCCAGTTCGCCCAGGTCATGCGATTCAATAAAGTTCTGGCGCGCCTTGGAACGCGACAGCTTGCCCGAGGAGGTCCGCGGCAAGGTATGTAACGGCACCAGCTCGACAAACACATCGATACCCAGTTCGAGGTGAACCAGGCGATTGAGCCGGTCGACCAGGTTGGCGCGTTTGTTGGCGTCCGATTCGCGACACTGAACCACCAGCACGCAGATTTCCTCGTCCTGCGGACCCGGTACCGAAAATGCCAGGGCGTCGCCGATACGCACTTCCGGTTGGTGTTCTGCCAGGTATTCGAGATCCTGCGGCCAGATATTACGGCCGTTGATGATAATCAGATCTTTCTTGCGGCCGGTTATAATCAGGCTGCCATTGACGCGGTAGCCGATATCGCCCGTGTTCAGCCAGCCGTCTTCCGACAGGGTGGCCGCGGTCTCTTCAGGCGCGTTGAAATAGCCGGACATGACGCTGTCACCACGCACGAAGATCGTGCCGCTGCGGCGGTCGGGCAACTCGCTGCCGCTATCGTCACGGATTTCAACTTCGTACTCGGGTAACGGCGCACCGCACTCGACGAAACAGCGCGCACGGCCCGGGTTCTCGGAAAGATGAATCGGCAAAGCTTCCTGGTGGTCCGAGTGATGGTCACCATCAACACAATCGGTGGAATGACCTTCAAACAGGGGCGAGAAACTGATCGCCAGCGAGCATTCCGCCATGCCGTAACAGGCGAGGAAAGCCTTTTCGTTGAAACCGGCCGGGGCCAGCGCCTCGGCGAATCGCGTCAGCGTTTCGGAACGGATCATTTCCGCACCGACACCGGCGACACGCCAGTTACTCAGGTCGTACTTGGTCGCTTCGCCCGGACGCAGGCGGCGCGTGCATAATTCGTAACCGAACGGCGGACTGAACGAGATAGTCGCCTTGGTTTTGGTCATGAGGTTCAGCCACTGACGCGGACGCATGGCGAATTCACGTGTATCCAGGTAATCGACGGAAATCTGTGCGGCAACCGGCACCAGTACCAGGCCGACCAGGCCCATGTCGTGGTAAAACGGCAGCCAGGAGAAGCAACGGTCCTGAGGACCGATTTTTACGCCGTGACCGATGATGCCCGCCAGGTTACTCATGACGGCGCGCTGTTCAATCACCACGCCACGCGGGAACTTGGTGCTGCCCGAGGTGTACTGGATGTAGGCCGTATCGGTGGATTCGGACGGCACGAATTCAACGTCGACTTCCGGCAAGGCATCAAACACCGCCGGGTCGCCGACAAGCTTCAGGCCAAGGCCTTCGCCGGCTTCTTCGAGGAATGCAGCATAGCCACTCGGCGCCATTGCCACGGAGGCCTGGCTGCTTTCGAGCAGGCCACGCAACTGCGTCACGTAGACGGTGTGTCCGCCCAGGTTAACCGAGGCCGGCAATGAAACGGGGATGAGCCCGGCATACTGACAGGCAAAAAAGAAGCGCAGGAAATCCGGGTTGGTTTCCGCAACCAGGGCAACATGATCGCCTTTACGCAAGCCCATGCCGAGCAATTTGCGAGCAAGTACGCGCGCCTCTTTCCGCAACACTGCGTAAGGTAACGAAGCATACAGTTCGCCCCGGCCGGTGTAGAAATTGGCACCGGTCTCACCCTGGGCTGCGTAGTCCAGAGCCTCAGCTAGCGTAGTGAAATCAGCGGCACGAAACGGCAAGTTGTGTACTGTTGGTGTCGGTTCAGCGCCCAAAAGACTTTTCCCTTTGAGGTTACATTTTCCAGGTTCCCGTCAGTGACAGAAACACCCCAAAAAAGTTCATCCACTGTAGCGGAAAACCAACCCTGAAAGGAATGCATGTTGATTGCATCAAATCAGGTCGGTCCGGAGGAATCGTTGTATTTTCCCAACGAGGTACGGCCTATCCCTCGGGTCCGCTACTTAGGTGTATATTATTCCGTCAATAGGATAAAAACACAATACTTTTTCAATAAACTTTTTGGAAGAGACGTCATTTTGTGACGCCTTTCCAAAAATTGTCGTATTTTTACGACAATTTTTGCCGACAACTCACAGGACAGCCTGAACACAGCGGCCGAACGATTTTTACCGGCAATTCGATCCGACACCCAAGCAATTTACAGACCAGTTGTCGGTTACCGCCTGATCCGGTACCGATGAACGGCAACCCGGCCGGCCGGTGGCCGCCAACTGGCCACCTCCGGTATGATCACTTGATTCACCAGTCCAGAACCTTATTCCATGCCCCATACCTCGCATGACCTCACGGTTTCTCCGGTAGACGACCGCAAGCAGCTCGATTGTTTCATTCGCCTGCCCCGGTCGATTTACCGGGACGATCCCAACTGGGTATGTCCGCTGATGTTTGAGCAAAAAGAACGCTACAGCGAAAAAAACCCTTATTTTCAACATGCTCGCTGGCGCGCCTGGGTGGCCCGGCGCGGTGACCGACCGGTAGGGCGGATCAGCGCACAGATCGATGACCTCCACCTGCGGAAGTTCGGCGACCGGACCGGCCACTTCGGCTGCCTGGAGGCCATCGATGACCAGGCGGTATTCGACGCCCTGTTCACCACCGCCGAATCCTGGCTCCGGGCCGAGGGCATGACCCGCGTCACGGGCCCTTTCAACCTGTCGATCAACGAAGAGTGCGGCCTGCAGATCGACGGTTTCGATACCCCGCCGCGCATCATGATGGTGCACAGCCGCCCCTATTACGGGCCAGCCGTGGCGACAGCTGGATACAGCAAAGCCGTTGATTTGCTTGCCTATCACCAGCATCCCGACTTTGTCGTGCCCAAGGTCATGCAGCGCCTGATCCGACGCGTGGCGGACCGGGTAACGGTCCGCCCCCTCGACCGCAAGCGGTTGAAAAGCGAGCTGGCGCTGATGCGCGATATTTTCAACGACGCCTGGTCGGAGAACTGGGGCATGGTGCCGATTACCGAGGCGGAATTCGACGAGGTCGGCAAAGCCATGTCGTTGCTGATAGACGACGACTTCGTGCAGATCGCCGAGGTCGATGGCGAAGCCGCGGCCATGATCGTCTGTCTGCCGAATATCAACGAAGCCATTCAGGACCTGAACGGCAGACTGCTGCCTTTCGGCTGGCTGAAACTGCTGTGGCGATTGAAAGTCCGTTACCCGAAATCCGCCCGCATTCTCCTCATGGGGGTACGCAAGAAGTACCACCACACACCCTTTGGCCCGGCACTTTCCTACATGATCACCGATACATTGCGCTACCCGGTGCTGGCGCGCGGCATCCGCGAAATGGAAATGTCATGGATCCTGGAACACAATAGCGGCATGCGCAACATTATCGAATCGCTGGGCGGGAAGGCTTACCAGACCTTCCGCCTGTATGAAAAAGCGCTGTAAACCGCGCCGCCCATGACCACCGACCGTTTTACCGCCATCATCCTGGCTGCCGACCGCCATTCGCACGATCCTCTGCTTGAAGCCTCTGGCGCCTGCTGCAAGGCCATGGTCGAAATCAATGGCGCACCCATGCTGGAACACGTGGTCCGGGCATTGCTGGGCAGCTCACGGGTGGCGCACATTGTTATTTCCGGCCCGCAGGACCAGCAGTTGCCGGGCAGCGCGTTCCTGGCCGACGCCCTGGCAAGGGGCACCATCCGCTGGACGGTGCCACAGGACAGCCCGAGCAACAGCGCCTACCAGGCCATGCAGGCTTTGCCGGACCACACCCCCGTCCTGGTCACGACCGCCGATCACCCGCTGCTGCGCGCCGACATTGTCGATGATTTTATACGCCGCTCGCTCGAAAGTGGGGCCGACGTGGGCGTCGGACTGACGGATTATGCCTCCATCCATGCCCGCTTCCCCGCCGCCAGGAAAACCGTAACACGCTTTCGTGACGGCGGTTACTGCGGCTGCAACCTGTTTACCTTCATGACACCGGCCTCACGGCGCGTTGCCGCGGCCTGGCGCCGGGTGGAACAGCAGCGCAAGAACCCGCTGCGTATTATCAGCCAGCTGGGCTGGTGGTCGGTGCTGCGCTACCTGCTGGGATGGATGACTTTGAACCAGGCGCTGGGCAAACTCTCGCAGCGCCTTAACGTCAGCATCGCCCCGGTACACCTGCCCTACCCTGAAGCGGCCATCGACGTGGACTCGATCGCCGATCAGCGGCTGGTGGAAGACATCACCGGCAACGACAGGTGACGCGTCTGCTGTGACTCGAACCGCCGCGACTCCAGCCGGTAAGCGTGCACGTCGATCTGCACCGACCACTGGTCGCCGGCGCGTTTGACCCGGTAAAACCAGTACTGCGCCCGACGTTCCGGCTTGTGGCCGATGGCCGACGCCGACGGGATACCGAACACCGGTATCTCCCTCCCCGCACGGGGGATCGCGGACTCGGCGTAATAGTGGCCATGACCATGCAATACCAGCTCGGCGCCTTCACGGCTGAGGATAGCGCACAGTGCATCACCATCGGTGAGACGCTTGCGCCATTTTTCATCCGCCACGCGGGGCGGATGGTGCAGCAGTACCAGGCGGAATAACCCCTGTTCCCGCGTGTCGCGCAACAGTTGTGCCAGGCGTTCACACTGTGCTTCACCGAGTTTCCCGGTAGCCAGCAGGGGCGCCGTGGCCACGGCACTGGACAGCCCGATCACGGCCACGCCCTTGCGAATACGCAAGGTCGGGAACAGGGTATCAGCGGAAGCCACCGGCGGGCGGTAGGCGGGGTCCGACTGCATGTACGGCAACCATTGCGCGCAGGTGGTATCCCAGTCCGTACGCACGTAGGCATCGTGATTGCCCGGTATCACCGTGATCCTGTCGCTGTCACCGAGCTGCTCCAGCCACTGGCGCGCCTGGCGAAACTCGTCGGGCAGGCCGACCTGGGTCAGGTCGCCGGTTATGACGATCTGCTCGGGCTGCGTTCGCCGCAGGTCGCTGACCAGGGCATCGAGTACCTCGGGACGATGCTCGGCAGACCGTTTCCGCCGCCACGACAGGTAACCCAGCAGGCGCTTGTTGATCAACTGCCGCCAGCTGACGCCCTCCAGGTGCGTGAGGTGCGGGTCGGAGAGATGGGCAAAACTCAGTTCGCCGCCGGCAGGCGCCTGTGATTTCGTCATTGTGGACCCGATTTGTTGATTCACACACATTGATTTAGGATGCCGGTCGATGACTTCAGGCCCCGCCGCACCGCGCAAGATCGGTTTGCTCAGCAACCCCAACAGCCGCCGCAACCGCGCCCAGCTGGGCGCTATCGCTGACATTGTCGCAAATCACCCGGCTATCGACCATCGAATTACCGACTCCGAAGACGCCATCGCCGCCACACTGGCGCTGTTTGCCAACACCGGCATCAACGTGCTGGCCATCAACGGCGGCGACGGTACGACAGCGCGTGTCTTCACCGCGCTGCTGGAAAACCGCCCTTTCCAGGTAATGCCGGAAGTTATCCTGCTACCCGGTGGCACGACCAATATGAACGCGGGCGACGTCGGTATGCGCGGCAACCTGGTCAGGGCCGTGAAAAAGCTGGCCGACTGGGCGGAGCAACCCGCCGGCCCGGTGGAGCGCCAGCCCCGCCCTGTGCTGCGCGCCAGCGGCGCGGTCAACGGCGAGACGGCCTGTGGCATGTTTTTCGGCGCCGGCACCATCATCAGCGGTATCGAATACTGCAAGGACAACATACACACCCTGGGTATCCGTGACGAGCTGGCGCCGGGCGTCGTTGCCCTGCGCACCCTCTGGGGCATGGCCCGCAAGGAGCCTTATTTCTCCGACCCGACCGCCATGCGCATCGAGCTTGACGGCCGGTCGGACCCGCGCGCCCGACCGGTGGTGCAATTACTGATCACCTCGCTGGAGCGCCTGTTCCTCGGCTTGCGGCCGTTCTGGGGAAGAGAGGAAGCACCACTGCACTGCACCTGGATGGAAAAACCAATGCACAAGGTACTGCGCGCCTTCCCGTCACTGGTGCGCGGCAAACCCAACCGTCACGTGATCCCGGAGAACGGCTATTTCAGCCACAATACCGGCCAGATTCGGCTATGGATGGACGGCCTGTTCACACTCGACGGTGAAATGCACCATGCCAGCCGCGAACACGGACCGGTCACCATCACCAACGGCGGCACCATCAATTTCCTGCGCGTGGCACGGACGTGAATACCACAACTGCACTGGAAACGCTGGCCGACGCGCTACCCACATTGACACCGGTACCGCAGCATCCGGCGCTGCAACACCTGGTGGAATCGTTGCGGCAGCGCCATGCCGGTTGCGTTCAGTCGATCCTGTTTTACGGCTCCTGCCTGCGCAGCGGCGACCCGTTTGATGGTCTGGTTGACCTGTACCTGATTGTCGACAACTACCGCTGCGCCAACAGCGGCTGGTTGAAAGCCTTGTGGAACCGACTGCTGCCACCGAACGTGTTTTATGCCGAATTTCCCTACGAGAAAAAAATCATACGCTGCAAGTACGCGGTTCTGACCGCGGATGATTTTCACCGGGGGACGTCGATGCGCTGGTTCCAGACTTATCTGTGGGGCCGATTCAGCCAGCCAACCGCACTGGCTTGGTGGCGGGATGATAGCGCCCATCGCCGGTCAACCCTGAGCATGGCCCGGGCCGTGATCACCTTTTTGAACCGAGCACTGCCGAGTGTACCTGCAGCGGGGTCGGTACAGACCTTGTGGCAGGCTGCCCTGAAACTCAGCTATGCCACCGAACTGCGCCCGGAATCGCACGGACGCGCCCGCGAACTGACCGCAGCCAATGCCGCCTACTACCAGCGGATCACCGCACTCGCCGCGCCAAAGCTGCGTTACCCTCTAATACAGACAGCTACCGGCGACTATCAGACACACATCCCGGCAACGACGCGCTGGCTGAACCGGCAGGGCTGGCGTCTACGCACTCTGCAGGGAAAGTTATTGTCGCTGGCGCGGCTGAGCAAGGCCCTGTTCACCTTTGATGGCGGCCTCGATTACATTGCCTGGAAACTCGAGCGCCATACAGGTGAAGCGATCGAAATTCCCGACCGGGTACGGCGTTATCCACTGGTTTTCGTCTGGGGCATGGTCTGGCGGCTCTACCGGCGAGGTGTATTCCGTTGAATCCTTCAACAGCGTCAAGCCAGGCGAGACGCTCATCCGCACCAAGGATCTGGCTGCTCATCGGCGATAAGCTCGGCGACAATGCTCAGGCGAAAATCCTTGCTGACAGCCTCGGCCTGCCTTACGAAACCAGGCGCCTGTTACCGAAACAGAAATATGTCCTGGGCAAACCGCACTTCCGGGTCAGCCTGGATCACCTGGACCTGGGCCGCTCCGACCCACTGAGCCCCCCCTGGCCGGACCTGGTCATAACGGTCGGGCGGCGCCATGCCATGGCAGCGTTGTGGATCAAAACGCAGAATCCGGCCACTAGAATTGTGCTACTTGGCCGTCCACGACGCTGGATCGAGAAATTCGACCTGGTCGTTACCCCGCCTCAGTACCAGATCCCTGACCTGCCCAATGTCATGCGCCTGAACCTGCCGCTGATGCGACCGGACAAGGATGCCATTGCCAGGCAAGTTGATCACTGGCGCCCGCGATTCGAGCCGCTGCAAAAACCAATCATCGCTGTTCTGGTCGGCGGCCCCACCCGTCCCTACCGCTTTGACAAACGGGTCGCGTCCGAACTGGTCGCCCAGTGTACACAGCTGCAGGCGCGTTACGGCGGCACCCTTTATTTCTCGACCAGTCGCCGCACCACGACAGACATCACAGCCGCCCTGGTCGCCAGCCTGCCGCAACCCTCCGTTTTCCACGCCTGGAGCAGCGCTGCCTCCGACAACCCCTACCTGGCCCTGCTTGGCCTGGCAGATTATTTTATCGTCAGCGGCGACAGCGTCTCCATGATGATGGAGGTCGCCGACAGTGGTAAGCCGCTGGCTATCTTCCCCCTGCCTTCAGGCTGGCGCAGCCGCACCTGGCAGGCGATCACTCGCCGCCTGCACGCACCACCCGGGGACGCTGTGGGCAACAGACTCTGCCACGCGCTGGGGCGCTTTCTGTACCGTACCGGTATTGTCGGCTTTCCACGCGACCTGACACAGATTCACAATGCGCTGATCGGTAGTGGTCTGGCGGTACCCTGTGGTCAGCCGTTCGGCACACAGCCGCGCCCGGGGCTTCCCGATGAACGTCTGCAAATTCGCGATCGCATCCTGGCACTGGTAAAAAACAATGGGGCTACCTAGCGGTGACCGCCGGTTCGGGGGAGCAACCCTGCCTGACCCGGCACTGGACGCGTACCGCCCCGGATTTACCCGCGACCCCGAGACACCCTCAGACGATACGCTCAACGCTGTGGTAGACCGATCGGCGATTTTTCGCGAAGCCAAACTTCTTCCGGCTGCCGGTCTTGGTCGTCATCACCAGGTGATAGGAAATGTCGGGGTGACGCATAGCGACGGCATGCACGACCCCGGCCCACCAGTCCGGCGAGTGCACGGTACAGTGGACATTCTGGCCGTTCGGCAGGAATTTCACCGCCGGAAAGCAGGCGACATTCGCATACACGAATTTCCGCGCATAGGTGAACATTTCTTCGATCACCCAGGGTACGTCGGGCTCCGTAATATGCTCGAGCACGTCGGTGCAGATCACGCCATCGAACTGTCCGACCGGGAGTTCACTAAAGGGCTCGTACCCCGGGTCGTAGCAGCGTATTTCCTCGACACCCCAGTAACTCTGAATGCTCTCTACCTTGAGTGTCTTGGTCAGGCGAAGATCCTTCTGAAGGTAGCCAAGTCCCTTGCCCGCCCCATAGTCGAGAATCGTCTTTGCACCTATTCGATCTATCATGTCCTTGATCCCCGGCGCGTGCTTGATGAGCATCTTGCCGGGAAAGGTCTCCTTGGCGGACTTCCGCGCCGACTGCTCACCCTCGACGTGCAGGGTCTCGTACATCCGAACCATGTCGAGGTACTCTGGGCTCGGGTTACTGCGATTGTACATGCGATTCTCTTTCGACATAATTTCCAGGATATAAAAGTGGCAGCCGTTCTCCAGCGCAGGTTCCTCAGCATCCAGCCTCCGGATCGCTGCGCTTCGTGATCGGCTCGGGCAAATCGCAAGACAGCATGCAGGGCGTGTACTTCGAAGTTTATCAGCCCGGGTGACAAAAGCCGCCATGCTGGCAGCACGTCGGCACCGGCCGCGGGCGCCCTTCTCGCGTTAAACACCAATGCAACCGGCAATTCGTGTATAATCCAACACTTTGTGGATTTTCTCAAATTGTACTGTATCTGGCGGATCCCGACAGATAATAGAACAACTCAAACGGTCGTAATGAAGAAGTGCTGCCGGTAAAGCTGCCCAAATTTATCCGGAAAAAGGTTCTACCGCGTGCCCCGCTGTCGATGCAGTCGAAAATCGACATCGAACGCTGGCTGCGGGGACGCGAGGAATGTTACCGGCTGGGACACGCCGATGCCGTGCTGGTGTCCTATGAAAAGAGCGGCCGCACCTGGTTACGGGTCATGCTTTCGCGTTTCTACCAGCGCCGCCACGGCTTGCCGGAAAACACGCTGCTGAACTATGACAACCTGCACAAGCTGTATGCCGCTGTCCCGGTTGTTCTGTTCACTCACGACCGCTACCCGCGGTATTACGCCGGCAGTCACGGCCTGGAATGCGGAAATCTTGATGACAAGCCGGTCATTCTGCTGGTCAGGGATCCGCGCGATGTTGCCGTCTCGCTGTATTTCCACTGGCTTTACCGGCTCAAACCGCACAAAAAGATACTCGACAACATGCCATGGCACGGCAGCGACATCTCCCTCTACGATTTTATCATGCGGCCGGAGTCCGGCTTACCTGCGATTATTGCTTTCATGAACCGCTGGCTGCCGCAGGGCAGCAACATGCCGAAACTGGCGATTTTCCGCTACGAAGACCTGCGCGCCGATACCGAAAAATATCTGGCACAGCTGCTGCAAACCCTCGGTGAACAGCCTGCTGCCGAGGAGGTCGCCGAAATTGTCGCCTACGCAGAATTTGAAAAAATGAAGCACCGCGAACGAAGTGGTCAGATCACCGATACCCGCCTCGCCGCCGCTGACGTCAATAATCCGGATTCGTTCAAGGCGCGCCGGGCCAAAATCGGCGGCTACCGTGACTATTTTGACCCGCAGCAGATCGCGCACATCGATAGACTGGTAAGCACCTCGCTGAACCCGGCATTCAACTACCACGGGCAGACCACCGACACCTGAATGGCCTGCCGCATACAACCGGCGCCTGTAGCAAGAGCAGCGTCACTCACTCCTTTACCGGCGGTAACCGGCCCAGGCGGTGAGTCAGCGCCAGCGCACCGATCAGTATCAACAAGTATTGTCCTCTTTCGTCGTCATGACGGATCTGGAAACAGGATGCAAGCAGAAAAATTGCCAGTACCGCCAGCAGGAACAGCAGGTAATCGAACCCTGTCCGTTCCTCGCGGCGAGTGCGTATCGCGGCCTGCACGACGACCAGCAACCACGACACAAACAGCCCCAGGCCTGCCAGACCCAGCTCGACCGCCAGCTGCAGGTACAGATTGTGGTAGTGTCCCAGCCCACCGGGCACGGCCGATTCCCTGATCAGGAGCGGCGCACTGCCGGCACCCCAACCGAGCAGCGGACGCTCGGCAATGCGCTGCAACGCTTCCTGCCACAACCAGATACGGTAAGTGATGCTCGATACGGGCAGCGCACCCAGGTCACCCGAGAATAACAGCATGAGCGAACGATGTTCCTCATCCAGTCGTTTCCAGATGATATCTGCCCCGAGTGTGACACCAAGAACAAGTACCGCCAGCACTGCGACCTCGAAACCGATTATCCATTTTTTCTGCCTGTTACCGGCACTGTGGCGGAACATCAAGACCAATATCGCCGGCATCACAAGCAGGGCCGCGAACCAGGCGGCACGCGTCTGACTGAGGAGGAAAACCCCGGTAAATACCAGGAACGCCAATAACACGGCCAACTTGCCGACCACGGGTGGTAATCTGCGTTGCTGCCAGCCGCCGTCGAACAGCGTGGAACCCCGCATTATCAGCAGGCCGGTCATGGCGACGACAGCGTACAGACCCGCGCCGTTACCCATACCAAACAGTGGACGGAGCGCCATGTAGGAAGAAAAGTGTTGCCAGTCAATACCCTTAAGAACGCCGAGAAAAAGACCCAGCACGGCGAGCTGTAGCACCACCGCGATACGCCTGCGGTCACCGCCCAGCCACCAGGCCACAACCACGGAGAGCAGTCCGCCAATAGCAACCAGGTCCCAGGTGCGACGCAGGAATTGCGTCGGCGGCTCGGTCGGCCAGTAATTTACCGCGGCGACGCCGCGCACAATGATGTACCCGGTAAAGACCAGTGCCAGCAGGAACGCCGGCTGATAGCGCACCGCCTTCCACCCCCGGTCACCGACCAGCAGAAACCCGAGCAGCATCAATCCCAGGCCGGTGTAAACACCGGCCTGGCTGAGGCTGCCACTGACGGCAAACAGATAGAGACCAGCCACGCCCAGGCGCTGCGCGTACGTGTGTCTGTTGAACATCACAAGCCGAACCTTGTTCTCGAGTGTACCGGTGCTGCGGTTGCAGACGATGTGTCGCCCAGTGGCCGACAGACAGGCGACCAAATCACACAAGCAGAGTAATTGAATTCAGCGTATGGCAAACGTCGCCCGTATTAGCCGAAAATCCAGCCGCCGCAGTATACACCATTGAGTGCCAGGTCATTATTGACTATATTGATGCGTTACAGGTGCAACCCCCGGTGGCCCCATGAAGTATGCCGTTTTCATCCAGACCAATCACAAGCAAATCGTAGGCGCGCTGGTTGCTGCCTATGCGCTGCAACGTAATTCACAGCACACCGAGCAGTTTGACATCCACATCATGGACACGCGGGACTACCCGTTCTTCCAGGCACGCGAAGGCCAGCTGTACCTGCGCGACGGCGTCAAGCGCACCTGGCTGAACGACGACCTGCAATCGTTTACACCCACCCGGTTCATGCCCCCGGAGCTGATGGGCTACCAGGGCCGCGCCGTGGTAATTGACCCGGATATTTTCGCCATTGCCGACATCTGGGAACTGCTTACCCGCGATATGCACGACAAGGCCATCATGTGTCGCATGCGTTCCGGCCCCAAGGGCCTGGTCGACCGCTGTATGGCCAGCAGCGTCATGCTGCTGGATTGCGAAAAACTCAAGCACTGGCATGTCGAGGAAAAGTTCAACGCCATGTTCGAATTCAAGCAGGACTACATGCCGTGGATCTGTCTGAAAGACGAGGACCGGGAGACCATCGGCTTTTTCGAACCCGAATGGAACGACTTCGACAAGCTCACCCCGGCCACCAAGATGCTGCACGTCACCCGGCGCAAGACCCAGCCGTGGAAAGCCGGCCTGCCCATCGACTGGCGCCCCGCCGAACGCTTCCGCCTGTTTCCGCCACTGGCCTGGGCGATGCGCGCCCGCCGCAAGCTGTTCGGCGAATACGGCTTGCTGGGTAACTACAAGGAACACCCCGACAAGAACCAGACCGACCTGTTCTTCGGCCTGTTGAAGGAATGCCTCGACAAGGGCATTGTCAGCGAAGACCTGCTGCGCGAGGAGATGAAACAGAACCACGTGCGACACGATGCCTTCGAGGTGCTGGAACGCACACCCGACCTGGCGCCGCCCGGTGAACCTCCGCTGAAATTGTCCGCCGCCTGAGCACCCGGCCGTGTTTGCCGGCCCCCTCCCCGCTTCCGCCAGCCTGTCTTTACCGGCAGGCGAATAGCGCCCGAACGCGTTCAGCGGCGCGTTCCACGTCATCGGGCAACGCCGGCACCCCGCCCGTCGGAAAGACTTCGCCCAGCCATACTGCCCGGCCATCCTCCACCAGCTGCCGCTGAATTTCACCCACGTCGCGGTGCATGCGCCGCGGCGCGAAGTGCATGGCGAAACGGTGGCTCAATGGCTTGAAACGGAAGTTGTGCCGGCATCGCCACCAGGGACCCGGGTCGCCGGGATCGAAAATATACAGCGGCTTGCCGGTCCAGGCGGCCTCGGTCAGCATGGACATGCTTTCGCCCGTCACCACCAGTTGATCGGCCAGCGCCAGGTAAGCCAGGTAGGGGTTATCGGCCTGGCCGGCTTGCCATTGGTGGATATGCGACGGCACAGTGATCTGCGCCTGCAGTTCGGCAAAAGCCGCCGCCGGTGTACGTGCGCTGCTGCTGACCAGCAGGGCGCCGCCGCACGCCTGTGCCAGCTGATTAGCCTGCCTTCCCAGGCGCCTGCCCTTTTGCGGGGTGAACACGAACGGCCCGCTGTCACCACCCACCAGCAGTGCAATCCAGGGGTGTGGCAGCGACGCCAGCCGCTCCCGCCAGTCAGCGGCGGCCTGTGCCAGGCGTGCGTGATTTACGCCATGCAGCGGCAGGTGGTTATGCAATACATTGGAGCGCTCCGGCAGAAAATACTGTGGTGTGGTGACAATGAGGTCGAAGCGGTCCAGCGGCGCCCACGGCCGGCCGATATGGACCAACCGGGTTGCCGGTGACCGGCACTTGATCCAGCGTGCCACCGGCTCGTTGCGGCGCCCCGCGGTAATTACGAGGTCAGGCCAGGGCGCTGCCAGTGAACTGGAAGCGGCACGGTCAATACCGGCCAGGGTGGCGCCGAGCAGGCGGTTGGTGATCAATTCGCAAGCTTTATAGCGAAATTGTTTCACTTTGTATGGCCAGCCCAGCGCCTCGGCCAGCGCGGTCACCTGGGCATTGTCGCCGGCCTTCTGCCCGGTCAATACCCAGACCCGGGGGGACTCCTGAGTTTGGCTGCCTGTCTGATTCACGTGCCGGCCCGGTGGGTGCCTAAAAAACCGAGAGCTTACAGAATTTACCCCGGCACTGCAGCGGCCACGGCGGCTCGCGATTTTCGTTACAATAGCGCCCACGATTCCTGACTGGCCCTTTGCCATACACCGACACCTGCAATACCGTGATCCTCAGCCGTCATATCACAGCCGAAATCATCAAGCCGATGTTCCTGGGAATCGGTCTGCTGGTGATCGTATTCACCGGCTACAGTTTTGCCGTCAAACTGTCACAGGCGGCCAACGGCCAGTTCCCGCTGCCGATCGTGGTAAAACTCATCGGCCTGAACAGCCTGATCGCCATGGAGGTTCTGCTGCCCACGGCACTTTACCTGTCGATCATCTCCACCCTGAGCCGCTTTTACCGGGATTCGGAAATGACCGCCATGAACGCTGCCGGCTACGGCGAGGGACGCCTCATTCGTACTGTGGTGAAGGTCACACTGTTCGTGGCGGTCCTCGTCGGCGTCATTTCCCTTTATGCCAGGCCCTGGGCCTATCGCCAGAGTTACCAGATCGAGGCCGATGCCCAGGCCGAGTTCGATATCCGCAAAATCGAGCCGGGCCATTTCCTCGAACTGCAGGACGCCAAGTACGTGCTCTTTGCCCGGGACGTCGACCGGCAGCACGGCATCCTGCACGAGATTTTTCTGCAGAGCGAAAAAGGGACGGGGGCCGGGGCCAGGGTACAGGTGATCTATGCCCGCGAGGCCTACATCCCACCCGTGCGCCTGGGTGAAGCACGCAATTTCGAATTCCGCGACGGTTACAGCTACCTGCTCGATCCGAAAAGCAGCAAGGATACAACGCTGAAATTCAAACAGCTGGTCATCCCGATACCCGGTATCGAAAAAGACACCGGTTACCGGCGCAAGGCGGCATCCACCATCGAGCTGTCGCAATCGGATGCCCGCCGGGACGTTGCCGAATATCAGTGGCGCCTGTCGACACCGCTGGCGACGCTGGCCCTGGCCCTGCTGGCGGTTCCGCTGAGCCGCAGCGGACCCCGCCAGGGCCGGCATACCAGCTTTATTATCGCCATCGCCGCCTATATCGGCTTGTTCATACTCACCAGTGCCGCACGCAACTGGGTCGCCGACGGCATCATACCGGC
>CBEUNK010000014.1:0-34507 GCA_965544455.1 uncultured Thiogranum sp.
TCGCTGATATCGACAATGGTGCCGCGCACCAGTTGCCGGTTGCTGGCAGGAACACGAACCAGGCTGATATCGCAGGGAAAGACGCGCTCCTCCGAATCCCGGTGTAACCATTCAAAACGTACTTTCTCGCCGTGCATGGCACGTTCGATATAATGTCTGCCGAGGGTCTGTGTCGCCTGTCCGTCGGCCTGCACAGGCGGGCTCATCGAGATCGGATCCGTTTGCAGAAGATCATCGTGGGAAAGTTTGAACATCTGCATGGCCTGTTCGTTGATATCGACGAATTTTCCACTTTCGAGGTCGAGTACGGTGATCGCCTCTGGCGCCTGTTCCACCAGGGAACGATACGTGGCTTCACTCTCACGCAAATCGCTTTCGGCCTGTTTCCGGCGGCTGATATCCCGCACGACGGCGATAAACTGGCGGGGTTGGCCGGGTTCAGCAGCGGGTAACAGGCGCAGACGGACTTCCACCGGAAATTCGTGCCCGTCCTTGTGACGTGCCACCCATTCGAAATCCGGCGACTGCCCGGCAAGGACCTGGGCGATTTTGTCGGCAGCCCGTGCCTGGTTGTAGTCCTTGCCGGAGAGTTCCCGGATGCTCAGCTGGAGAATTTCGTATTGACGTCAACTATGGTGCCATTTGAATCCTGGACGAAAATCATGTCCGGTGAGGCATCGTACAGCGCCTGCAGGTGGTTCTTGACGGCCTGCAGGGCAGCGGCCTGGCTGCGTTGCTGGCGGATGTCGCGTTGTACCGTGCCCAGGCCCAGTACCTCACCGCTTTCCGGATGCCGCAGCAGTAGCGAATTTATGGTGACCGGGATGGCCTCGCCGCTTTGAAAGTGGCGCAGCGTGGATTCCCCCTCCCAGTGACCCTCCGCGGACACGGCCGGTACATCGACGTTGTTCGAAGCCGCCAGGGCCTCGGGCGTGAGGAAATCATCGATGTGCATGCCGGCCAGATCGGTTGTCCCGGACAAGCCTACCAGTGTGCGCCCGGCGCGGTTAACGAACAGCACGCGCTTGTCCATGTCCGCTATGGCGATGAAGTCGTGGCTGTTCTCGATCAGTGCCCTGAACTGGATGGATGCCTCCTCGGCTTGCCGGCGGTCAGTGATATCCAGCAAGGTGCCGACGACCGCCGGCTGCCCCCGGTAATGGATGCGGTTACCGTAGACTTCCACCTGAATATATTTGCCGTCCTGTCTTACTCCCCGGAACTGATAGTGAATCGAGGACGTTTCGCCCTCCAGTCGCCGACGCAGATTTTTCTCGACACGCGGCCAGTCGTCGCTGGCGACCAGGTTCCTGGGGCCGAGTTTGTCGATTAGTGCTTCGGGTTGGTAGGCGAAGATTTCCGCCAGGCGCGGATTGACGTATTTAAACAGGCCATCCTGGATGAGGTAGATGCCTACCAGCGATTTTTCCGAGATATTGCGGAACTTCGCTTCCGATTCGCGCAGGGCCTGTTCGAAGCTGCAACGCTCTGTTACATCCTGTACCGTACCCAGCATGCCTGTCACGTGGCCATCGTGGTCGCGGACCACTTCCCCCACGCTGTGTAACCAGCGCAGGTTGCCGTCCGGGTGCTGTACCCGGTAGGTGATTTCGTACCCGGGCGTCCCTTCAAGCGCTGCTTTTATATGCGCATTCAGCAGGTCGCGGTCCCCGGGATGAACCCTGGATATGAAGCCTTCGAAGGTGCCGGGAAACTCGCCCGGACGGTAACCGAACATGGGTTCGATATTGTTCGACCAGTGGACCTGACCGGTTCCGACTTCCCATTCCCAACTGCCTATACCGGCCGCCTCCTGGGACAGCTGGTAGCGCCGTTCCTGATGCTCCCCGGTTGTCGGCGCAGGCGTGATGCACAGCCAGGCGCCATCCGGTCGGGCCGCACCATCGCTTTCGGCGACCACGGTCACCCGCGTTGCCACGGGGCCGTCGGGCAGCGGCAGACAGGTCTTGTGATGGTGCCAGGCCTGTTCGCCCTGGATGGCCCGGGTAAGCTGTAACGCAATGGCCTGTTCGAACGACGGGTCTGTCCACAGGTTTCCGAGAGACCGGCCCAGCAAGTTATCGCGCTGCCCTCCCAACAGTTGTTCGGCGGCGATATTCAGCTGCTGGATCCGCAATTCGGTATCGACCGCAATAACCGCGTCGGTTACGGCATTCATCAAGGCGTGGTTCCAGGTCATCAGGTAACTGCGGGGGAAGGTGGGTGATTGCTTGTCCATGCCACCATGCAGATCGCCTCCCTGTAAACCGGTGTTAACTTTATTGGAGTGGCCGCGGTGATGCTGCCGTCAACAATACTCAAGTGATTTCACGAAATGAAGTAAATACAGCGGGTGGTCAATCCGGGGCGGGGAAGACCGCCCGGACGGTCGACTGGTAACTGGTTAGTGATCAGATGCGCAGGGCAGTAAATTCACCGGTACCGTTATTACTGCAGAGTCGGCGGTAAGCGTTTTCGAGTTCTTCACGTCGGGTGACCTGAATGCGCTCTTCGACCTTGATCGGCGCCTGGGGTACCAGTTCGATCGGTAAACCCAGTGCGCGTACGGCGTATTCGGCATCTTCGAGTGTGTGCAGAAATAAAAACGCTTTGGACATTAAGAACCTCGTAATCCGGTTACACTACAGCCGTTTCTGAATCAGTGGGTACGTCGTATTCCCCTGACGTTGGGCGAGTATGGCGGAGGCAGGCATGGAGCGCAAGCTAAGCACTTGAAATATAAAAAGATATTAAAGACATCGGGTTTCCGGATATTGTTGCAAGACTGTCTTCAATAGAAGGCAAAAGTTGTTGAATTACAAGGGTGTTTGGATTCGAAAGTGGTGTCGTATCTTTGACCGCAAAAGGGATGGCCGCCCGGGGCCGGGCGCTTTGGCGCATTGGCGCATTGAATCCACCATTGGGCTACATTTCATCAACGCACTCTGCTACAATGCTTGGAATTTCAGGCGGATCCATCATTTTCAGGGTGGGTATCGTGATTTGAAGTGGGCCGTTGGCCCATTTTTTGTTTGTGGTGGAAGCGAATGCCGCGCGAATCAGTGGAACTGCGCGAGCTCATCGAGCCCGCGGTCACAGCATTGGGTTTTGAACTGGTTGGCGTGGAATTCATTCCCGGCAAGAGCGGTCTGCTGCGCGTGTATATCGATCACGAGGACGGCATCGGCGTGGATGACTGCCAGGCGGTGAGTCACCAGGTCAGCGGGATCCTGGATGTCGAAGATCCGATCCGCGGCAAGTACTCGCTGGAGGTGTCATCGCCGGGTCTGGATCGTCCCCTGTTCCAGGCGCGGGATTTCGATCGTTTTGCCGGCAGCGAGGTATCGCTGCGCCTGCTGGCGCCGTTGAACGGACGGCGCAAGTTCAAGGGTGTACTGGACGGCCTGCGGGACGGCCAGGTGGTTGTAAAGATGAATGATGAAGAGCTGGTGGTGGCGCTGGACGAGATTGACCAGGCACGGCTGGTTCCGGATTACCAATCGCATCGCGCGGAGGGTGCGTAATGAGCAAAGAAATTCTGATGGTCGTGGACGCGGTTTCCAATGAGAAAGGCGTCGACAAGGAAGTGATTTTCGGTGCAATCGAGGCGGCGCTGGCGTCGGCGACCAAAAAGCGGCACAAGTACGATATCGATGCGCGCGTCGCCATTGACCGCGAAACCGGTGACTATGAGACCTTTCGTCGCTGGGAAGTGGTCGAGGAAAAACCTGAATCAGAAGATGACGAAGAGGGTGGTTACCGCTATCCCACCCGGCAGATCCTGCTCGAAGTGGTGCGCCAGGATGATCCGGATATCCAGGTCGGCGACTTTGTCGAGGAACCGATTGAATCGGTGGACTTCGGTCGGATCGGCGCCCAGACGGCCAAGCAGGTCATCGTACAGAAAGTCCGCGAGGCCGAGCGGGCCCAGGTGGTCGAAGCCTACCAGGATCGTATCGGCGAGCTGGTGACCGGGATCGTCAAGCGTGTGGAACGCGGTAATGTCTACCTCGACCTGGGGGGCAACGCCGAAGCTATTATTTATCGCGAAGAAATGATTCCGCGTGAAGCGGTGCGGCCGGGTGATCGTTTGCGCGGTTACCTGCAGGATGTGCGTTCCGAACCCCGCGGGCCACAGTTGTTCATCAGCCGTGTCGCCCCCGAATTCCTGGTGGAGCTGTTCAAACTGGAAGTACCCGAAGTCGGCCAGGACCTGATCGAGATCCTGGGCGCTGCGCGTGATCCAGGCCTGCGTGCCAAGATCGCGGTCAAGACCAATGACCCGCGCATCGATCCGGTCGGTGCCTGCGTCGGTATGCGCGGATCCCGCGTGCAGACTGTTTCGACTGAACTCGCCGGCGAGCGCGTTGACATTATTCTCTGGGACGACAATCCTGCGCAGTTCGTGATCAACGCGATGTCACCGGCGGAAGTGGTCTCCATCGTGGTGGACGAGGAACGCCACAGCATGGATGTCGCCGTCTCCACCGAGCAGTTGTCGCAGGCTATTGGCCGCGGCGGACAGAACGTGCGGCTTGCCTCCCAGCTCACGGGCTGGGAACTCAATGTCATGGATGAGCAGCAGGCCACGGAGAAATCCGAGGAAGAGGCGCAGAAACTGCAGAAGCTGTTTATGGACGACCTGGATGTGGACGAGGAGGTTGCGGCTATCCTGGTGCAGGAAGGTTTCTCCACCGTGGAGGAGATCGCCTATGTTCCCAACAGCGAACTGCTGCAGATCGAGGAATTTGAAGAAGACATTGTCGAGGAACTGCGTGGGCGTGCCCGTGACGTGTTGCTGACACGCGCTATCGTCAATGAAGAAAGTATCGGTGACGCCCAGCCGGCGCAGGATCTGCTCGAGATGGAAGGTATGGATAACGATCTCGCCTACGCGCTGGCGGCCAAGGGCATTGTCACCATGGAAGACCTGGCTGAACAGGCGGTCGACGATCTGATGGAGATCGAAGGCATGGATGAGGAACGTGCGGGTCAGTTGATCATGACGGCGCGCGCCCCCTGGTTTGCGGAACAAGAGCAAGGCTAAGGTCTAGGAGACAGCTGAACGATGACAGATGTAACCGTAAGACAGTTTGCGGATGTGGTGGGTCTGCCGGTTGAACGCCTGCTGGCGCAGCTGGACGAGGCCGGCCTGGGAATTTCCGGTGCGGACGACACGATTTCCGACAAGGAAAAAATGCAACTGCTCAGTTACCTGCGCAAGAGCCATGGCAAATCGGAATCACTGAGCGTTTCGCAGCCGAAGAAGGTGACACTGAAACGCAAGTCCCACAGTGAACTGCGCACGACTGCCGCCCGAGGCGGCGGTGGTGCCAAGACCGTCAGCGTAGAAGTGCGCAAAAAGCGTACTTACGTGAAACGTGCCGACCTGATGGCCGAGGAAGAAGAGCGGCTGAAACAGGAAGCCGAGGAAAAAGCCAAGGTTCTCGCCGAACGCGAGGCCAGGCAGGAAGCCGAGCGGGAAGCTTTACGCCGGGCGGAAGAAGAAGCGGTACGCCGGGCGGAAGAAGATCGCAAGCGCGCCGAGGAATCCAAGCGCCGCCAGGAAGAGGCGGAGGCTGAAAAGGCGGAGGCGGAACGCCGGCGTGCCGACGAGCAGGCACAGGCCCAGGCGCGTGCCGAGCAGGAGGCCAAGCAGCAGAAATCGGAGCAGGAACGCAAGGGCAAGCGTCACGAAGCGGCCGACCGGCACACCAAGTACGGTCGCCAGGAGTTGCACGTTGCCGAAGGTAAGGGCGGCAAGCGCAAGAAACGCAAACCCGGCAAGACCGGTGGTGCCATTCGTACCAGCGGCGAGCATGGTTTCGAGAAACCGACCGCACCGGTTGTCCATGAAGTGGCTATTCCGGAAGCGATCAGCGTTTCCGAACTGGCGCAGAAGATGTCCATCAAGGGCACCGAACTGATCAAGCAGCTGATGAAAATGGGCGTTATGGCGACCATTAACCAGAGCCTGGATCAGGACACCGCCGCGCTGCTCGTCGAGGAACTCGGCCATATCGCCAAACCGGTATCGGAAAACGACCTGGAAGCGCAGATCGAAGAGCTGGCAGCCAGGGAAACCGAGGGTGAAAGAGTAGCCCGGCCCCCCGTGGTCACCATCATGGGGCACGTCGACCATGGCAAGACCTCGCTGCTCGATTACATTCGCAGCACGCGTGTGGCAGCCGGTGAGGCCGGCGGCATTACGCAGCACATCGGTGCGTATCACGTCGATACCGACAAGGGCACCATCAGTTTTCTCGATACCCCGGGCCACGCGGCGTTTACCGCCATGCGTGCACGCGGTGCCAAGGTGACCGATATCGTGGTCCTGGTAGTGGCTGCCGACGATGGCGTAAAACCGCAGACCATCGAGGCAATACAGCACAGCAAGGCAGCCGGGGTGCCCATGGTGGTTGCTATTAACAAGATCGACAAGCCGGAAGCCGATCCCGACCGGGTCAAGAACGAGTTGACGCAGTACGAGGTGATCCCGGAAGACTGGGGTGGCGATACGCAGTTTGTCCCGGTATCGGCCAAGACCGGCGAAGGCATCGACGCCCTGCTGGACGCCTTGTTGCTGCAGTCCGAACTGCTCGAACTCAAGGCTGTCGAAGACTGCCCGGCAAAAGGCGTGGTTATCGAGTCCACCCTCGACAAGGGACGCGGGCCGGTGGCGACCATCCTGGTGCAGAACGGTGTGCTGCGACGTGGCGATACCCTGGTGACGGGGCAGGAAATGGGGCGCGTCCGCGCCATGTTCAACGAATCGGGGCAGGCCATCGATTCGGCCGGGCCGTCCATGCCCGCGGTCGTTCTGGGCCTGTCGGGTACGCCCGATGCCGGCGAAGATGCGCTGGTTATCAACGACGAGCGCAAGGCGCGCGAACTGGCCGAGTTCCGCCAGCAGAAACAACGTGAAATCAAGCTGGCCAAGCAGCAGCAGGCCAAACTGGATGACATGTTCTCACGCATGGGCAGCGGCGAGCTGTCGACCCTGAACATTGTGCTGAAGGCAGACGTGCAGGGCAGCGTGGAGGCACTGCGGGATTCCCTGACCAAAATCGAGACCGACGAGGTGGCGGTGAAGGTGGTTTCCGCCGGTGTCGGTGGCATCAACGAAACCGATGCCAACCTGGCGGTGGCCTCCAATGCCATTCTGATTGGCTTCAACGTGCGTGCCGACGCCGCGGCTCGCCGCATCGTCGAGGAGCACGGCGTCGACCTGCACTACTACAGCGTCATTTATGACGCCATCGACCAGGTCAAGGCGGCCGTTTCCGGCATGCTGTCGCCGGAAGTCAGCGAGGAAATTATCGGACTGGCCGAAGTGCGCGACGTATTCCGTGCGCCCAAGATCGGCGCCATCGCCGGCTGCATGGTGGTCGAGGGTATGGTCAAGCGCAGCGCACCGATTCGCGTGCTGCGCGATAACGTGGTTATTTTCGAGGGTGAGCTGGAGTCACTGCGGCGCTTCAAGGACGACGTGAACGAGGTGCGCTCCGGTACGGAATGCGGTATCGGTGTCAAGAGCTATAACGACGTGAAGGTCGGCGACCAGATAGAGGTCTTCGAGCGTATCGAAAAAGCGCGTGTCGTCGAGTAAGTACGCGGTTTTCCGGCATGCCACGTGATTTCCCCAGGACCCGGCGGGTGGGTGAGCAGATCCAGCGCGAACTGGCCACCCTGATACACGACGAGATCGATGATCCGCGTCTCGGCCTGGTGAGTATTTCCGCGGTCGAGGTGTCACGCGACCTGTCACACGCCAAGGTCTTCTTTTCCACCCTGGGTGAGCAGCAGGATGCCGATAATTCGCTGGCGGTACTGCAGGGCGCCGCGGGTTTCCTGCGCCATTCACTCGGCAAACGCCTGACCATGCGGCACGTACCGCAACTACATTTCAAGCAGGATCACTCCCTGGAGCAGGGAGCGCGTCTCAGTGCCCTGATCGATAGCGCTGTACGCGCCGACCAGGACGATGACGATGCCGATTCGGAGCATTGAGGTAAACAGCTTTTATGGGACGACGCCGCGTTAGAGGTCGAGACGTCAACGGCATACTGTTGCTGGACAAGCCGTCGGGGATTACATCCAACGAAGCCCTGCAGCAGGTTAAACGTTTGTATTTCGCCAAAAAAGCCGGGCACACCGGCAGTCTGGATCCGCTGGCCTCCGGTGTGCTGCCGATCTGCATGGGTGAGGCCACCAAGGTATCGGCCTTCCTGCTG
Source organism: uncultured Thiogranum sp. (assembly GCA_965544455.1). Classification (GTDB taxonomy): domain Bacteria; phylum Pseudomonadota; class Gammaproteobacteria; order DSM-19610; family DSM-19610; genus Thiogranum. The sequence continues at coordinate 8,235 of CBEUNK010000014.1, forward strand.
GACGCCGACAAGCGCTACCAGGTGCGTTGCCAGCTGGGCGTACGTACTGCCACGGCGGACGCTGAAGGCGAGGTTCTCGAGACGCGGCCGGTGGAAGCCTATTCCGACGACCAGCTGGAAGCCGTGCTGGACGGGTTCCGCGGTGATATCGAGCAGGTGCCACCCATGTATTCGGCGCTGAAGCATGAAGGCCAGCGGCTCTACAAGCTGGCCCGGCAAGGGGTGGAGGTCGAGCGCGAGGCACGGCCGGTGACCATCTTCCAGCTCAGTGTCACCGCGCGCGGGCGCGACTGGATCGATATCGAGGTGCATTGCTCGAAAGGCACCTACGTCCGTACCCTGGCCGAGGATATCGGCGAAAAGCTCGGCTGTGGCGCCCATGTGGCCGCGCTGCGACGAACCGCGGTCGGGCCGTACGGTGAACAGCACCTGGTGACGCTCGAACAGCTGGAGGCGCTGAAGCAGAACGACATGCCGGCCATGGATGAGTTGCTGTTGCCCATCGAGACGGCGCTAACCCAATGGCCGGACGTGGAATTATCCGCGGATGCCGCCTTTTACCTGCAGCAGGGCCAGCCGGTGCTGGTGCCACACGCGCCTACCAGCGGCTGGGTGCGTCTGTACCAGAGTAACCGGCAGTTCCTGGGAATGGGAGAAATTCTGGACGACGGGCGCGTGGCGCCCCGGCGCCTGATGAAAAGTGCCTGAGCGGTAAAACGCCTAAGCTATTGAGCGAATTAGGCCGGGCAGTTAAAATACGCGGCTTCCGTCTGGCCTGTTCGCTGGATGGACTGCGATTCACACGCACTTGGAGTAAACCATGGCTTTATCAACCGAACAGAAACAGAAGATAGTCAACGATTACCAGCGTACCGCGGGTGACACCGGCTCGCCCGAAGTACAGGTCGCCCTGCTGTCTGCGAACATTCAGGAACTGACCGAACATTTCCAGAAGCACAAGCAGGATCACCATTCCCGTCAGGGCCTGCTGCGCATGGTCAGTAACCGTCGCAAGTTGCTCGACTACCTCAAGCGCAAGGATGTCGGTCGCTATCAGGAACTTATCGGCCGCCTGGGTCTGCGCCGCTAGAAATCCCGCGCGCATACACCACGAACCTTTGCACATCTTTATCAACCGCTGTAGCCAGCAGTAAGGATCAGATCCCGTGAACCCTATCAAGAAATCGTTCCAGTACGGCAGTCACACCGTTACCATGGAAACCGGCGAAATCGCCCGTCAGGCGTCCGGCGCCGTCATGGTCAGCATGGGCGAAACCGTTGTTTTCGTCACCGCCGTCGGCTTGAAACGCGGCTCGGAAGGCCGTGACTTCTTCCCACTCACCGTCGATTATCAGGAACGCACCTACGCCGCCGGCCAGATACCCGGCGGTTTTTTTCGTCGTGAAGGTCGACCCAGCGAAAATGAAACACTGCTCTGCCGATTGATCGACCGGCCCATCCGGCCGCTGTTCCCCAAGGGGTTCACCAACGAAGTACAGATCATTGCGACGGTCATGTCGCTGGATCCCGAGATCGACCCGGACATTCCCGCCTTGCTGGGTGCTTCTGCAGCCTGCGCGATTTCCGGTCTGCCGTTCAACGGTCCGGTGGGCGCGGCCCGCGTCGGTTACATCGATGGCGAGTACGTGCTGAACCCCGATCGTACGCAGATGGAAAACTCGGCACTGGACCTGGTCGTCGCCGGTACTTCCAAGGCGGTGCTGATGGTCGAATCCGAGGCCAGCGAATTGCCGGAAGACGTGATGCTGGGTTCGGTGGTGTTCGGCCACGAACAGATGCAGGCCGCAATCGCAGCCATCAGCGAACTGGCCGCCGAGATCAATGCCCCGGCCTGGGAGTGGCAGGCGGTCGCGACCAACGAAGCGCTGGCCAGTGCGGTGGCCGACGCCAGCGGCGCGGCTTTCGGCGACGCCTACCAGATTGCCGACAAGCAGGACCGCTATGCAAGCCTGGACGCCATTCGCGCCGAAACCATTGAAAAACTGGCCGGTGGTGACGCCGCCGCCTTCAGTGAAGAAGAAGTTCGCGGCGCGATGGAGAAGCTGGAAAAGAACATCGTACGCAGCCGCATTATCGAAGGTCAGCCGCGTATCGACGGCCGCGACACCAAAACAGTGCGCCCCATTACCGTACGTACCGGCGTACTGCCGCGTACCCACGGTTCGGCGCTGTTCACCCGCGGCGAAACGCAGGCGCTGGTGGTCACTACCCTGGGTACCGAACGCGACGCGCAGATTATCGATGCCTTGCAGGGTTCCTACCGTGAAAACTTCATGCTGCACTACAATTTCCCGCCTTACTGCGTTGGTGAGACCGGGCGTGTCGGCAGCCCCAAGCGACGGGAAATCGGCCACGGCAGGCTCGCCAAGCGCGGCGTACTGGCCTGTATGCCGAACAAGGATGATTTCCCCTACACCATTCGCGTGGTGTCCGAAATCACCGAGTCCAACGGCTCCAGTTCCATGGCCAGTGTCTGCGGCAGCAGCCTGTCGATGATGGATGCCGGTGTGCCGCTGTCGGCGCCGGTGGCCGGTGTGGCGATGGGCCTGATCAAGGAAGGCGACAAGTTTGCCGTGCTGACCGACATCATGGGTGACGAGGATCACCTCGGTGACATGGACTTCAAGGTGGCCGGTACCGAGAAGGGCGTCAATGCCCTGCAGATGGATATCAAGATCGACGGTATCACCCGGGAGATCATGGAAGTGGCCCTGGCACAGGCTCACGATGCGCGTCTGCACATCCTTGGTGAAATGGGCAAGGTGATCAGCGCGCCGCGCGAGGACATGTCCGAGCACGCCCCGCGTTACATCACCATCAAGATCAACCCGGACCGTATCCGCGACGTCATCGGCAAGGGCGGGGCGACCATCCGTGCGCTCACCGAGGAAACCGGTGCCAGCATCGATATTGATGACAGCGGTATCGTCAAGATCGCCTCGGTGGACCAGGCGGCCGGCGAAGAGGCGCGCAGGCGTATCGAGCAGCTGACCGCCGATGTCGAGGTCGGCCACGTCTACGAAGGCAAGGTAGCCAAGCTGATGGACTTCGGAGCCTTTGTTACCATCCTGCCCGGCAAGGACGGGCTGGTGCACATTTCACAGATCTCCGACGAGCGCGTGGAGAAGGTCAGCGACAAGCTGAGTGAAGGTGACACCATCAAGGTGAAGGTGCTGGAAGTCGACAAGCAGGGCCGTATCCGCCTGAGCATGAAGGCCGTCGGCGAGAATTGAGTCTCGTCTGAAACCGGAAACGGCAACAGCTGTTTCCAGAGGTAAAAAAAGGGGCCTTTCGGCCCCTTTTTTTATACCATGTACCAACGGGTCGTAAATTTTCAGTACAGCAGCGAAGCATCCATCAGCGCAAACAGGCGGTCGGTTGCATCGTGACGGACCTGCATCAGCTTATTGTTACGCTTCTTCTGACCGAGGTTCTGCTTTTTCCATAGCATGTCGCCGGTGCGGGCATTGTAGACGCGCAACAGGCCACCCTTGCACCCGACCGCAACCCGTTCACTGTCAGGTGATATGTCCGTCACGCAACGCTTGCCTTCGGTCATGGATTTGGTGACTTTCAGTTCGGTACGTTTGCCGGTTTCGGTGTCCAGCAGAATGACCTTGTCGGCCTTGCCGTAGGAATGGGGCAGACCGTCGTCACCAAACATAATGAGTGAACGCTTGGGTACCACCATAGCGAAATAGCTCAGATCAGGCGCAACCTTGATATTGGAAATACGGCGCGGCTTCTTGGCCTCACCATCGGCCCATTTCAAGGTTTCTTCGACGCCGCTGGCGATATCATAGATGTTGCGCAATGAAATCAGCTTGCTGCCGTCCTTGCTGAACTGCAGGGTACTGAACTGGCGAGGAATCATGAAGGCGCTGTCTTTGTAGGTCTCAACAGCGTGACGCTTGCCACTGTCCAGGTCGATGATGTCGAAATGATCGCGACCGACAAAAGCAATACGTTTGCCATTATCGGTAATCCCCAGCGCATAGACCCCGGCGTCGATTTTCTCAACCGTATCGATCACCTCGAATTTGGCGAGGTCCATCACATGCAGATCGGAACGGTATTCGAAACCCACCTGCTGGTCATCCTTGCCGCGGACGGCCTTGCAGGTATTGATGACTACGGCCGCATACTTGCCGTTGTTCGACGGGACGATCGGCCCCGCGTAGTCATGGAATCCGGTCTTGGGATCGCAATCACCCTTGCCTGCAGACAGTTGCGACAGCTCGATCCGGGCCGGGTGGTGGCCTTCGAAATCCAGGTAGCCACCGATGAAATCAGGCATCTGCTGGTGATCATTGTTGACCATGCGTCCCAGCGAGCTGGGCAGCAGGACGACTTTGCCATTCGGGTAGGAGCCGGTCAGCACGACGTCCTTGAAGTTGCTGATGCCCCAGCGACGACTGCCGACACGGCCATACTGGTCGCCGAAAATGGTGTCGAGATCCGAACGCTGACCCATGGCTTCGACCAGGGCACCGGTTTCGCTGTCCCAGATCTTGATCCCGCCGGTATGTTTTTCGGTCTCGGCCAGTGTGAAGCCGCCGGCGCCACCGGTGATCAGGTGTTTACCGTTTTCAGAGAAATGGACGGAGTATATATCGGCTTCGTCGGCACAGGCCGTGCCGGTAAGCAGGGCAAGGCCGAGGCCCAGCGCAGTGTTCTTGAACAGCGTCGATAGAGTCATGTAATGTTGTCCCAGCTAAGTCTTCCTGAAGGCGGGACCATTACGGCGGGCCCCTGGATTTATCCCAAAATGTGCGCCAATGCTTTGACGAAACAACTAGGATGAGGTATCGGCCAGGGGTGGATCAGCTTGAGATGTGCGCGGTTGCCACGCTACGTCAGGTGATGTTCCCACCTGTAACAAAGCTCAATGAAAAAGGTGTTAAAACCAATAGGAACAAATAGTAATTAAAAATATCTCTAATTAAGATTAAGTAATATAAATTTCTCCGGAGACGCGGAAACGGCAGCCGTACAGCCAGTTGGGGCCAAAGAAATTAAGAAAATTAGAGAATAATTATAATGCACAGATTAGGTGCAAATAATGCGTCAGATCGTCGACATCAGGAGGCGCTGAAAGCGCGGCAGATTCGTTCATCCAGCCAGAAGCGGACTTTCCACGGCCAGGCGCCGGCGATGAAACCGACATGTCCGCCCCGCTTACTGAGCTCCAGCGTGACACCCGGTCCCATTTCACTGCCGGCGGGCACGATATCGGGTGTCATGAAGGGGTCATCCAGGGCCTGCAGCAGCAATGTCGGCGTTTTGATCATGGCGACAAATGGCCGACAACTCGAACGCCGGTAATAATCGTCGACACCGGCAAAGCCATGCAACGGCGCGGTAACCCGGTCATCGAAGGCGCGGAAAGATTTCAACCCGTCCAGTTCACCCACGTTTACAGGCAGATGCATGCGTTGCGCCTTGAGGCGAATAGAGCGGCGAAGTTTCCTGAGCAGGTAGTACTGGTAAAGGCGCGAAAGCCCCGTTTGCAGCCGCAATGCCGCCTTGTTCAGTTCGAAAGGAACGGAGACGGCGACAGCCTTCTGTACGAACGCCTGTTCCGGGTTTTCGCCGAGCCACTTGAGCAGAACGTTGCCACCCAGCGAAATACCGACGAGGTACAACGAACGCCCGGGATGGCGCTGGTGCAGCCGTCGCACCAGGAAATCCAGGTCAGCGGTGTCACCGGAGTGGTAGCTGCGTGGCAGGCGGTTGGGTTCACCGCTGCACCCGCGGAAGTTCATCAGCGCCACCTGAAATCCGCACTGGTCCAGTGAGTGCATCAGGCCGGCGGCGTAGTGGGAGCGAATCGAACCTTCCAGGCCGTGCAGCAGCAGAACCAGTGGAGCGTCGTAATCGGGCCCCCAGTCGACATCGATGAAATCGCCGTCCGGCAGTTCAACACGTTCGCGGCGCAATGGCGGTGGTCGATGGCGGCGGGCCAGATAAGGGTAGAGCGTCTGCAGATGGGCGCCCGGTAACCACCAGGCAGGCTCGAAGGTCATGCGCCCGGGAACATCAGAGCACCCGTTCTATGGTGGAGCGCAGCGTATCGATGGTGAAGGGTTTGTCGAAAACCGCCGAAACGCCGCTTTGCGCGATCCCGGCAAGCCGGTTGTGATCGGTCTCGGAGGTGACCATCAGCACCGGTACGCTCTGCTGCGTGCTCTGGTTGCGAATAAACTGGCTGAGCTGTTCGCCGTCCATTCCCGGCATATGATAGTCCGTGACAATCAGGTCGAAGAATTCCTTCTCGATGCACTCGATGGCCTGTTGCCCGTTTTCCGCTTCGACGAATTGTTCGATACCCATGCGCTCCATCATCTGCCGGACGATGCGGCGCGAGGTGAAGCTGTCGTCGACAATCAATACCCGGAGCTCATCCGGAGAGAACTGTGACAGTTCCAGTGGGTCGGGCTGCAGATAGTCGAGTGTCGCCAGCAGTGATTTACGCAGCTGTTCCAGGCTGAACGGCTTGGGCAGGATGGCGATGACGCCAGCCTGTCGCAGGGGTTCAAGGTAGCGGATGTGGGTTTCACTGGAAATCAGCATGAATGCCACGTCCAGCAGCTCATCATCGGCACGCATTTGCTGTATCAGTTCCGTGCCGGTCATGTCCGGCAGATGCATGGCACTGATGACCAGGTCTGTGTGGCGTTCACGCATCTGCGCCAGCGCCTGTTCACCGCGCTCTACACGGTGCAGGTGCTCTGCACCCAGTTGTTGCAGGTAATCCTCGATGATTTTGTACTGGGTGCTGGACGGTTCGACCAGCAGGATATCCAGTTGCCGGAGGGACAACAGGCTCATTGATGAGCCCGGTTGTCCCTGAGGTGGTCGACCACGCCGGGATCGGCCAGGGTCGAGGTATCACCCAGGTTGTCGATATCGTTGGCGGCGATCTTGCGCAGTATGCGGCGCATGATTTTACCCGAGCGTGTCTTGGGCAGTCCGGGTGCCCACTGAATGACATCGATAGTGGCTATCGGGCCGATATCGCTACGGACCATTTTTACCAGTTCAGTCTTGAGTTCGTCACTGGGTTCAATGCCTTTTACCAGGGTGACATAGGCATAGATACCCTGGCCCTTGATATCGTGCGGGTAACCGACGACGGCCGCTTCCGCGACATCCTTGTGCAGTACCAGGGCGCTTTCCAGCTCTGCAGTTCCGAGGCGGTGACCGGATACGTTGAGTACGTCGTCGACACGGCCGGTAATCCAGTAATAACCATCTTTATCACGGCGTGCTCCGTCACCGCTGAAGTACATACCGGGATAAGTCGTGAAATAAGTGTCGATAAAACGCTGATGGTCGCCGTAGACCGTGCGCATCTGTCCCGGCCAGGGCCGGGTGATCACCAGGTTGCCTTCCGCTTCGCCTTCGAGCAGCTTGCCTTCATTATCGACCAGGGCCGGCTCCACGCCGAAAAACGGCAGGCTCGCCGAACCGGGTTTCATGTCGATGGCACCCGGTAGCCCGGTGATCAGGTGGCCACCGGTTTCGGTCTGCCACCAGGTGTCCACAATCGGGCAGCGCTCATCGCCGACCACCCGGTAGTACCACTCCCAGGCTTCGGGGTTGATGGGTTCACCCACTGTGCCCAGCAGTCGCAGAGACTGGCGCCCGGTGCGCCTTACCGGCTCATCGCCTTCACGCATCAGCGCACGGATAGCGGTGGGTGCGGTGTAGAAGGTGGTTACATTGTGCTTGTCGCAGACCTGCCAGAAACGCGAGGCGTCCGGATAGGTGGGGATGCCCTCGAACATGAGTGTGGTTGCGCCGTTGGCAAGCGGTCCGTAAACGATGTAGGTGTGACCGGTAATCCAGCCGACATCGGCGGTACACCAGAAATGTTCTCCATCCTGGTAGTCGAATACATATTTATGCGTGATCGCGGCATACAGCAGGTAACCGCCGCTGGTATGCAGCACGCCCTTGGGTTTACCGGTGGATCCCGATGTATAGAGAATGAACAGTGGATCCTCGGCATCCATCGGCTCCGGTTCGCAGTCGGCGTCGACGGTGGTGGCCATTTCGTGCAGCCAGACGTCACGCTCTGCATGCCAGTCGACGGCACCGCCCGTGTGCCTGACGACGACCACGGTATGCACGTTGGGGCAGGATGCCAGTGCTTTGTCGGTATTGGCCTTCATGGGGATGCGCTTGCCGCCACGCACACCTTCATCGGTGGTGACCACGACCCGGCAATCCGAATCAAGAATGCGGTCCTTGATCGAGTCAGGGGAGAAGCCGCCGAACACAACCGAATGGATGGCGCCGATGCGGGCGCAGGCCAGCATGGCATAGGTGGCCTCGGGAATCATCGGCATGTAGATGCAGACACGATCGCCTTTTTTCACGCCGCGGGCTTTCAGTACATTGGCAAAGGTACAGACTTCATCATAAAGCTCCCGGTAGGTAATGCGGCTGTCACTGCCGGGGTCGTCACCTTCCCAGATAATAGCCACCTGGTCAGCGCGGCTGTCCAGGTGGCGGTCGATACAGTTGTAGCAGACGTTGAGGCTGGCGCCATCGAACCAGCGGATTTTGCCGCTGCTGAAGTCCCAGTCGAGCACCTGGTTCCAGGGTTTGTACCAGCTGACAAAGCGGTCGGCCTGTTCGGCCCAGAAGCCTTCCGGGTCATCGACGGAGCGCCGGTACATTTCTTCGTGCTGGCTCTTGCCTATGTGTGCGTGGGCGGCAAAGCCTGCAGGAACCGGGTATACCTTTTCCTCGGACATCGTGTACTCCTCCAGTTTGGTCACGCCATTGTACGGACAATAGGAAAGCGGTATCAATATGACCTTGAGTGACCTGTATCAGGAAACGTCTGATTAATCCCGTCATTCAGGCACGCAGTTACTGCCCGTTTTCGTCTGCGTCAGATCCGCCGATGGCTATTTGCCGTTGAGACGGCAATAGTTCCGGATCCCAGTTCGCAATCGCCCAGTTCCAAAGTTCCTCGATGCCGGCTGTTTCGAGTTCGACCGGGAGCCGCTGGCCGAGAAAGCGTAATACCGCGCACAAGGCGCTTGTTTTATGGCGGGTGTTAACAGGCGCGGCCCTGGTCTGTTTGCTGAGCTTTACACCGCGTATGTCGGTTGCAACCGGCAGGTGCAGGTAGCGCGGCTCGGCCGCGCCGAGCAAGCGGTAAATCAGCAGCTGACGGGCAGTGGAGTCCAGCAAGTCGGCGCCACGTACCACGTCGGTAATGCCCTGGCCTATGTCATCGGCCACCACGGCCAGCTGGTAGGCGAACAGTCCGTCGGCGCGCTTCACGACAAAATCGCCGCTGGTTTCCGGCAGCCATTCCTGGATATCACCCTGCAGTCGGTCCCTGAAACCCACCGCGAGTTCCGGTACCCGGAGGCGGATGGAACGTGCTTCCCGGCCCGCCGGCAGGCCATTGCGGCAGGTGCCGGGGTAAACCCCCGGAGAACCGGCATGCGCAGCAAGTCGCTGAACATCACTGCGTGAGCAGGCGCAGGGATAGATGTTCCCGGCGTATTCCAGTTTTTCCAGCGCCTGTTCATAGATGTCGGTGCGCCGACTCTGGTAGACAACCGCGCCGTCCCAGTGCAGGCCGAAGGCGTCCAGTGTCTGCAGAATGTCCTCTGATGCACCGGCCACTTCACGGGGTGGGTCCAGGTCTTCGACACGTACCAGCCATTCGCCGCCCTGTGCGCGGGCATCGAGGAAACTGCCGACCGCGGCGACCAGGGAACCGAAATGCAGGGGGCCGGTCGGGGAGGGGGCGAAACGGCCGCGGTAGCGACGCCGGCCGGATTCAGCTGTCATGCCGTGTATCCGTCGCGACAGCATGACTGCCAGATGTTACCGCACCAATAAAAAACCGGCGCCGGGCCGGTTTTTTTATTGCTTTGCTTCGGGTGAGGATGAGGCCCGGCGTCAGCCCATCTGTTTTTCGCGGATTTCATCGAGCGTTTTACAGTCGATACACAAGGTGGCGGTAGGGCGTGCTTCCAGGCGGCGAATACCGATTTCGACGCCACAGGCCTCGCAATAGCCGTATTCCTCGTTTTCCAGGTCCATCAGCGATTCGTCGATTTTCTTGATCAGCTTGCGTTCCCGGTCACGGGCCCGCAGTTCCATGCTGAACTCGGATTCCTGTGTGGCACGATCGTTGGGGTCCGGGAAGTTGGCCGCTTCATCCTGCATGTGGTGCACCGTGCGGTCCACTTCTTCCATCAGGTCGCGCTTCCATGCCTGGAGGATATTCCGGAAGTGCTCTGTCTGGGTCTCGTTCATGTACTCCTCACCACGTTTTTCGCGGTAAGGCGCAATGCCTGGAACCGGGCCGGCATGCGAAGAGAGCGGGGCCGCTTTGCCCGTTGACCTGGATCTGCCTTTGCTCACGGCTTTCTTGGCAGCGGCCGTCTTCCTGGCGGCGGGTTTTGCAGCGGCTTTTTTCGGCGCAGCGGTTTTTTTCTTTGCGGCCACTTTCTTTTTGGCGACAACCTTCTTCTTGGCCACGACCTTTTTCCTGGCCGGCGCTTTCCTGGTTACGGCTTTTTTCTTCACCGCCGTTTTCTTTTTTGCGACGCTTTTTCTGACGACAGCCTTTTGCTTCGCCTTCGCCTTTGCTTTGGTCTTTGCAGCCTTTTTCCTGGCAGCCATTCAACTTCTCCCAGCCAGCATTCCTAAAGTAGCCGTGCTCTATATCAAAATCGGGGAAAACAGGCAAGTTTTACCCGGCCGCCCGATACCAAGTGCGCTAGTTTCCGTGGGAGTCTGGGTGGAGTCAAGAGCGAAATGCGCAAAAATTACCGGGTGAAACGGGCCCGTTTACCCGCTGCCCCGTGGCCTGCCGTTGCGGTAGAATAGTCATACCCGGCGGAAGAGGCACTTTCTGCCGGCATTCAGGTCGAGAAGTGAATAGATAGTATGAAGAAACTGACAACCCTGCTGTTTGACGTGGACGGGACCCTTGCCGAGACCGAGGAGATACATCGGCAGGCCTTCAACCGGGCGTTCGAAGAGGCGGGTCTGGACTGGCACTGGTCACAGCAGATGTACGCCGAGCTGCTCGCGGTCACGGGCGGCAAGGAACGCATCAGGCATTATATCGATGAACACGCCCCCGGCTTCGACGCAGCGGCCGGGCTCGATCAGTTTATTGCCGGTCTGCACGCCGCCAAGACGGCTGTTTATACCCGTATCGTCGCCTCCGGCGAGGTGCCGATGCGGCCCGGTATCAAGCGCCTGCTCGAAGAGGCGCGGCAGGCGGGCCTGCGGCTTGGTATCGCCACGACCACCACGCCGGCCAATGTGACCGCCCTGTTGAAATACAACCTGGCACCCGACAGCGAAAACTGGTTTGAAGTGATCGCCGCGGGTGGCGTGGTCGGTCAAAAAAAACCCGCGCCGGATATTTATCATTACGCCATGCGGCAGATGGGGGTAAGCGCCAACGAATGCCTGGCGTTCGAAGACACGGAAAACGGCCTGCGTGCGGCACGGGATTCCGGGCTGTCGACGCTGGTGACGGTCAGCCAGTACAGCGAGGGACAGGATTTTTCGGGCGCGGCCCTGGTCGTGGACCACCTCGGTGAACCCGATCAGCCGTTCAACGTTCTGTCGGGCGAAGCCGGCGATCACCGCTTCGTCAACGTCGACCAGTTGCGGGACCTGCATGCACGGGCGGCGTGAACTGAAGCCCTCATGAGCGCACGGCGGTTGCAGTCGATTGCGCCTTTTCACGTCATGGCGTTGCTCGCCAGGGCCCGTCAACTGGAAGCCGAAGGCCGCTCCATCGTACACATGGAGATCGGCGAGCCGGACTTCGATACACCCGAACCGGTTGTGCAGGCCGGTATTGCTGCGCTGCAGGCGGGGCACACCCATTACACACCGGCGTGCGGCCTCGCGACCCTGCGCGCGGCGATTGCCGGGCACTACCAGGACAGATTCGGAGTCACGGTGTCGCCCGAGCGCATACTGGTTACGCCGGGCGCGTCAGGCGCCTTGCAGCTGATCATTGCGGCACTGGTCGACGCCGGCAAACAGGTGCTGATGACTGATCCCGGTTATCCGTGCAACCGCAACTTTGTCTATCTTTACGATGGCGAACCGGTCACCGTTCCCGTGACCGATACGCTGGCTTACCAGCTGGATGCGGCTACACTGAACGCTCACTGGACTGACGACACGGTGGCGGCCCTGATCGCCAGTCCCTCGAACCCCACGGGTACGGTGATACCTCGCGACCGCATGGCCGAACTGCTCGCCGCGGTCCGCGCCCGGGGCGGCTCCCTGATCGTCGACGAAATCTATCAAAACCTGTATTACGACGAGCCGCCCTATACCGCGCTGGCCTTCGGTGACGACATGTTTGTCATCAACAGTTTCTCCAAGTACTTCGGCATGACCGGCTGGCGGCTGGGCTGGCTGGTGGCACCGGAGGCCTTTGTCGAACCCCTGGACAGACTGGCGCAGAACCTGTTCCTGGCGGCACCCACGCCCGCCCAGTACGCCGCGCTGGCGGCCTTCCAGCCCGACACGCTGGCGGTCCTGGAAGCGCGCCGCGAGGCTTTCAAGGCGCGGCGCGATTACCTGATGCCGGCGCTGCAGTCGCTGGGATTCGATATCCCGGTGCAGCCCGCGGGCGCCTTCTACCTGTACGCGGATTGCAGCCGCTTTACCGACGACAGTTTCGGCTTCGCCAATGAGTTGCTGGAAACGGCCGGCGTGGCGATTACCCCGGGCATCGATTTTGGAACCTATCGTGCGGCACAGCACGTACGCTTCGCCTACACCACATCCCTGGAACAGTTGCAAATCGGTGTTGAACGTATCGCCCGATTCGTTAATCGCTAACCTCAAGGAAACTTATGCGTGATCTATTCGCCGGGCCCCGTTACCTGCTGGCCGGTTTCGGCCTGCTGAACAAGCCGGGGCTGCGCCGGTTCGTGTTGATACCGTTACTGGTCAACCTGCTGTTGTTCGGCGGACTGATCGGCCTGGCTTACGGCTGGGTGGACGACTCGTCGCGTTACCTGCTGGCCAGGTTGCCGGACTGGCTGCACTGGTTGAGCTACCTGGTGATTCCGGTGTTCGTGCTGACCAGCCTGGTGGTCATATTCTATGGCTTCTCGATCGTGGCGAACCTGATCGCGGCGCCGTTCAACGGTCTGCTGGCCGAGGCGGTCGAAGCCTACCTCACGGGCAAGCCGCTGCAGGGCGACTGGCGCCAGCTGTTACGCGATATCCTGCCCAGTATTTTCTCCGAGCTGCGCAAGCTGCTGTATTTCCTGCTGCGCGCCGTGCCCCTGCTGTTGCTCCTGCTGGTGCCGCTGGTCAACGTGGGCGCGTCGGTGCTCTGGGTGCTGTTCAGCGCCTGGATGATGACCGTACAGTACATGGATTACCCCATGGCCAACCACCGCCTGTTTTTCAAGGAGCAGCGGGCGCGGTTGCGCAAGCGGCCGCTGCTGGCATGGACTTTCGGCGGGCTGGTCATGCTGTGCACGCTGGTGCCGGTACTGAACTTTATCGTCATGCCGGCGGCAGTGGCCGGTTCGACCGTGCTATGGGTCCGGGAAAACGGCCTGGCCCCTGAGCGCCAGTAACGCCGCGCCATAGGCCGCCTCCTGGTGGGGTGCGCGGCCCACGGGTACCCCCAGCCGCCGGTGGCGGATCTCCTGCCAGGCGAGGTTGGCGGCGCCGCCACCGACACTCAGCACCCGTGCCGGGTAGGGAGCGCCGAGCTCGGCCAGCAGTCGGTAGCCCCGTTGCTCGATACCCGCCAGGCTTTCCAGTATCGCCTGAAAAAAAACCGCATCGGAGGCCGGGCGGGGTGTCAGGCGCGGCGCCAGGTCCGGATCCTGCACCGGGAAGCGTTCGCCTTTTGACAGTAGCGGGTAGTAATCCAGACCGGTGGCGACAGCCGGCTGCATCAGCCGGCTGTAACGCTTGATATCGCAACGCCCGAACAGGGTCTGCAGTACGGCCCCCCCGGCGTTTGATGCGCCGCCTGCCAGCCAGCGTCCGCCCAGGCGGTGGCTGTAAACACCGTGACCGGCGGAAAACACCGGGCGATCCGACAGGACTTTCAGTACCAGCGTGCTGCCCAGTGCACTGACGGCGGTGCCGGCCCGACGAGCCCCCGCCGCGATGAAGCCGGCGGTGCTGTCGGTAGTCCCGGCGACAACCGTGACATCGCGCCGGCAGCGCCAGTGATCGGCCAGCGCGGGCCGCAGGGTGCCGATGACGGTTCCCGGCGGCACCACCTCCGGCAGGCGGGCCGGGTCCAGCGGCAGGGCGCCGAACCAATCCGGCCAGCGCCCCTGCTCGAGGTCGTAACCCATTTTCAGCGCATTGTTCTCGTCGCTGTAGCGGAAATTCCCGGTCAGCGAGCCGGCCAGCCAGTCAGCCTGGTGCAACGCCAGCCAGGCGTCCCGTGTCCGGCCGGCAGCCAGGTGCAGGCATTTCGCCAGGCTGGAAGAGGGGCCTCGCGCGGCGCTGTCCGGCGGCGCGTGTTGCTCGATCAGCCGGGCGGCCACGGTCGCACGGGCATCGTTATACATCAGCCCCGGGGTCAGGGCCGTGCCGTCGGGGGCGGCCAGCAGCAGGGTCGACGAGGTGCCATCCACGGCCAGCCGCGCGATGGCGCCGGTGTCGATCTGCGTACACAGATGGTCAAGCGTCGTGGTCAGCGCCTGCCACCAGATGGCCGGGGCCTGCTCGATGCCCGCGGGTGTGCGGGCCGGGGGCGGCAGGTCGGTCCTGGCTTCACCTGCGATACGACCCCGGGCGTCGATGGCGCAGGCACGGCAGGCGGAGGTGCCGACGTCAATGCCGATAAACAGGGGCATGTGTGTACCTGTCAGTTGACTGCAATTTCATCGCCGGTCTGCACCGCGGGAAGGGAGCCTGGCCGCTGATCATACCTTGAGGGTGCCTTCGATCAACGCCCTGGCCGGCGGCAAGGTTTTGCCGAGCCACCCGGCAAGGGCATTCCACCAACTGCCTGAGGGTTCGCGGTTGAGATAAATTTAATACTTTGAAAACAATTACCTGTCAGAAAGTGATGGCAATGATTCGCTATCGGAACGGAATTTGCTCAGTCATACCTGAATTAACCTAATCCAGGGGGCAGGTATGAAACGGTCTGTAATCATCGGCCTGGCGGGTGGCCTACTGCTGGTCATGGCGATTCTGGTGCTGGCACCCGGCAGCATCGCTGCCTTTTTCAGTGTGCCCGGCCTGATTGTCGTCCTCGGTGGTACCCTCGCTGCCACACTGGTGAGCCGCCCGGTGGCCGAGGTCCGCAAGTTGCTGCACAGTCTGCCACAGCTGTTCCGTGGCGAGGCGCGCACCATCGACCGGGACATCGCGCAGCTGTTGCGGTTTGCCCGGCGCCACCGTTTCAGCAGTCCGCGCGCGGCCGAGCGAGCCCTGTCGGACATCAGTAACCCGTTCGTCGCCGCCGGCTTGCGGCAGGTGGTCGAGGGTTGCAGCCTGGATGACCTCACCAAGTCGCTGCAATGGCGTATCGCCGGCGAACGCTCGAAGGAAAACGGGCAGACGCAGATCCTGTATACCATGGCGGCGCTGGCGCCGGCGTTCGGCATGCTGGGCACCCTGTTCGGTCTGGTGCACATGTTGTCCGGTATCGGTGACGCGGGGCTGAACGAGATTGGCGGTTCGATGGCATTTGCCATGATCACCACCGTCTACGGCATTATCGCCTCCAACCTGGTGTTCAAACCCCTGGCGATCAAGATGGAACGCCGTACCGGGCAGCGGCTGATGGAGATGACATCGCTGATGGAAGGTGTGCTGCAGATTCACCAGAAGCGGCATCCGACGCTGATCAAGGAATCCCTGGAAGCCTATTTCGCCCATTGCCAGGAGCCGGTGGCCATGCAACGGCCACTGACGCTGGTCAAGGCCTAGCGTTCACCCCGACATGAACTACGCGGCTACGCGGCATTTGGTACCCCCGACCGGGGAAGGCGAAAACCTCGCTTTTCCCTGGGAAGCCGACAGCGGCCTGGCGTCCGCACGCCAGGAAACCTGGTTACTGAGTTTTATCGATATCCTGGCGCTCCTGCTGACGCTGTTTGTCCTGTTACTGGCCTACCAGGACCGCGGGCCGGTACAGGCCGGTACGGCCGTCAGCACGGCTGACGATGCTTCGTTGAACCTCGATTTTTCGTTACAGGCATCGGCCCGGGCACTCGCCGCAGTGCCCGCATTGTTGCCCGTTGCGGCCCCCGGGGACGGGGGCTATGTCATGTCCGGCGAAGGCCTGTTGCCCGTCGACGTCGAGCCCGGTGCCATTCAGTCACAATCGACCGGGACCCGGGCCGATGACCGGTCGCTGCCGGCAGAGGCCACTGGAGCGACAGAGGGGGTGGCGGAACCGGCGACAGAGACCGACGTGGCATCGGCCGATGTTGAACAACGTGTTACGGAGCCCCCGGCGGTTACCGGGCCGGTTGACGGGGCAGGGGACGGCGACAGCCAGCCTGCTTTGACAGCGGCTGACCGGTTGCGGACAACATTGAGTCAGACCGGTTTGAGTGACCGTGTCGAGATGAGCGTGCAGCAGGGTGTGGTCAACCTCGACATCAGCGACAACATCCTGTTCAGCCCCGCAAGTGCGGCCCTGTCGACCGACGGCCTGGCGCTGTTACAGAATCTGGCCGCCGTGCTGCGCACGCTGCCCTATCACCTGTCGGTGGAGGGGCATACCGACAATATGCCGATCCAGACCACCCGCTACCCGTCCAACTGGGAACTGTCCTCGGCGCGGGCCGCCCGCGTGACGCGCAAACTGATCGAACAGGGTGTTGCGCCGGCACGTATCCGCGCCATCGGCTACGGCGATACCCGGCCGCGTGACAGCAATGACACGGAGGCGGGCCGCTCCAGGAACCGGCGCGTGACGTTCGTGCTGCAGGTCGAAGCGGACTAAGGCAGCGTCACCGGTGGTGGTGACTGCCAGTCAGGCGCACGATATTCGGCTACCACGGTGGTGTAGATGCCGCCACGCACGTTGAAATCGGCGGTCAGGCGCATGAACCGGGGCGCACAGACCTCCACCAGCTTGCCCAGGATCCGGTTGGTCACGTCCTCGTGAAAGGCGCCCTCGTCGCGAAACGACCAGACGTACATCTTCAGTGACTTGAGTTCCACGCAACGCCGGTCCGGCACGTATTCCAGGCTCAGCTCGGCAAAATCCGGCTGGCCGGTCTTGGGGCACAGGCAGGTGAATTCCGGCACCCGGATGCGGATGGTGTAGTCGCGCCCGGGGTGCGGGTTGTCAAAAGTTTCCAGGTCTTTAGCGGGCTGCGTCGACATGCGCGCACCATACAGGAGCGGATCCAAACAACACAAGTTGCAGGGGAACAGGTGCTTGGCGAACAAAAGTAGAATCTGCTCCACTTGTGATACGCGGCGTGCCAGGGGTTGTTCACGCCGCAGATGAACTTCGGAAGTATTTGGCAGGCTGTTTACAGGGGTTTGGTGCTGACATGCCGGTAGTAGCCTGGTGAAAAATTAGTCAATTTATACCTTCCGGCAACTCAGGCTTGTCAGCGTCGTTACGGACCGGTATCTTTCGCCAATGCGGCTAAGCAAGCTCAAACTCTCCGGCTTCAAATCGTTCGTCGACCCTACCACCGTTCACTTTCCGTCCGAGCTTACCGGCGTGGTCGGCCCGAATGGCTGCGGCAAGTCGAACGTCATCGATGCGGTGCGCTGGGTGATGGGCGAAACCTCCGCCAAGCATCTGCGCGGCGACTCCATGGCCGATGTTATTTTCAATGGTTCTACAGCCCGCAAGCCGGTGGCGCAGGCGTCCGTCGAACTGGTGTTCGACAACAGCAGCGGCGCGATTGGCGGCCAGTATGCCAACTACAACGAAATTGCCCTGCGCCGGCAGGTGTCGCGCGATGGCCAGTCGGCCTATTTTCTCAACGGTACCCGCTGCCGGCGGCGTGATATCACCGATATCTTTCTCGGTACCGGCCTGGGCCCGCGCAGTTACGCGATTATCGAACAGGGCATGATCTCCCGGCTGATCGAGGCCAAGCCGGAGGAACTGCGCATATTTTTCGAAGAGGCGGCGGGTATTTCCAAGTACAAGGAACGCCGCCGGGAGACCGAGAACCGGATTCGTCATACGCATGAAAACCTTTCTCGTCTCAATGACTTAAGAGAAGAAATTGAGAAACAACTTGAGAAACTGAAGCGCCAGGCGCGCAGCGCCGAGCGCTTCAAGGAACTGCGTGAACAGGAACGGCGTATCAAGGCCGAACTGCTGACGCTGCGTTACCAGGCACTGCACGATGAAAGTGCGAACAAACGCCGCCGCATCAAAGAACAGGAAACCGGCCTGGAAGCCGTCACGGCCGAACTGCGCGCCGTGGAAGCCGCCCTCGAGAAAGGGCGCGCCGAACACATCGAACTGTCGGACCGCTTCAATGAAGTGCAGGGGCGGTTCTACGAACTGGGTGCCGAGGTGGCGCGCGTCGAGCAGGCTATCCAGCACGGCAAGGAAACCCGGCAGCGCCAGCAACGGGAGCTGGAAAAAACCGAGCAGGCCTGGAACGAAGTCCAGGCGCATATCAGGATCGACACCCAGCGCCTCGAACAACTCGCCAAGGAGCTGTCCGAAAACGAGCCGGCGCGTCTGCAGGCCGGGGAAAAGGCACAGGCCTCGCGCGAAGCGCGCGACGCCGCCGAACACGCGATGCAGGCCTGGCAGTCCGCCTGGGACGCCTTCAATACCCGTACCAACGAAACCTCGCAGACCGCGCAGGTCGAGCGTACCCGCATCGATCACCTGGAACGCCAGCTTGTCCAGCTGCAGCAGCGCCTTGAACGTCTGCAACAGGAGCAGGGGCAGCTCGACAGCAGCCGGCTGGAAGCCGAAATCGCCGAACTCGAAAAGCAGGCCGACGAGCGCCAGCAGCACAGCGAACAGCTGCAGTCGCAGCTGCAGCAGTTACGCAGCCGTATCGATGCGTTGCGGGAGTCTAGCCGCGAGCAGCAGCGCGAGTTGAACGAGGCGCAGAATCAGCAACAGGCGCAGGGTGGCCGCCTGGCCTCCTTGCAGGCCCTGCAGCAGGCCGCCCTGGGTGAGAGTGACGGCCATGTTGTTGAATGGCTGGATACCCAGGGCCTGTCGCAGGCACCGCGGCTGGCCAAGCAGCTGGCTGTCGACAGCGGCTGGGAACGCGCGGTGGAAACCGCGCTGGGTTTCAACCTCGAGGCGGTCTGTGTCGAGGGCGTGGACAGCTACGCCGAGGCGCTGGGTGCGTTGCACCAGGGTGCGCTGGCGGTGATTGATACCACTGCCTTGCACAAGAGTCCGGCAGGCGCGACGGCAACACCGTTGACCGACAAGGTACGCGCCCCCTGGGCACTGGATGGCCTGCTGGCCGGTGTCTATGTTGCCGACAGCCTCGACGAGGCGCTGCGTCTGCGTCCCCGCCTGGCAGCACATGAGTCGGTCATTACGCCCGACGGTATCTGGGTCGGTGGCAGCTGGCTGCGCGTGGCCCGTGACCAGGATGCACAAGCGGGTATTCTGGAAAGAGAAAAAGAAATCAATGAATTGCAAGAAATACTTAAAGTAAACAGTGACAGGATTTCCGGCCTCGAAGCTGCGTTGGAAACGGCCCGCGCCGACCTGCAGCAGGCCGAGTCGCAGCGCGAGGAGCTGCAGGTGGAAGCCAACCAGGCCCACCGTCAGTTCAGCGATGCGCGCGCCCAGTTCGAAGCCCGCCAGACGCGGCTGGAACAGATTCACAGGCGCACGGAAGCGCTGCACAAGGAAGCGGCGGAAATCAATGCCCAGCTGGATGAGGATAACAAGGCAGTCGATGCCGCCCGCACGCACCTGCATGAATCACTGGGCCTGCTGGAAACGTTAGCCGGCGAGCGTGAGCAGCATATTACCGAGCGGGACCGGCTGCGCGGCACGCTCGATGCCGCCCGCAACGAGGCCCAGGCGGATCGCGATCGGGCCCACGAACTCGAACTGCAGTACCAGTCACGTCACACCGAACAGGGAACCACGGCGCAGAACCTGGAGCGCATGCAGGGTCAGCAGGGCCACCTGAAGCAGCGCCGCGAGGAACTGCAGCAGTCGCTGGCCGATGGTGAGGCCCCCTTGAAGGCGCTGGAAGGCGAACTCGCCACCCAGCTGCAGAAACGCCTCGAGGTCGAAGGCGAACTGACGGCGGAACGCCGCAAGGTCGAGGCGGTCGAGCACAAGTTGCGCGAGGACGAGCAACTGCGTCATCGCAAGGAACAGGCCACCCAGCAGTTGCGCGACAGCCTGTCGAACGAAAAACTCGCCTGGCAGGAGATCAAGGTGCGTGGCGAAACCCTGCTGGAGCAGATCGGCGAAAGCGGGTTCGAACTGGCGACCCTGGTGGAAGAACTCGACGAGGCGGCGAACCTGGGCGCCTGGGAGGAAGAGGCGGAAAGACTGGGTACCCGCATCCAGCGCCTCGGTCCCATCAACCTGGCGGCGATCGAGGAATACGAGGAACAGTCGGAGCGCAAGAAGTACCTGGATGCGCAGCACGAAGACGTCAGTGCTGCGCTGGCGACACTTGAAGAGGCGATTCATAAAATCGACCGCGAAACCCGCACCCGTTTCAAGGAAACTTTCGACAAGGTCAACAGCGGTCTGCAGGCGATGTTCCCGCGCCTGTTCGGCGGCGGTCACGCCTACCTGGAAATGACCGGCGAGGACCTGCTGGATACCGGCGTGACCATCATGGCGCGGCCACCGGGTAAACGAAACAGCACTATCCACCTGCTGTCGGGTGGCGAGAAGGCGCTGACGGCAGTCGCCCTGGTGTTCTCGATTTTCGAACTCAACCCGTCGCCCTTCTGTATGCTGGACGAGGTCGATGCACCGCTGGACGATGCCAATGTCGGGCGTTTCTGTGACATGGTGCGGGAAATGTCCGAACGGGTGCAGTTCGTTTTCATCACGCATAACAAGATCACCATGGACCTCGCCAACCAGCTCACCGGTGTGACCATGCACGAGCCGGGCGTATCGCGCCTGGTCGCGGTTGACGTCGATGAGGCGGTACAGCTTGCGGCCGTCTGAACGGGCCCAAAGGTTGACGCATGGACGACCTTCGACTGATTCTCCTGCTTATCGGCGCCGGGGTCGTTGCCGCCATCTATGCCTGGAGCCGGTACCAGTCGTGGCCGGCCAAGCGCCGCCGCCCACCGTCAAAATCCGCCGGTCCGACCCGGCAATCCGGCAATGACGAACCCGATGATGCCGCTATCCAGCAGGAGCTGGCCCGCATGCAGCAGGTCATGCACGGTGAGGACGACGCGGCCACGGCTGCGGCACCGTCCGATACCGAACGTCTGCTGGTTATTTCGGTGGTCGCAGCGGCGGATCAGCCCTTCAGCGGTGACGCCCTGCGCAAGGCCTTTGCCAACAACGACCTGCTGTACGGCGACAAGGCGATTTATCACCGGCTGACGCGCCGTGACGGCGAGGATGTTTCCGTGTTCGGCGTGGCCAACATGTTCAAGCCGGGCGACTTCGGTGACGGCGCGCTGGAGAGTTTCGTGACACCGGGTATCACCCTGTTCCTGCAGTTGCCGGCCGTGATCGACGGGTTGCAGGCCTTCGATGATTTTGTCCACACGGCGGAACGGCTGGCCGTGGAGCTCGGCGGCCAGCTGTGCGACGAGCGACATTGTGTCATCACCCACCAGGCACTGATGCAGATCCGGGAAAACATCGCGACGTCGCGCCTGCGCGCGCAGGTTAATGCATGACCCCGGCCAGGCGCGCGGCACAGCTCCGCGATCAGATCCGCTACCACAACTATCGCTATTACGTGCTCGACGATCCGGAGATCCCGGATGCCGAGTACGACCGGTTGCTGCGTGAACTGCAGGCACTGGAAGCCGAACACCCGGAGCTGATCAGCCCCGATTCACCCACCCAGCGGGTCGGCGCGAAACCCCTGGCGGCATTCGGTGAAGTGCGGCACGAAGTGCCCATGCTGTCGCTGGACAATGCCTTCGATGACCAGGAACTGGCCGACTTCGACCGCAGGGTGCGCGAGCGCCTGGGCATCGAATCCGTCAGCTATACCGCCGAGCCGAAACTCGACGGGCTGGCAGTGAGCCTGCTGTATGAACGGGGTGTGCTGCAACGCGGCGCCACCCGCGGCGACGGCAGTCGCGGCGAGGACATCACCCAGAATGTCAGGACCATCAAGTCGGTGCCCCTGCGCCTGCTGGGCAAGGGTTACCCGCGGCGCCTGGAAGTGCGCGGCGAAATCATTATCACGCACGCCGGGTTCAAGGCGCTGAACGCAGCGCAGGAAGCACAGGGTGAAAAGCTGTTCGCCAACCCGCGGAATGCTGCGGCAGGGTCGTTGCGTCAGCTCGACCCGCGGATCACGGCACGCCGTCCGCTGGAGATGTACTGTTACGGCGTCGGCCTGGTTGATGGCGGCGATCTGCCCGGTCGGCACAGCGAGCGGCTGGAATGCCTGCGTGACTGGGGCCTGCGCGTCTATTCCGGTATCAAGCGCGTGTCGGGCCTGAAAGGCTGCACGGCCTATTACAAGCGGATGGCGGAAAAGCGTGACAGCCTGCCGTTTGAGATCGACGGCGTGGTGTTCAAGGTCGACAGCATCGAGGAACAGGAACGGCTGGGGTTCGTGTCGCGCGCGCCGCGCTGGGCCATCGCGCGCAAGTTCCCGGCCCAGGAAGAGCTGACCCGTTTGCTGGGTATCGATGTACAGGTTGGCCGTACCGGTGCCATCACACCGGTGGCGCGGCTCGAACCGGTGTTTGTCGGCGGTGTCACCGTCACCAATGCCACCCTGCACAACGAGGACGAGGTGCGGCGCAAGGATGTACGCATCGGCGACACGGTCATCGTACGCCGTGCCGGGGACGTTATTCCCGAGGTGGTCTCGGTGGTCAGGGAGCGGCGGCCGAAAAATGTCCGGGCCTTTGTCATGCCGGTTAAATGCCCGGTCTGCGGCAGCGATATCGAACGCGTCGAGGGCGAGGCGGTGGCTCGCTGCACGGGCGGCCTGTACTGCGAGGCGCAGCGTCGGGAATCCATCAAGCACTTCGCCTCGCGGCGTGCGATGGATATCGAGGGCCTGGGCGACAAGCTGGTCGAGCAGCTGATCGAGAAACGCCTGATCGAGGACGTGGCCGGCCTTTACAGCCTGGACGTCGAGACGCTAGCCGGGCTGGAACGCATGGGTGAAAAATCCGCCCGTAACCTGCTCGACGCCCTGGAAAAAAGCAAGAGCACCACGCTGGACCGTTTTCTCTATGCCCTGGGTATCCGCGAGGTGGGCGATGCCACGGCACGTGCCCTGGCGCAGGCCTTCGGCACCCTGGACGCGCTGATGCAGGCCGACGAGGAACAGCTGGAAGCCGTACGGGATATCGGCCCGGTGGTAGCCCGCCACATCGAGCATTTCTTCCAGCAGCCACATAACCGCGAGGTCATCGACCGGCTGCTGGCGGCCGGTATCCACTGGCCCGCAGTCAAGGTCGCCACACACCGGCCACTCGAAGGTCACACCTACGTCCTCACCGGCGCCCTGGCCGGCATGACGCGAGACGAGGCCAAACAGCGTCTCGAAGCCCTCGGTGCCCGGGTCTCGGGTAGCGTGTCGAAGAAGACCACCGCGGTGATCAGTGGCGAGAAAGCCGGTTCCAAGCTGGCGAAAGCCGAGGCCCTGGGGGTGACAGTACTCAACGAAGAGGGCCTGCAGCGCCTGCTGCAAGGCTGATGTCGTCAGGGTGGCGAAGCATGTCCGGTGACGTGAAATACTGGCCGCTGTTGATAGGCTGGACCATTGTCATGCTGCTGTACCTGTACGGCTGGAGGCGCCAGGCCATGATCGCGGCGGCCGGCATGGCAATTGTCAGCTATGCGGTTTTATCGGTGGGACTCGGGTGGCGATAAGGCGGCGGATCCGGGCCGGTGAACGCTTCCTCCGGCAGGCTGATCCCGTGCTCGCGGCGCTGATGCCACGGCACGGCCCCTGCACACTGATGCAAGAGCCCAAGCCGCACTTTCATACGCTGGTATGGGCGATTATCAACCAGCAACTCTCGGTGAAAGCCGCACAGACCATCGAGCAGCGGCTGCTCGCCTACCTGGATACCGACATTGTTGAACCGGAGCACATACGCGGCGTACGGGAGACGAGCCTGCGCCGCTGCGGGCTGAGCGGCGCGAAAATCCGTTATATCCGCGAAGCCGGACGGCGGGTACGGGCAGGGGAGCTGGACCTGGATGCACTGGAAACCCTCGACGATATCTCGGCGGCGGAACAGCTGATGGCCCTGCCCGGTGTCGGCCGCTGGACCGCCGACATGCTGCTGATGTTCTCGCTCGGTCACCTGGACATCCTGCCGATCGGCGACCTGGCATTGCGCAAGTCCATTCAGAAACATTATCGCCTGCCGGAACAGGCCGGGCCCGAAAACTGCCTGGCCGTTGCCGAAGCCTGGCGGCCATACCGGTCTATCGCCAGCTGGTATTACTGGGCGGCGGTCGACTGAGCGATGTCCCGACCCGTGTAAAACCAGTCTGCCGGCCAGCGCCGATGGATCAGGTGCTTGATCAATATCAACAAGTTTTTCTGATCCTGCCTCCATAATGAATACGGTACGATTTGCCGGTGCAAAGGGGCCGCTTGAGGAATGATCCAGCAACTGTTTTTTATGGTTGTCCTGGGAGCCAGCCTGCTCCTTGCGACGGGCCCGGTGAGGGCGGCTGTTCCCTGTACGCCTTTCGAAGGCGGCCGGGTCGATGCGCAGATTCTGGCAACCATGCGGCAGGCGGCCCGGGAAGGCCGCCTGTACCGGGTCGACGCCAGCGTATCGAAGGTGGGTTTCTGCGTACGGCACTTTCCTTTCCAGGAATTCCGTGGCGAATTCAGGAATATCGTCGGTGGCCTGTCGTTACCACCGGATCCGGCGCAGTTCGGTCAGGCATTACTGCTTATCCACACGGCCAGCCTGCAGTCGGACGATACGGCCCTGCTGCCGCTGGCAAAAAGCGAGGCGTTTATGAATGCGGCCAAGTATCCGGAAATTCTGTTTGTGGGCCGCCGGTTTGAATGGATCGATATTGCGAAGGCGCGTATTTACGGTGAATTGACGCTGCGCGGCCAAACGCAGCCGGTTGTATTCAATGTCGAACTGGACAGGCCTGATGATACACTGGGCGAACGGCTTGACCGCATCCGCATGCGGGGTGCCTCGCAGGTCAATCGCTTCAGTTTCGATATGCGCAGTTACCGGTACTTTGTCAGTGAAACCATACGGCTTTGCCTCGCAGTGGAGCTGGTGCGATGGGGTCCCTAGCGCGGGGATGCGGGATTGGGAACTGCTGGCTTTAACGAACAAGGTGACCGAATCCATGTATACACTGGACGAACTCAGAGAACAAAACCAGGATATCAGTGCACTGTGCGACATCCTGTTACCGCTGATGGAAGACACTGCCCTGCATGACAATCCCTACGTCTGCGAACTCCTGGCACGCTTCCGGGAAAAAGTCTGGATGCACCTGGTGTTCGAGGACAATACTCTCTACGCTGAACTGGCGCGGCACAACGATCCCGGGATCAGCGCCACGGCACGCCAGTTTCATGACAGCGCGCGTGATATCAAGAAACGTTTCAGCGGCTACGTGAAGCACTGGTGCACGCCTGCGCTCAGCGAGCAGGAACATGTTGCACTGAAAAAAGAAAGCCAGGAAATTCTGCGCCTGGTTATGGAGCGCATCCGATACGAGAACGAAAAAATCTTCCCACTGGTCGAAAGTGGCAGCGCAGAATAAGATCCCGGATCGAACCGTCATCACAAGATCATTCGCGGCCCTCGTCCTGACGGTTGCTTTTTCTTAAATGGTGCGACCTTATGTCGCACTTCGCATCCAAAATATGTTGATTCAGGTCAACAAAAATTCCCCAGATGTATATAAGTATTCACTTATGGAAGGCTTCGAGCTGAAAAGGAATTCGATTCTTAAGCAGCCACCCTGGGTGGTCAGAATTTTGAAAACGGGAAGCAGGTCGTAAGGAGAACATGATGATTTTTGATGCGTTTACAGTTTTTGGAGCCCTTGTTGTAGTTGTGACAGCCATTGTGTTGTTTTATATCACAAAACGGAATATACCCTAGCGATAAGAAGGGTACCGGGTTGTAGTTTCGCA
>CBEUNK010000015.1:0-33686 GCA_965544455.1 uncultured Thiogranum sp.
GGTACTGCAGCAGCCCTTCCAGCCCATAGCCGTACTCCGGTTCGCGGATCTCGCGCGCGTATGTCGGACTGACCGTGGTGACCCAGTCGGCGTTGGCGATGCCACCTTTGATAAAAGACAACATATTGTGGAATTCCAGGCCGTCGAGGGACCACAGGCTGTCGGGCAGGGCCAGCGACTTGAACGTGGCGGCGGGAAACAGGCCCTGGTAGGCCAGGTTATGCACGGTGAACAGGGTGGCCGGCCGCTGTGTTTCCTGGGACAGCAGTGCCGGCACCAGCCCGGTCTGCCAGTCGTTGCAGTGCACCAGTTGCGGTTGCCACGCCGGGTCGCCCCGGCCCAGCGCCAGGGCCACGCAGGCGCGGGCGAAGAGCGCGAAACGTTCAGCATTGTCCGGCCAGTCGCTGCCGTCGGCGCGCAGGTAGGGATTGCCCGGGCGGTTGAAATGGGCAGGCGCGTCCACCAGGTAGAGCGGGACCTCGCTGCCGGGCAGCCGGCCATTCAGAATACGCACCGGTGTGTCGCTGCCAACCAGTGTCAAGCGCGTAACTTCCGAAACTGCCTCGGCTTTTTCGACAACGGCAGGGTAGGCCGGTAAGACCGGCCGAATGTCGTGTTCCAGTTGCAGCAACGCTTTCGGCAGGCTGCCGCTGACGTCCGCGAGGCCGCCGGTCTTGATGAGGGGGTAGGCCTCACTGGTGCAGAACAGGATATCCATAAATGCCCTCCAGCCGTTGCCGGTAATATACACCCAAATCCGCCCGAGGTAAGGGGGGCGACGGACATTCAGCTGCGGTGCCGGTGCCGGGGGAAGGGGCTATTTCCCTCACGGAAAATGAGTGAGAAAGGGCTGTCGGAGATATAAGGAATCTGCACAGGCGTCCGATAACGTGGGGGTACATACGGATATGGGTACCTGCCATGTTTAGACAATTCAAAATCGGCGTCAGAATCGCCGCGGCCTTCGCCATCATTTTTTCCCTGGGGATCATCAGCAACTACTTCGTGACCATGTCGGATGTTGCGGATGTCGTAAACAGTGCCGAGCAGCGCGAACTGGCAACTCACTACAAGGCCTTTATCGGCCTGGTTGAGGCCGATGATCATCACCTCGGCGGTGTTGAGTTCCGGGCTTCAATCGATGCAGAACGGCTGCAGGCCTTCAAACAATACAGCGGTATCGATACCACGCTGTATGTGCCGGATGGCGGCAGCTTCAGGAAACAGGCGTCAAGCTGGGAAGCCGGCATCGTTGAGGATGGTGCCGTGCTTAAACGCGCGTTTGAGGGGCAGCCGACTACCCGCGAAATCAATTACCGGGGACAGCCCTACAAGCTTTATCTCGCACCCGTCAGTGATTCCAGCGGCAAGCCGGTCGCCGTGGTCGAACTGGCAATGGACCGCGGTGACTACCTCGCGCAACTGGCACACGGTCGCAACAAGCTGATCGCCGGCGGCGTTACCGCCCTGGTCGTCGGCCTGCTGGTATTTGCCTGGCTGGGGCGGGGAATTGTCGGGCCCCTGCAGCGGGCGGCAGACAGTATGCATGACATCGCCAGCGGTGAGGGGGACCTTACCCAGCGGTTGGCGGCGCGCGGTAATGACGAGGTGACAGTGATGGCGAAGGGCTTTAACCAGTTCGCCTCGCGTATCCAGGCCATGATCAAGCAGGTGGGGGGGTCTACCAACGCCCTTGCCGAAGCGGCCGACGACCTGAAGCAGATCACGGAAAGCACCCGTGGCGGCGTCCAGCGCCAACGCAACGAGATCGACCAGGTGGCAACCGCCATGACCGAAATGGCGGCCACGGTGCAGGAAGTGGCCCGCAACGCCGCTACCGCGGCGGAAGCGGCACGCGATGCCAACGACGAAGCGGGTTCGGGAAAACGCGTGGTCGAAGAGACTATCAGGGCCATCAACGCCCTGGCCGGCGAAGTGCAGGGTGCTTCAGATGTCATTAACCAGCTGGCCGCCGACAGTGAAGCTATCGGTGGTGTGCTGGATGTGATCCGCGGTATCGCCGAGCAGACCAACCTGCTGGCGTTGAACGCGGCGATCGAGGCGGCGCGCGCCGGCGAACAGGGCCGCGGTTTCGCCGTGGTGGCGGACGAGGTGCGGACCCTGGCCCAGCGCACCCAGACATCCACCCAGGAAATCCAGGGTATGATCGAGAAGGTGCAGGGCGGGGCGCGCAATGCCGTCGCGGTGATGGAATCCGGCCGCGATAAAGCGGCGGACAGCGTCAGCAAAGCCAGTGAGGCGGGCGCCTCGCTGGGAACCATCAACTACGCCGTTTCCGCGATCAATGACATGAACATGCAGATTGCCAGCGCCGCGGAGGAACAGAGCGCGGTCGCCGAGGAGATTAACCGCAATATCGTCAATATCGGTACGGTAGCCGATGAAACAGCCGAAGGCAGCAACCGGATCGCCGCCGCCAACGAGCACCTGGTGCGCCTCGGCAGCGAACTGCAGGAAATCGTCAACCAGTTCAAAGTCTGACAATCTGCAGGGTTGTAGGGGGCCGGCACCTCTGGTTGCCGGCCTTTTGCTATAATAGCCGGCCATTATCTCGCACCCGTGCGGTCCTCACGTCATGGCCACAGTCAAGCCCCTGTTTTCCTACCGCCCTTACTGGGCCCACCGCTTCGGCGTTGCGCCCCGGTTGCCGCTGTCGCGCGCCGAGATGGACGACCTGGGCTGGGACGCCTGTGACATCATCCTGGTCACCGGTGACGCCTATGTCGATCACCCCAGTTTCGGCATGGCCGTTATCGGCCGGGTGCTGGAGGCGCAGGGATTCCGGGTCGGTATTATTGCCCAGCCGGACTGGACCTCGGTGGACGACTTCATGGCGCTGGGGAAACCCAACCTGTTCTTCGGTGTGACCGCGGGCAACATGGATTCCATGGTCAACCGCTACACGGCCGATCGCAAAATCCGCTCTGACGACGCCTATACACCCGGGGGCCACGGCGGCAGCCGGCCTGACCGTTCCG
Source organism: uncultured Thiogranum sp. (assembly GCA_965544455.1). GTDB lineage: Bacteria > Pseudomonadota > Gammaproteobacteria > DSM-19610 > DSM-19610 > Thiogranum. The sequence continues at coordinate 3,000 of CBEUNK010000015.1, forward strand.
TGCTGGTGTATGCGCAACGCTGTCGCCAGGCCTATGCCGATGTACCGCTGATCATCGGTGGCATCGAGGCCAGCCTGCGGCGTATTGCCCATTACGACTACTGGGCGGACAAGGTACGGCGTTCCGTGCTGGTGGACGCCAAGGCCGACCTGCTGGTGTACGGCAATGGTGAACGCCAGGTGGTCGAGATTGCCCACCGGCTTGCCAGCGGCGAAGCCGTGCGTGATATCACCGATGTGCGTGGCACGGCGTTCATCCGGCGGCAGTGGCCGGAGGGTTGGACAGAACTCGATTCGCAACAGGTGGACGAACCGGGCAGGGTGGACGCATACCCGGACCCCTACGCGGCGCAGGCCGATGAAAAACGTTGCGAGCCTGGTGGTGAGCTACCCGGTGAAACAGTGGTGTCCTTCGAACGCCGGCCGCGTATCGACCGCGAACACAGTGTTATCCGCCTGCCGGCGTACGAGGCGGTGAGAAAAGACCCGGTACTCTACGCGCACGCTTCGCGGGTCCTGCATCTTGAGACCAACCCGGGCAACGCGCGCGCCCTGGTGCAGCGCCACGGTGACCGCGATCTGTGGCTGAATCCGCCACCCTTGCCCCTCACCACCCGGGAACTGGATCGCGTTTTCGAACTGCCCTACACGCGCCAGCCGCACACGGCTTACAAAAAGGCGCGTATACCCGCTTACGAAATGATCCGTTTCTCGGTTAATATCATGCGTGGCTGTTTTGGCGGGTGCACCTTCTGTTCCATCACCGAGCACGAGGGACGCATTATCCAGAGCCGTTCGGAAGACTCTATCGTGCGTGAAATTGAAACTATCCGCGACACGGTCCCGGGTTTTACCGGCATTATCTCCGATGTGGGCGGACCGACGGCCAACATGTACCGGCTGGCCTGCAAGAGTCCGAAGATCGAGGCTGCCTGCCGTAAGCCGTCGTGCGTTTACCCCGGCATCTGTTCCAACCTGAATACCGATCACGCGCCGTTGATTCGCCTGTACCGGCGCGTGCGCGAACTGCCGGGCATCAAAAAGGTGCTGGTGGCATCCGGCCTGCGCTACGACCTGGCTGTCAAGTCGCCCGACTACGTGAAAGAACTGGTAACCCATCACGTCGGCGGCTATCTGAAAATTGCGCCCGAACATACCGAGGACGGTCCGTTGTCAAAAATGATGAAGCCGGGTATGGGGGCCTACTACGCTTTCAAGGAACTGTTCGACAAGTTCTCGAAACAGGCAGGCAAGGAACAGTACCTGGTCCCTTATTTTATTGCCGCCCATCCCGGTACAACCGACGAGGACATGATGAACCTGGCGCTGTGGCTGAAACGGCATGGTTTCAGGGCAGACCAGGTACAGACCTTCCTGCCGTCACCCATGGCCACGGCCACCGCGATGTATTACTCGGGGAAGAATCCCCTGCGCCGGGTGCGCCGCCAGGGTGAAAGCGTGCCCATTCCCCGAGGGCTGAAAGTGCGCCGCCTGCACAAGGCCTTCCTGCGCTATCACGATGCCAATAACTGGCCACTGTTGCGCGATGCACTCAAGCGCATGGGGCGGGCCGACCTGATCGGCAACGGCAAGCGCCACCTGGTGCCCGGCTGGCAACCGCAGGGTACCGGCAAGGCGCAACCGGGCAAGACAGCCGGGAGCGGCAGTTTCCGCACCCAGCACACCGGTCTGCCGGATGGCCCGGCCACCGGGGGCAGGCGTGGCAAGGCGACTGCCGGCCGGCGGCGCAAGGGCCGCCCCGCGTCACGACAGTAGGCCGGCGCTTTGTGGTAGAGTTCGCACTGGTTCGACACACGACCAGCGGCTAACCGCCTCGTATTATGACTGAAAAACCAGAAGCGTCCTTGCTGGAGGCGCGCAGCCTGAGCTGTATCCGCGACGACCGTACCTTGTTCGAGGACTTGTCTTTCCGGCTTGAAGCCGGCCAGATCCTCCTGCTCGAAGGCCGCAACGGCAGCGGCAAGACCTCACTGTTACGCCTGCTTTGCGGTATGCGCCAGCCGGATGCCGGCCAGATCCACTGGGGCGGGGAGGACATCTATCAGCTGGGCCCGGACTATTTTGCGCACATTGCCTATGTCGGGCATAAGGACGGCGTCAAGCAGGACCTGACGGCGTATGAAAACCTGAAACTGGCGCGAGGGCTGGGTGCGCCCAACCCTGATTTCAGTAACGACGAAGCGCTCGACAAGGTCGAATTGTGGGGTTTTGACGACATACCCGCCCGCAACCTGTCTGCCGGCCAGCAACGCCGCCTGGCCCTGGCCCGGCTGCTCGTTACCCGGGCAAATCTGTGGATTCTCGACGAGCCGTTCACGTCACTGGACACGCACGGCATCTCGATTGTCGAGGGTCTGTTCGCCGATCACGTCGCCCGGGGGGGTATGCTGGCCGTTACGTCTCACCACCAGGTCAACCTGACCGACGGCATCATCCGGATCAACCTGTCAGCATGAATACACCTTCCCTGAGCCGTGCATTTGGACTGCTGTTGTGGCGCGACCTGACGCTTGCCGTCCGGCGCCGTACCGAAATGATCAATCCCCTGCTGTTCTTCGTGCTGGTGACGGCGTTGTTCCCGCTGGGCATCGGCGCGGAACCTGCGCTGCTGCGCGCGGTCGGACCCGGTATCATCTGGGTGGCGGCGCTGCTGGCGGCCATGCTGTCGCTGGACAGCGTGTTCCGCTCGGATTTTGAAGACGGTTCGCTGGAACAGTTCCTCATCAGCGCACAGCCGCTGTCCATCCTGGTGCTGGCCAAGGTGGTGGCGCACTGGCTGATCACGGGGCTGCCGTTGATCATTGTCGCACCACTGTTGGGGTTATTGCTGGATCTGCCGGGGGCGAGTATCACCACGCTGCTGCTGACGCTGGCGCTGGGTACGCCGGTATTGAGCCTGATCGGTGCCATCGGTGTGGCACTGACCGTAGGTCTACGCCGTGGCGGGGTTATTCTGTCGCTACTCGTGTTACCTTTATATATACCGGTGCTGATTTTCGCGGCCAATGCCGTGGAGTCGGCCGGAGCCGGGCTGTCAGTTGCCGCGCAGTTGTCCATGCTGTCGGCCCTGCTGGCCCTGTCGGTGAGTCTGTCACCGCTGGCGACGGCGGCAGCACTTAAAATCAGTTTGAGTTGAGTTATGTGGCATTTTTTCCATCAACTGGGATCCCCCAAACATTTCTATCGCATTGCCGGCCGCTGGATACCGTGGCTGGCGGCGGCCAGTGCCGCACTGATGCTGTATGGCCTCTACCAGGGTCTGCTGGTGGCGCCGACCGATTATCAGCAGGGTGACAGTTACCGCATCATGTTTATCCATGTGCCGGCTGCCTGGATGTCGCTGTTCATTTACGTGGTGATGGCCGGCGCCGGGGCCATCGGCCTGATCTGGCATATGAAGCTGGCCGAGGTCATTGCCATCAGCAGTGCGCCCATCGGCGCGTCGTTCACTTTCCTGGCGCTGATTACCGGTTCGATCTGGGGCAAGCCCATGTGGGGCACCTGGTGGGTGTGGGACGCGCGCCTGACCTCGGAGCTGATCCTGCTGTTTCTCTACCTCGGCGTCATGGCCCTGTACGGCGCCGTGGAAGACAAGCGCACCGCGGCGCGGGCTACCGCCATCCTGGCCCTGGTTGGCGTGGTGAATATCCCTATCATTCATTATTCCGTCGAGTGGTGGAACACCTTGCACCAGGGGCCGACGGTGACCAAGTTCGATGCGCCGTCCATCGACCTGCGCATGCTGATCCCGCTGTTGATCATGGCCGTGGCGTTCAAATTGTTCTATGTCCTGGTGGTGCTGATGCGGGCCCGTGTCGAGGTGCTGGAACGCGAGCGTAACACCCAGTGGGTGCGGGAGCTGGTGGAGTCGCCATGAACCTGAACGAATTTTTTCATATGGGCGGCTATGCCGCCTATGTCTGGAGTTCCTACGCCATTGCGCTGGTCGTCCTGCTGGCCAATGTTGTGGCGCCAATACGCCAGCGCCGCAAACTGTTTACGCAACTGGCGCGGCGTGTGAGACGTGAGAGGAAGAAATCATGAGAGCGGCACGCAAGAAACGTTTGTACCTGGTGTTATTGACCCTGGTGGGTGTGGGCGTCGCCGTGGCGCTGGCATTGAACGCCTTCAACCAGAACCTGATGTACTTCTACTCGCCGAGCGAGGTGACGGCCGGTGAGGCGCCGCAGGCGCATCCGTTCCGGCTCGGCGGCCTGGTGACCGACGGCAGTGTCAAACGCCTGAAAAACGGCTTGACGGTGCGTTTCGACGTGACCGATATGCAAAAAACGGTCGGCATCGAATATACCGGCATTCTGCCCGACCTGTTCCGTGAGGGGCAGGGCATTGTCGCCCACGGCCGGCTGCGTGACGATGGCGTGTTCGTGGCCGACGAGGTGCTGGCCAAGCACGACGAAAACTACATGCCGCCGGAAGTCGCCGCATCATTGAAGGAAGCGCACAATGAAGGTGTGGCGGCCGCCAAAGCGAAGGAGGCGACGCCATGATCCCGGAACTTGGCCAGTTTGCCCTGATCCTGGCACTGTGCCTGGCGCTGGTGCTGGCGGTAGTGCCGCTGGCGGGCACCTTCCTGCGCATGCCGGCCTGGGTCGGCCTGGCGCGGCCGCTGGCCTGGGGTCAGTTCGTGTTCCTGGCACTGGCGTTTGCCGTGCTGACGCACGCCTTCCTGGTCGATGATTTCTCCGTGCTGTACGTGGCGCAACACGGCAACACGCTGCTGCCGGACATTTACAAGGTATCTGCGGTGTGGGGCGCGCACGAAGGCTCGCTGCTGTTGTGGGTCCTGATCCTTGCCGGTTGGATGGTGGCCGTTTCCTTGCTCGGCCGCCACCTGCCCGACGAGGTGCAGGCACGGGTGCTGTCGGTGATGGGCATGATTAGTATCGGCTTCCTGTCCTTCCTGCTGTTCACATCCAATCCTTTTGAACGTGTCTTCCCCGTGCCGGCGGAAGGCGGCGAGCTCAACCCGCTGTTGCAGGACCCCGGACTGGCCGTGCATCCGCCCATGCTGTACATGGGCTACGTCGGCATGTCGGTGGCGTTTGCGTTCGCCATCGCCGCGCTGCTCGGCGGCCGCCTGGATGCGGCCTGGGCCCGCTGGTCGCGCCCCTGGACGCTGGTGGCCTGGGTGTTTCTTACTATCGGCATTGTTCTCGGCAGCTGGTGGGCCTATTACGAGTTGGGCTGGGGCGGCTGGTGGTTCTGGGACCCGGTGGAAAACGCTTCCTTCATGCCCTGGCTGGCGGGTACCGCACTGGTGCATTCGCTGGCGGTGACGGAAAAACGCGGTGCCTTCAAACGCTGGACTGTCCTGCTGGCGCTGCTGGCCTTTTCGCTGAGCCTGCTGGGTACCTTCCTGGTGCGATCCGGCGTACTGACGTCGGTGCACGCTTTTGCTTCCGATCCGCAACGCGGCCTGTTTATCCTGATGTTCCTGATGGTGGTTATCGGCGGCTCGCTGCTGTTGTACGCCGTGCGCGCGCCGGGCATTTCCCGCGGTGGCGGGTTTGCCACTGTGTCGCGTGAAAGCCTGTTACTGGGGAACAATGTCCTGCTGGTGCTGATGACGACGCTGGTATTGGCCGGTACGCTGGCGCCGTTGCTGTACGAGGCCATGGGCTGGGGCAAGATCTCGGTCGGCTTCCCCTGGTTCAACAGCATGTTCGTGACCTTCATGCCGCTGATGATATTGCTGATGGGTGCCGGTCCGCTGACCCGCTGGAAACAGCAGGAACCGGCGCCGCTGCTGCGCCGCCTGCGGGTGGCCTTTGCCGTCAGCGTGGTGGCGGGCGTGGTGATGGCCATGCCGTTCCTCAGTGATTCCTGGTCGGCCGGCCTGGCCGTTGCGTTGTCTTCGTGGTTATTGCTCACACTGCTGGCCGGTTTGCGCCAGCGCCTGAAAAGCAAGGGGGGCGCAGCCGGCCTGTGGCGGGATATCGCCGCGCGCGGTGGCCGCAGTTACTACGGCATGTGGCTGGCGCACCTGGGGATCGCGTTTTTCATCATCGGCGTTACCTTTGTCACCCAGTTTGATATCGAGAAGGACGTGCGCATGAGTCCGGGCCAAAGCCTGGATCTCGGTGGCTATACCTTCCGCTTTGATGGCGTGAAGGTCGAGCCTGGCCCGAACTACCGGGCGCAGCGCGGTACCATACACGTGAGCCGGGGCGATAAAGACGTCGCCGTGCTGCACCCGGAGAAGCGGGTCTACCGGGTACAGACCAAGCCGATGACTGAAGCGGGTATCGACGCCGGCTTCCTGCGTGATATCTATGTCTCGCTGGGTGAGCCGCTGGGTAACGGCGACTGGAGTCTGCGCCTGTATTACAAGCCGCTGGTGCGCTGGATCTGGCTGGGCGGCCTGTTGATCGCGGCCGGCGGCCTGCTGGCGGCGAGTGATCCACGCTACCGTCACCTGCTGCAGCGCCGGCGTGCGACCGGGCCACTGCCTGCCGGGAGTCATGCCTGATGCCGAAGTTTGTCCGTTACCTGGTGCCCCTGGCGATTTTTCTGGCCATGGCCGGCCTGCTGTTCCGGGGGCTCGGTATCGATCCCCACCTGGTGCCTTCGCCGCTGATCGGCAAGGCCGCGCCGGCGTTTTCGCTGGCAAAACTGGAGGACCCGACCGCGATCCTCAGCGAGGCCGACTTCAAGGGGCAGGTTTCCCTGTTCAATGTCTGGGCCACCTGGTGTGTCGCCTGCCGTTCCGAACATCCCGTACTGATGCAGTTGGCCCGTCGTGGCGGCGTGCCGATCTATGGCCTGAATTACAAGGATCAGCGACCGGCGGCCCAGCGCTGGCTGAAACAGTTCGGCGACCCCTACGTTGCCAACGCGTTTGACGCCGACGGCCGTGTCGGGATCGACTGGGGTGTCTATGGCACACCGGAAACCTTTGTGATCGACAAGCAGGGAGTGATCCGGCACAAGCACGTCGGCCCGATTACCGAGGACGTGCTGCAGACGGAAATACTGCCGCTGGTGGAACAGTTGAGAGCGGAGAAGGGGTAATGAAAATACGCATGCTGGTCTTCCTGGTACTGTGGTGCCGCTTGTTGCCGGCCGTAGCCGGGCTGGAAACCTTCGATTTTACCGGCAACGTCGATGAAGACCGTTTCAAGGCGCTGATCAGTGAACTGCGTTGCCTGGTGTGCCAGAACCAGTCGCTGGCCGATTCCGACGCCGAACTGGCGCACGACCTGCGCCTGGAAGTCTACGAACACATGCAGCAGGGCAAGAGTGACGGCGAGGTGGTTGATTTCCTCGTGTCGCGCTACGGCGATTTCGTGTTGTATAACCCGCCGGTCAAACCCTCGACTTACCTGCTCTGGTACGGTCCCTTCGTGCTGCTGGCGCTGGGACTGTTTCTGCTGGTGAAAAATGTACGCCAGCGCGGCAAGCAGTCTGACACGACCTTCTCCGCAGAGGAACAGGCGCGGCTTAACGCCTTGCTCGGTGAAGACGGTAGCAAGGAGCAGAAGCAATGACGGTGTTCTGGCTGCTCGTGGCGCTGCTGGTACTGGTGGCGCTGGTATTCGTCCTGCCGCCGCTGTTACGCCGGCCGCGCCTGGCCGGTGTGCGCAACGAGGAACTCAACGTGCAGGTCATCCGCGACCAGCTGGCTGAACTGCGTGCTGACCTCGAAACCGGTCGCCTTGACCAGACGGCGTACGAAGCGGCCCGCCACGACCTGCAACGCGAGCTGCTGGACGATGTCGATACCGGTGACGCATCCGACAACGATGACACGGCACCGCGGGGCCGCTGGCTGGCCGGCATGCTGGTCGTGCTGGTGCCCGTGCTGGCTGTGCTGATTTACCAGCAGATCGGTGCACAGGATGTTATGCAGCGCCTGGCGGAGGGTCCGGTGACAATGCCGACCGACGCCGCCGGCCGGCAGCACACCCTGGAGACGATGGTGGCCAAACTGGCGGCCCGCATGCAGCAGGAGCCGGACAACCTGGAAGGCTGGGCCCTGCTCGGCCGCAGTTATGCCAGTATGGATCGTTTCCCGGAGGCGGCGAAGGCCTACCGGCACGCGTTACAGCTGGACGGCAAGGATCCTGACCTGCTGAGCAGTTATGCCGACGTGCTCATCATGGTCCACGATGGTGAATTCACGGACGAGGTGGGCGACCTCCTCGACCAGGCGCTGGCAGTTGAGCCACAGCACCCCAAGGCACTGTGGCTGCGTGGTCACTGGCGCTTCCGGCACGGTAATTACCAGGGTGCCATCGAGGACTGGCAGACCGTGGTGCAGGCGCTGCCACCAGGTGACGAGAATGCGGTGACCATCAATCGCCAGATCAACGTTGCCAGGAGCCGCCTGGGTGAGCCCCCGGTAGAGGTGGCGGCGGCGCCTGCACTGGCGCAAGCGGCTGCCGCAGAAGGTGTCGCGGGCGCTGTGTCTATCCAGGTGCAGGTTTCGCTCGACCCGGCATTGCAGGACAAGGCGGCCGCCGACGACACCGTGTTTATCTTCGCGCGAGCCGTACAGGGGCCACGCATGCCCCTGGCGATCGTGCGTAAACGGGTGGCCGACCTGCCGGTCAGCGTGACGCTCGACGATTCGCTCGCCATGTCGCCCGCCATGGTGCTGTCGAAGTTCAGCCAGGTCGTGGTCGGCGCGCGGGTCTCGAAAAGCGGCCAGGCGATGCCGTCCAGCGGTGACCTGCAGGGTCTGGTATCGCCCGTCGATACAAAGGGCGGTGAAGTCAGGCTGACGATCGACAGCCAGGTGCCCTGACAGGTAACAGTTGGAATACAGCCGGGCACTTCTTGATCTATATCATAGAGGTCCCCGTTTAAAGCGAGTAGGTTCCTCGAAGATGGGTGGTTCGCCGCCCGAGCCTGTCGGTCAGAGAAGTGAGGCTGTTGCACCATGGCCTGTTATAACCCGGATTGCCTCGGCAATTACGACTTCGAACATATCGCCTATTTTGCAAAAAAGCGTTTTATCGAAGGCTGGAATACTGTTGCGCTGCTGCAACAGGCCGAAACCCAGTGCGAAAAGGAAGAGATCGTGCTGGTGTCCCTGCTGGACGTCGAGGATGACGAGATCAGGAATCTTCAGCTCAGCTGCCGGCACGCCGGTACCTGCAGGATCATGGATTGCCGTGAGCGCTTGCGCAAATTGATCAAGGCGGAACTTACCAAATAAAACTGAACGACAGGGATGATCTTGCGGCAAGGTTTCGCATCGCCGGTCTGGTTCGGGCTGGCGGTGGAGGAATCAGGAAGATGCATCCTCCCCGTCCCGGCAAGGCGATTCGTCATCGGGCGGTCCGTAGCTGACGGCGACAACGACGTAGTGCTTTTCTCCGTGACTTGTCTTCACACGAACACTGTCGTCCACAGATTTCTTCATCAGGGCGCGGGCCATGGGGGCATCCAGGCTTATCCAGCCCTTGTGAGTATCGAACTCATCCGGTCCGACGATACGGTAACGGTTTTCAGCACCGTTTTCGTCTTCCAGCGTTACCCAGGCGCCGAAAAAGACCTGGCCGGGATTGGTTGGCGGCGCGGTAACCACTTTGAGTTCCGGCAGGCGTTTCTGCAGGTAACGGATACGCCTGTCTATTTCGCGTAGCTCTTTCTTGCGATAAATATATTCGGCATTTTCCGAGCGGTCGCCTTCGGCGGCGGCGGCGCTCAGCGCCCTGGTGACGGCGGCACGGCGTTTCCAGGCACTGTCGAGTTCCTGTTGCAGGTTGTCAAAGCCCTCCCGGGTGATATACGGCGACGATTTTGCTGCGGGTGGTCGGTAGCGGGCCATAAGTCGGCTTTCCAAAAAGATGTCTGTCGTTGAACTGGCTGCTAAACTTGGAATTATACGGGGGTCAGATCCTGTATCATCGAAACGGGCAAAGAGTATCAGCTTATGGGGACTATTCCAGGAAAAACACATTTCTCGCTGTTGCTGGTTCTGCTGGTTTACCTCGTGCCGGCTGCCGCGCAATGGACTTCCCGGCTGCAGAATGGTGGCGAAGTCGTCGTCGACCCGACAACCAACCGGGCGACGGTGACGCGCAAAGGTGTAACTACCCCGTTGTGGGACGGTGTGCACCGCCTGGAAGACGGTACGGCCCTGACAGTCCGTTCCGGCCAGGTGGTGCCCAACGAAGATATTCTGCGCGCCCGCAAGCCGCCACCTGCAACTGCCGAGCAGGCTATCCGCTGGCAAGGTGCGCCGATCGAGGGTTTGTCGCCCTGCGAAAAACTGGTGGAACGTGTCTGCGGCGCAAACCGGCATTGCAGCAATGATCCCGCCTGTGGGCCGGCCCGGCAGTTGCTGGAAATGGAGCGTGAAGAACGTGCAAAGAGCGCACATCCCGAGAATACGACATACAGCAGCGGCCAGTGTATCGATGCTTCCAAGGACACGGCCTTTTTTCGTGAGTGTATGCATTGACCGTTAAAGCCATCGGCGGATCACAACAGCTGCAGGTCAGCACGGCAACACTTGAATGCCTGCAGCGCGCCGAGGCACTTTACGACCTGGGGCACCGGCCGATCCCGGTCAGTTTCGACCTGCGCGGCCGGGCGGCGGGCATGTATCGCGTCCGTTGTCGCCAGCCGCTTATCCGTTATAACCCCTATATCTTCGCGCGCTACTTCGAGCACGGCCTGCAGGCAACGGTTCCGCATGAGGTGGCGCATTACATCACCGACCGGCTTTACGGACTCGACAAGGTGCGGCCACACGGTGAGGAGTGGCAATCGGTGATGCGGGCACTCGGTGCAGAACCGCGTGCCAGCGTGCGCCTGGACCTGTCCGGCATGCCGCTGCGGCGTCAGCAGCGCTTTGCCTATCGTTGTGACTGCACGGTGTACCAGCTGAGCACGTGCCGGCATAACCGAATCATCAAGGGGGCGGCGCGCTACCACTGCCGCCTTTGTGGCGTGGCGCTCACGCCGGCATCGTGAGCTGGCGTGTGTACATGATCCGCTGCAGCGACGCGACGCTGTACACGGGCATTACCAACAATATGGAGCGACGCTGGCAACAGCATGCCAGCCGGCAGGGTGCCAAGTATCTTCGCGGCCGCAGGCCGGTTGAGATTGTTTACCTGGAATCCAGTGACGACCGCAGCAGTGCCAGCCGCCGGGAGGCGGCCATCAAGAAACTGCGGCGTGGCGACAAAGAAGGCCTGATCCGCTCTGCGCGCAACGAAATCGGGCGCCACGCATAGTCGGGCAGGGCGGCGATGTCGCCGGAAAGGCCCTGGTCGACGCACAATCAGTGAGGACGGAGGTGAGTCTATGCAAAGGTCCAGATTGATCAGTATCCTCGGCCTGTCGGCGTTGTTGTTCGCGCTGCGCCCGGTGAACGGGGCGGATACGGTCGAGACACGCCTGATGACGCTGACACTGGCGAGTGATATCGCCCGCAGCGCGGTTGCTGCCTGTGCCAAAAGCGGTTACCAGGTCAGCGCGGTGGTGGTCGATCGCAGCGGTGCGCCGCAGGTGGTGATGCGCGATATCTATGCCAGCCGTTTTACCACCGAAATCGCCGAACGCAAGGCGAACGCCGTGGTTTTGTCCGGTGTCAGTTCCGCGGAGTTCGGGGTCAACCGCGCCGATATTATCGCCGAGATGAATGAGATTGACGGTGTACTGGTGCTGGCCGGTGCCTTGCCGATCCGGGCGGCCGGCGTACTGCTGGGTGCCGTGGGTGTCAGTGGCGCGCCGGGGGGCGACAAGGACGAGGACTGCGCACAGGCGGGGCTCGACAGTGTTCAGGATCGCCTGGATTTTGCCGGTGACTAGGAGCCTGTCAATTGATACGCCCGCGGCGTTGGTAGACGCCGTCGGAAAAGCTGCCGAAAATCTGTTCGACGTACGGATGATTGACCGGCTGCTGTGAATCATCCATTTCGAGGTGGCGTTCGGCGACATACGTCATGTGATCGGCGTTATCGACCAGCACGTGATACCAGGGTTTGTTTTTCGGTGGCCGGCTGCGCGCAACCTGCTCGTACCAGTCTTCGGAGCCCTGGAATTCCGGGTCGACATCAATAATGACGCCACGGTAATCGAACTTGCGGTGATGGACCACCTGGCCGATGTTGAAACGCGCACTGTCTGACATAACCCTTCCCCGGGACTTGTCGCCGTTAATATCTAAGACACCACCGCTGAGCAGTAAGTTCTTATTATCAGTCTAGCGAATATTTCCGGGGGCAGTGGCGCTATTCCCCGCCAGGTGTGCGCTATTGATCCCGGGTAGCGGCCAACGAGGTCACAATTCTGGCCTAAACTTATAGCGTGTTATCCATAGCCATGCGTTTATGGACGATCTTTATGGTTTTTTACGCTACGCCCGTGAGGAACCGCACAAGCAGCGTGCGCCGCAGCGGATCCGGCACTGGCACGAGTACGTACAGCCAATGCCGGCGGTCCAGGCCAGGCGGCAGGCCAACCGCTGTATGGATTGCGGCACACCTGCATGTCACCGCTATTGCCCGCTGTACAACCTGATCCCGGAGTGGAATTCGCAGGTATTCAATGGCCGCTGGCAACGCGCCTATCATCAGCTGGATTCCACCAACAATTTCCCCGAGATTACCGGCCGGGTGTGCCCCGCACCCTGCGAGGATGCCTGCACGCTGGCGCTGGCCGACCAGCCGGTAACGATTAAAGCCATTGAGCTGGCTATCGCCGAACACGCCTGGTCCCGGGGATGGGTGCAACCGCGGCGGCCGGACCGGCAAAAGCAGCGCTCTGTGCTGATAACCGGTTCCGGGCCGGCGGGGCTGGCCTGTGCGCAGCAGCTGGTACGTGCCGGGTACCGGGTAAGCGTGATTGACAAGGCCGACCGTATCGGTGGTCTGCTGCGCTACGGCATACCGGATTTCCGCCTGGAAAAAACGCTGCTGGACCGCCGTCTCGCGCAACTGCGCGACGAGGGCGTCGCCTTTTATACAGGTGTCCACCTGGGGGAAGATGCCGACACTGGCCGCTGGCTGCAGGCGGCGGATGCCACGGTACTGGCCTGCGGTGTGGAGCTGCCACGGGATCTGCAACTGCCCGGTCGCGGACTGAACGGTATTCACTTCGCCATGGCTTACCTGACCCGGCAGAATCGACGCAATGCGGGAGAGCGGCTGCCGGACGCTGATGCCCTGACAGCCGGCGGCAAGGACGTGGTGGTGATCGGTGGCGGCGATACCGGGCATGATTGCGTCGGCACGGCTATTCGCCAGGGTGCACGTTCTGTCACCCAGGTCCAGTACCACGAACAACCCCCGCGGCGTGCCGATATCCTGCGTTACTGGCCACGGCCGCTACCGGTACTGAAGCAGGCCGACACGGACGAGGAGGGCGCCAGGCGATTGTGGGGCTGGGACGCGGTGGCCTTCGACGGTCAGTACGGTGCTGTCGACAGGGTGTTGCTGCAACGCCTCCGGTGGTACCGGGATGTCGATGGGCGTTGGCAAAAACAGCGTATCGACGGACCGCCCCGGCAATTGCCTGCGCAGCTGGTACTCCTGGCCATGGGTTATGCGCACCCGGTGCATGAAGGGCTGGTCACCACGCTGGGTCTGCACCTGACAGAGCGCGGCAACGTGGCGGCCAATGACAGCGACTACCGGACCTCGGTCGAGGGCCTGTTCAGTTGCGGTGACATGCGACGTGGCCAGTCCCTGGTGGTGTGGGCCATCCGCGAGGGCCGCCAGTGTGCACGGGCCGTGGATGAATACCTGTCCGGTTACAGTGAGCTGCCTTACGTGTAATAGCCGGGTGCGCCGTTGCTGGGTATCATGCGCTGATGCCCGGTTACCGACACGCACCGTTGCCTTCCTCCCGCCTGCCCGCCGGTATTCCCTTTATTATCGGTAACGAAGCGGCCGAGCGTTTCAGTTTCTATGGCATGCGCGCCATCCTGGTGGTGTTCATGACCCAATACCTGCTGGATGGCGGGGGTGTGCCGGCGCCGATGCAGGAGGCGGAAGCCAAGGGCTGGTATCACCTGTTTGTGTCGGCGGTTTACTTTACGCCATTACTGGGTGCGTTGCTGTCAGACGGACTGCTGGGAAAATACCGGACCATTATTCTGTTGTCACTGGTTTACTGTGCCGGCCATCTCGCCCTGGCGCTGGACCACACCCGCCTTGGTCTGGCGGTCGGCCTGGGGCTGATTGCCGTTGGCGCGGGGGGGATCAAGCCCTGTGTCTCGGCCCATGTCGGTGACCAGTTCGGGCAACAGAACGGGCATCTTTTGTCACGCGTATTCGGCGGGTTCTATTTTGCCATCAACCTGGGTGCCTTTGTTTCCATGCTGGCGACACCCTGGCTGATGGAGCACCACGGCGCCTCGCTGGCGTTTGCCGTGCCGGGCCTGCTGATGCTGGTCGCGACCCTGGTGTTCTGGTCCGGGCGGTACCGCTTTGTACATATCCCGCCGGCCGGTACCGCCTTTGTTCGGGAAGCATTGAGTGGCGAAGGCTTGCGGGTACTGGCGCGCCTGGCGGTGGTTTACCTGTTCGTCGCCGTTTTCTGGGCCTTGTTCGATCAGACCGGTTCAGCCTGGGTGTTGCAGGCGCAACACATGGACCGCAGCCTGTTCGGGCTGGAAGTCCTGCCTGCACAGATTCAGGCGGCCAATCCGCTGCTGGTCATGCTGCTGATTCCGCTGTTTTCCTACGTGATCTATCCGGCGATTGATCAGCGGTGGCCACTGACCGAGTTACGCAAGATCGGGGTAGGCATGTTCGTGACAGTGGTGGCTTTTGCGATACCGACCTGGGTACAAATGCAGATTGACCAGGGGCTAACACCCTCGATCGCCTGGCAGCTGCTGGCTTACATTATTTTGACCGCCGCCGAAGTCATGGTGTCCATTACCTGCCTCGAGTTCTCCTACACGCAGGCGCCGCGGCGGATGAAATCCTTCGTCATGGCGTTTTTCATGCTGTCGATCGCGGCCGGTAACCTGTTTACCAGCGCCGTCAATTTCTTTATCCGTGACGCCAGTGGCGCGGAACGGCTCGGCGGCGCGGACTACTACCTGTTTTTTACCACCCTGATGCTGGTGACGGCGGTGCTGTTCAGCCTGCTGGCACGGTTCTACCGCGGTGATACCTACCTGCAGGAGAGTCTCTCCGAGGCGCTGCCAGGCCGGGACTGACACCCCCCGGCTTTATATTTGCTGCAAACCGGCCGATAACCCTGGAAGGAAGCGCTGTTCCGGGGGGAACATGCCTGCAAATCAACAAGCTACGGTCATGCAGCAGGTCGGGAAGCTGCTGGGACAGGGTGCCATTGAGCGCCAGGCTTTTGTGCGTGATGTTGCCGCGCTGGCGGAACAGTACGGCGACGAGATCTACTGTGTCCTGCTGCACACCGCCGTGCACCTCGAGTTCGGCAAACGTGCCGCGCGTAAACACTTCGGTGAGGTTGTCGATCACTGGGGACGCCTGTACGAGGATACCGGGCGCAGTGTGGATTTCCGTGTCGCCCTGCTGGATTATTTCCTCACCATTAACAAGCGCATCAAGAACCCTAAGATCATCGAAATTAAAATATTCGAGAAGACCCGGCAGGAAACCGAAATCGATGAGCTTACCCAGTTATATAATTACCGCTATTTCAAAAGGGCGCTCGAGCTGGAAGTGATACGCTCGCAGCGTTACCACTCGCCCCTGTCGCTGGTGCTGTTCGATGCCGACAACTTCAAGCATTACAACGATACCAATGGCCACATGGCCGGCAACAAGGCGCTGAAGAAGCTGGCAACCATTATCAAGCGCACGGTGCGTGAAGTGGACGTGGTCGCCCGCTTCGGCGGGGAAGAGTTTGCAGTACTGTTACCCGAGACCAACAAGCAGGGTGCTTTCACGATTGCCGATCGAATCCGGCAGGCGGTCCTGAAGGCCCGCTTCGCCAATGGCAAGGCGCAACCCGGGGGGCACTTTACGGTCAGTGGCGGTATCGCCAGCCTGCACGTGGATGCCGACGACGGTCAGTCGCTGACGGGCAGGGCGGACCAGGCGCTTTACCAGGCCAAGGGGCGCGGCAAAAACCAGGTCGCACATTTCATTGATGAATTGCGTGAATACGAGCGCGTGCGTACCGCGATCATGGGCGAAATCAATTGCGGCCAGGGGATGACCGGCCCGGTACTGGTTCAGGATATCAGCGAGGGTGGCATGTTGTTCAGCTGCGAAGAACTGATGCCCATGGCGAGTCAGTGCCTGTTGAGTTTCCCCTTGCCGGGCCAGGACCGGCAGCTCAGTTGCAAGGTCAAGGTGCGGCGTGTCGAGGAGCTGGAACGGGACCGCCAGTACCGGATCGGCGCCAGTATCATGCATATACATGAGAAAGACCGCAAGGCGCTGCAGCGTTTCATCCGCCTCCTGGCGGATCTGAATGTCGAGGCAAATGCCTCCGGTGAGCAGGCGCCCGTGCCGGGCGCCACCGTGGAGTACTAGTGGTCGTGCCCGCCCGGGCCGTGAACGTGGCCGTGATCCAGCTCTTCCTCTGAAGCTTCGCGCACCTCCATCACTTCCACAGAGAAGTTGAGCTGTACGCCGGCCAGCGGGTGGTTGCCGTCCACGGTAATCGTATCATCCTCGACCTGGGCAACGGTTACGACCAGCGTTTCACCACCGGGACCCTGGGCATGGAACTGCATACCGATTTCGATCTCGGCATCTTCCGGGAACATGTTGCGCGGTACTGCCTGGGTCTTTTCCGGATCGCGTTCGCCATACCCTTCCTCCGGATTGACCGAGACGTCGAGGGCATCACCGGCCGATTTGCCGGCAAGGGCATTTTCCAGGCCGGGAATAATGTTATTGGCGCCATGCAGATAGGCGAAGCTGCTGTCATTGGACTGATCGATGACATTGCCCTCGTTATCAGTCAGGGTGTAATTCAGGGTGACGACTTTGCGGGCTTCAATTTGCATGTGCGGTCCTCGGTGCGTGTCCAATAGTAATAAACAGCCAGCCACCATACAGGAAAGCCGGGAACAGTGGAAATCCCCTGTTTTCCGGGCATTGGCGGTGAATTTCGCTCCGGATGGTTCCCGGCGATGATTATATCCTGCATAATCAACTGCTTTTATGGTCTGTGGAGCGCGTGCCGTGAAATTCAGTATCGACGAATTTCGTGACTGGAAAAACAAGAAAGTCACCCTTCTGGGCATGTCCGGCGTGGGTAAAACCTACCTGTCATCATTGCTGTGCGGGCACCACTGGTTCCACTATTCGGGTGATTATCGTATCGGCACCCGCTACCTGGACGAACCGATTCTCGACCTGATCAAGCAGCAGGCCATGCAGGTGCCGTTTCTGCGCGACCTGCTGCGCCGCGACTGGATTTATATTCGCAACAACATCAAGGTCGATGACCTTGGGCCGGTACTGAGTTTTGTCGGCAAGCTTGGCAACCCGGAGCTGGGTGGCGTGGGACTGGAGGAATTCTCCCGCCGCCAGGCGCGGTATCGCGACGCGGAAATCGCTGCCATGCAGGATGTGCCGGAATTCATCCGCAAGGCCCGGGAAATCTACGGTTACCGGCATTTCGTCAATGACGTCGGCGGTAGCCTGTGTGAACTCGACGAGCCGGCGGTTATCGAACTGCTGGCCAGGCATACGCTGATCCTCTATATCCAGGTGACGGACAGGGACGAGGAACAGAAACTGATCGAACGCGCCCAGAGTGACCCCAAGCCCCTGTATTACCGGCCGGAGTTCCTCAACGAACAACTGCAGGTCTACCTGCAGGAGAAGGGGCTCGGTTATGCGGCGGAAATGGACCCGGACGATTTCACCCGCTGGGTATTCCCGCGCCTGTTCCATTCACGGATTCCGCGCTACGAGGCTATTGCCGGGCCACACGGTTATACTGTGACTTCTCAGGAAGTCTCGCAGGTGCGGGACGAGGCGGATTTTCTGGCCTTGCTGGAAACGGTCATTGATCGCACCAACCGCCGCTGAACGAAACCGCCCATGCCCCTCGTCGCTCACAATAACCTGCCTGCCTTCGACCGCCTGCGCGCCGAGGGTATCCGTGTGCTGCCGCCCAACCGCGCCGCGCAGCAGGATATCCGCGAACTGCATATCGGCCTGCTGAACATGATGCCGGACGCGGCGCTGGCGGCCACCGAGCGCCAGTTCTTCCGCCTGGTCGGCGAGAGCAACCCGATTGCGCAATTCTACGTGCACCCGTTCACGCTGCCGCAGCTGCCGCGCAGCAACGAGGCGCAGGCGTACATCGAGCAGTATTACGAATCCTATGAAAAGGTGAAGGACGATGGGCTGGATGCGCTGATTGTGACCGGCGCCAATGTCATCGGGCCGGAACTGGCCAACCAGCCCTTCTGGGCGCCGTTGATCGATGTCATTGACTGGGCGACGGAGAATGTCACCTCAACCCTGTGTTCCTGCCTGGCGACGCACGCCATGCTGCAGTTTCGTTACGGGCAGCACCGTATACCGCAGGCGGAAAAGATCTGGGGAGTGTTCCCGCACCGGGTGGTCGACCGGATACACCCGCTGGTCAACGATGTGAACACCCGTTTCGACGTGCCACACTCGCGTTGGAATGCTGTTACCCGCGAGCAGTTCGATGCCGCTGGCCTGCGTGTCCTGGCGGAAAGCGATGACATCGGTGTGCATCTTGCGACCAGCGAAGATGGCCTGCGCGTGGTGTTCTTTCAGGGCCATCCGGAATACGACACCATCTCGCTGCTGAAGGAATACAAGCGTGAGGTGATGTTATACGCCTCGGGTTCGCGCCAGGGCTATCCGCCCTATCCGCGGAACTACTTCAGTGTCCGCGAGCAGGCGCTGCTGGACGAATACCGCCTGCGGCTCGATGCGGCGCTGGCGGCGGGCGGCGAGATACCCGCATTCCCCGAAGCGCTGCTCGTCGATCACCTGGACAACACCTGGCACGATACCGCGGAGGCAGTGGTCGGCAACTGGATGGGCACCGTCTACCAGGTAACCCACAGTGACCGCCGTATTCCCTTCATGGAGGGTGTTGACCCCGACGACCCGCTGGGCTTGCGCGCGCATAGCGGCTGAGCCGGCGCCGCAACCAGAGCCTATTCGCTTAGTGTTAACAGGCCCTAGAATTCGCCCGTGGCGCCACGGTGCATGATATCGAGGATGGTTTCCTTGACGCCGATGGCCTCTTTTTTCATTTCCGGCGGCAGTGTCTTGCCCCCGTAAATCATCAGGTCCATGTTGAGGGTGTAGAGCCAGAGTTTGCCCTGCGGGTCTTCCACCATGCTGATACGGCAGGGCAGGTAGGCGGAAAACGCGTCGCTGACACCCAGCATGCGCGAAGCGGTCAGCGCATTGCAGAACATGTAGACCTTGATGAAGCGGAAGGGCTTGCCGCTCATGGCCTCCACTTCCTTGTAGAGGGGTAACTCGCCGACATTCTTGATGTTGTGTTCATTGGCGACGAAACGCATGGTTTCCTCGACTTCTTCCGGCTTCAGGCCTTCCGCGACAGGGACCTTCCACACGGTGGCTTCCGGCCCGCTGCCGGTCTGCAGCAGTGCCTTGCCGATTTCGGCATAGGTTCTCGGTGCCTCGGGGTCGAACTTGGCCAGGTTGGTGACCGAGGGTCCGACGTTTATCCCCGCGGCTATCAGCAGTACGACAACCGCCAGGCCGAGCAGTGCCAGCAGATTCCAGATCAGTTTCATCATTTTGTGCTCCTAACGAATGGAATGGTAACCCCCATCAAGACCGTGCCTGCTGTAGACGATCTGCCATAACTGGTTACGGCGCGCGCGTGCCGAGCCGGCGGATGACAGCAGGAAATAGCGCCACATACGGTAGAAACGGTCGTCGTAGCCCAGACCGCGGAGTTCCTCGCGGTGGCTATCGACATTGGCCATCCAGGCCATCAGGGTAGGGTCGTAGTCGGCGCCGAAATTGTGCCAGTCTTCCATAATGAACAGGCCGGACGCGGCCTTGTCGATCTGTTCCGCGACCGGCAGCACGCCGCCGGGAAAAATATACTTGTCGGTCCAGGGGTCGACGTCCGTTTTGGTGGTGTTGGTGCCGATGGTGTGCAGCAGGAACAGGCCGTCCTCCGCCAGGCAATTTTTCACCGCCTGCATATAGGTGCGGTAGTTCCTGGGGCCGACGTGCTCGAACATGCCCAGGGAAACAACCCGGTCGAAGGTGTCTTTCACGTCGCGGTAATCCTGGAAACGCAGGTCGACGTTGAGATCCCGGTAACGTGCCTGGCCCAGCGCAATCTGCTCCCGGGATACCGTTACCCCGACGACCTCGACGTCGTAGCGCGCCGCGGCGAAACCCGCGAAGCTGCCCCAGCCACAGCCGATATCGAGAACCCGCATGCCGGCCTGCAGGCCGATTTTGCGGCATACCAGGTCGAGTTTGGCTTCCTGGGCGTCGTCCAGGTTATCGGCGATCTTCCAGTAGCCGCAGGTGTAGGTCATGCGTGGATCGAGCATGCGCTCATACAGGTCATTACCGATATCGTAGTGACGCTCGCCGATGTTGAAGGCGCGGTCCTTGCTCTGCAGGTTGACCAGCTTGGACCAGAGCACCGGCCACACCAGCTTCAGGGGCGAGATGCTGTGTTCCAGGTCAGCCCGCAGCAACTTGTAAATCAGGACATCGAGTGCCTCGCAGTCCCACAGGCCATCCATGTAGGTTTCACCGAGGCCCAGCGCGCCGCCGCTCAGCAGGCGCTGGTAGAAGGCAGGGTCATTGACCCGGACATCATAGCCATGGCTGCCGTTGATCTCGATACCGGCCAGTTCCAGCAGGCCGCGAATGGTGACTTCCGCCTTGTTCAACTGCCTGCTCTCCCGGTTCCCTGCGTTGGCGCCATGTTACGAAAAAAGACCATTATGCATCAGGTTTCTGCAGAAAGTATTCTACCAGCTTCCGGGAACGTTGATGGTGGCTGCCCTGCCAGTACAGCTGCCCGCACTGGCTGCAGCGCAGGAAGTCATCGTAATAAAGCCGGGTCTTGGGCTGCAGTTGTTGCGTGATCGCCGGCTTGTCCACGGGTTCCAGCTTACCGTTGCAACGGGCGCAACGGCTGAACGGCCGGCTCAGCGTGTAGAGATCGAGACGCTGCATGACCTCGCGGACCTGTTGCCGCGGTTCTGTCGCGCGTACAAACAGGCCATGACTGATGATCTTGCGCTGCAGCAGGCGGCGGTCGCGGGTGAGGACGATACGCCCCTGTTGCTGGCTGATGCGGGCGACCTCGCCGTCCGAATAGCTGTTACGGTACAGGCAGTCGAACCCCAGCAGGCGCAGGTAGCGGGCCAGCCGGCCCAGGTTGGCGTCGACGACAAAGTGCGGATCGCGCAACGGTCGTTCGCGCAGGCGTATCAACGGCGAAACGTCGAGCCGTTCGAATACCGGGTAGACGCTGATGTGATCCCCGTCCGCCACAATGTAGCTGAAATCGACCGATTTACCGTTGACCAGGATGAGTTCGATTTCGGGGTGGGGTACGCCGAAAGATTCGATCATGTCCTTGACCGAGGCACGGCGTTCAAAGCAGTGCCTGAATACCACCCGGCGTCGTGCGGGTGGCAGGAAATCGTTCAGCTCCGCGTAAAATCTGAAATGGGCACAGGCCATGTGCTGGTGCTAACTCTGACGAAAACCCGTCAAGTCTACGGTCAAAGATAGCGAAAGCGCCAATATTGAGTCCGGCCCTGACCTGCTATTGTGGTCGCCGGATTGTCGCTCGTGGCATTTTTATGGAAAATGCCTCAGCAATTGCTCATAAGCAGTGGAGTTGGCGCAACATTTGCCTATTATTAAGGCAAAGGTAGAGAGAATGGACGACTTCACCCGGCAAAAAAGCTTGCACGAACTCTGGGACAGCTCGCAGCTGGGCGGCGAGAATGCCGGGTATCTGGAAGCCCTGTACGAGCAATACCTGGCGGACCCCGCCTCGGTGGCCGACAACTGGCGTGCCTTTTTTGATACCCTGCCGCGGGTCAAGGGCCAGGCTGCCGAAGTCCGGCATTCAGCGGTCCGCGACGCCATGCGGCTGGTAACCCGCCAACCCGGCGTACGACTACCGGCCGCCGCACCCGCTGTTGGTCTGGAGCACGAGCACAAGCAGGTCCGCGTTCTCCAGCTGATCAATGCCTATCGCTTCCGTGGCCATCAGGTAGCGGATATCGATCCTCTGCAGTTGCGCGTCTGCCCGGGTCTCGCCGAGCTGCAGCTGGAAGAGCACGGGCTCAGCGAGGCTGACCTCGACAGCGAGTTCGAAGTCGGTTCACTGACCTTGCCTCTGCCCGGTGGAGATTACGCGGCTGCTGCCGATCAGGCCGGAAACCGGGCCACGCTGCGCGCCGTAATCGAACACCTGCGCGCAACCTACTGCGGCACTATCGGTGCCGAGTACATGCACATCACCGAGACGCCGGAGAAACGCTGGATACAGCAGCGCCTGGAGCGCGTTGGCGGACACCCGGCATTCAGCGACCAGGCGCGTCTCCATATTCTCCAGCGTCTTACCGCGGCGGAAGGCCTGGAGCGCTACCTGCATACCCGCTATGTCGGCCAGAAACGTTTCTCGCTGGAAGGTGGCGACAGCCTGATTCCCCTGCTGGATGAACTCGTCCAGCGTGCCGGCAGCCACGACGTGAAGGAACTGGTCATTGGTATGGCCCACCGCGGCCGCCTGAACGTGCTGATCAACATCGTTGGCAAGACCCCGGCGGAACTGTTCCAGGAATTCGAAGGCACAGCCGGTCAGACCAGTAATGGGTCGGGCGACGTCAAGTATCACCAGGGCTTCTCTTCAGATCTGAAAACGGACAAGGGACTGGTGCACGTCAACCTGGCGTTCAACCCCTCCCACCTGGAGATTGTCGACCCCGTGGTCGAAGGTTCCGCCCGCGCCCGGCAGCAGCGCAGCGGCGACGAAGCCGGCAACCGCGTGGTGCCCATCCTGATTCACGGTGACGCGGCGTTTGCCGGTCAGGGCGTGGTGATGGAAACCATCAATATGTCCCAGTCGAGCGGCTTCTCCACCAAGGGGACGGTACACGTGGTGGTCAATAACCAGATCGGCTTTACCACCAGCCACCAGCGCGATGCGCGCTCCAGTGAGTACTGCACCGATATCGCCAAAATGGTCGACGCGCCGATCTTTCACGTCAACGGCGACGACCCGGAGGCGGTGGTGCAGGTGACGCAGCTGGCGCTCGATTACCGCATGACGTTCCACAAGGACGTGGTGGTTGACATGGTCTGCTACCGACGCCACGGTCACAGTGAGGCGGATGAGCCCACCGCGACCCAGCCGGTCATGTATCAGGCGATCAGGGACCGGCTGACCACGCGCGCCCTGTACGCCGAAAAACTGGTGGCGGAAAACGTCTGCGAGGAACAGCAGCCGCACGGGTTCATGGACGATTACCGCGCGCGCCTGGATGCCGGCGAATCGGTTGTCGATGCCCTGGTATCCAGGGAAGAGGCCAATTATCCCTACGCCGTTGACTGGGCGCCTTTCCTGGCACAGGCCTGTACAGCCTTCCTGGAAACAGCCATTTCGCTGGAACGCATCAAGCAACTGTGGGAGCGCCTCAACCGGTTGCCCGAGGGCTTCCAGTTGAACGGCAACGTCGGCAAGATCATGGATAACCGCCGTAAAATGGCCGCCGGTGCGCTGCCGATCGACTGGGGTTTTGCCGAAACCATGGCTTACGCATCGTTGGTGACCGAGGGGCAGGGCGTGCGCCTGTCCGGTCAGGACTGCGGCCGCGGCACCTTCTTTCACCGCCACGCGGTGCTGCATTGCCAGCGGGACGGTTCCATGTACGTGCCGCTGCGTAATATCGCCGACGACCAGGCCAACTTTCTGGTCATCAATTCGCTGTTGTCGGAAGAGGCGGTGCTGGCGTTCGAATACGGCTACGCGACAACCGACCCGAACACCCTGGTTATCTGGGAAGCCCAGTTCGGGGATTTCGCCAATAACGCCCAGGTGGTGATCGACCAGTTCATCAGTGCCGGGGAACAGAAGTGGAACCGCCTGTGCGGCCTGGTGATGCTGTTGCCGCACGGTATGGAAGGGCAGGGTCCGGAACATTCCTCGGCGCGGCTGGAACGCTACCTGCAGCTGTGTGCACAACACAATATGCAGGTGAGTGTGCCGACCACGCCCGCGCAGATCTTTCACCTGCTGCGTCGCCAGCAACTGCTGGAGTGCCGCAAACCGCTGATCGTGATGACGCCCAAGAGCCTGTTGCGTCACCGCCTCGCGGTGAGTTCACTGGAAGACCTGAGCCAGGGCGAGTTTCAGCCGGTGATACCGGAAATTGATGCGCTGGATGCTGCCGGGGTCAGTCGCGTGGTGTTATGCAGTGGCAAGGTGTACTACGATTTACTGGAAAAGCGCCGCAAGGAATCGATCGAGCACGTGGCGATTATCCGTATCGAGCGCCTGTATCCCTTCCCCAAGGGGCAGGTGCGCAGTCTGCTGGCGGGTTATCCGAATGCGACCGAGATTATCTGGTGCCAGGAAGAACCGCAGAACCAGGGGGCCTGGTTTGCCATCCAGCACCACCTGCGCGCGGTAGTGGCTCAGCCGGAGCGGCTGGCATACGCCGGCCGGCCATTCTCGGCGGCGCCGGCCGCCGGCTATGCCTGGCTGCACCTGAAACAACAGCATGCGCTGGTTGATCAGGCCCTCGGCCTGGAGAAGGAGGCGGAGTGATTGTGAAAGGGAGACATTATGTCCATTGAGCTCAAGGTGCCCGGTTTTCCCGAATCCGTCAGCGATGGCACGATTCTGAACTGGAACAAAAAGCCCGGCGACGCGGTAAAACGCGATGAAACGCTGGTCGACATCGAAACCGACAAGGTCGTGTTCGAGGTGCCGGCACCCGAGGATGGTGTGCTGGAGGAAATCACCGAACCGGAGGGTACCGTGGTCGTGTCCGGCCAGGTGATCGGCCGCTTGCGCAAGAACGGCGCGGCGGCGCCCGCCGACCAGGCAGCCACGCCGGCTACCCCCGCCGCAGCGGTTGCCACGACGGAACAAAAGGCGCCTTTCGCCACACCGTCCGCCCAGCGGCTGATCGAAGAGAACAGGCTGGATATCAACGCTATCGAAGGCAGTGGCAGCGGCAACCGTATCCTCAAGGAAGACGTATTGAAGGTACTGGCGGCACGTGAAGCAACACCACCTGCGGCACCGCAGGTGGCCAAACCCGAGACGCCTTCACCGGCAGGCCCCGACCTGGAAGCACGCAGCGAGAAGCGCGTACCCATGAGTCGCCTGCGTGCACGAATCGCCGAGCGTCTGCTGGAGGCACAACAGAACGCGGCCATACTCACGACTTTCAACGAAGTGAACATGCAGCCGGTGATGGACCTGCGCCGGCGCTATCGGGATGCATTCGAGAAAACCCACCAGGTCAAGCTTGGTTTCATGTCGTTTTTTGTCAAGGCCGTTATCGAGGGGCTGCGGCGCTTTCCCGAGCTGAACGCATCCATCGACGGCAAGGATATCGTCTACCATGGCTTTTTCGACATCGGTATTGCCGTCTCGTCGCCACGCGGGCTGGTGGTGCCGATATTGCGCGATGCCGACCAGCTGTCGATGGCTGATATCGAACGGCGTATCAGCGAGTTTGTCGACAAGGCGCGGGAAGGCACCTTGAGCATGGACGACATCACCGGCGGGACGTTTTCCATCACCAACGGTGGCGTATTCGGCTCGTTGCTGTCGACACCTATCCTGAATCCGCCCCAGTCCGGTATCCTGGGTATGCACAGTATCAAGGAGCGACCGGTGGCGGAAAACGGCCAGGTCGTGATCAGGCCCATGATGAACCTTGCCCTGTCGTACGATCACCGCCTGGTGGACGGTCGCGAGGCCGTGCAGTTCCTGGTAACAGTCAAGGAAACACTGGAAGACCCGGCGCGGCTGCTGCTGGGTGTCTGAATGGTTATGAAAAAGCAATTTGATGTTGTCGTCATCGGCGCCGGTCCGGCCGGCTATGTGGCCGCCATCCGCTGCGCGCAGCTGGGGCTGGACACGGCCTGTATCGATGAATGGCTGAACGAGGCCGGTGAACCGGTGCTCGGCGGTACCTGTCTGAATGTCGGCTGTATCCCGTCCAAGGTCCTGCTGGAATCGTCGGAGCGTTATATCCAGGTGCAACAGGATTTCGCCGACCACGGCATTGATGTCGATGGCGTCAGGCTTGACCTCGAACGCATGCAGAGCCGCAAGCGGCGCGTGGTGCGGGAACTGACCCAGGGGATTGAACAGTTATTCAAGGCCAACAAGGTGACCTGGTTTCAGGGCCGGGGCCAGTTGCTGGCCAACAAGCGCGTGCGCGTGACCGACCTGGCGGGTAAAAGCCGTGAACTCGATGCCGGGCACGTCATACTGGCGCCGGGTTCGGAGCCGGTCCAGCTCGAGCCGGTGCCCCTGGATCATGACCACGTGGTGGATTCAAGTGGCGCACTGGCATTCGACGCCGTGCCCGAACGCCTGGGCATCATCGGTGCCGGCGTCATCGGCCTGGAACTGGGCAGTGTCTGGCGGCGCCTGGGTGCCGACAGTGTCACCCTGCTGGAGGCGCAGGACACGTTCCTGCCGTTTGCCGACCGGCAGGTGGCCAGGCTGGCGCAACGTGTTTTTACGCGCCAGGGCCTGGATATTCAGCTGGACAGTCGGGTGACCGCCAGCCGGGTAAAGCAAGGGCAGGTCCATATCCGCTACCAGAACGCCGGGGGCGAACAGAACGCCGAGTTCGACAAGCTGATTGTCGCGGTCGGGCGGCGACCCAATACCGAGGGGCTGGCGTCCGAAGAGGCCAGCCTGCTGCTGGACGAGTGGGGTGTGATTCACGTGGATGACCAGTGTCATACCAACTTGCCGGAAGTCTATGCAATCGGCGATGCCGTACGCGGTCCCATGCTGGCTCACAAGGGTTCCGAGGAAGGCGTCATGGTGGCAGAACTGATCGCCGGACACGCGGCGCGGATCGATTACCACACCGTGCCGTCGGTGATCTATACCGCGCCGGAAGTGGCCTGGGTCGGGCGTACGGAAGAGGAACTCAAGGCGGCGGGTATCGATTGCCGCAGCGGGATGTTTCCTTTTTCCGCCTCGGGGCGCGCCCGCGCGCTGGGTGACAGCGAAGGCTTCATCAAGCTGCTGGCGGACCGTGATACCGACCGCCTGCTCGGTGCGCACATGATCGGCCCGCAGTGCTCGGAACTGATTGCCGAGGCGGTGATCGCCATGCAGCTGGGTGGCTCGGCCGAGGACCTGGCCATGACGGCCTTTGCCCACCCGAGCCTGTCGGAGAGCGTTCACGAGGCCGCGCTGGCGGTGCACGAACGGGCCCTGCACGCGGTGCAGAAAAAGCGCAGGTAAAGATGGCAGTCGATAATGCCAGTTAAAGCTTTATCTGGAATTTGTACTTAACACTTTTAATTCCATAGTTATATTCGTAGTTCTCCCGGCGACGGTTGCCGCCGGGCGGGATCTTTTCGGTCTCTTTTTCCCACATCGCATATACTGGTAAAAAACGCCGGCCCGTTTTTCCGGCGTAGAAAAACGATGAGGAGCGCCCGATGAAAACACCGACGAGAACGATTGAATACCTCCTGATGCTGATCCTTACCCTGTGCCTGGCTGCCTGTGGCGGTGGCGGGGGGAGCACGGTCGCGCCTGCCGGTACCGGCACCGTGGCACTGCTGGTGACCGACGGTCCAACAGATGACTTCGACGCCGTCAATCTCACCGTGACCCGGATTGAACTGCTGTCCGATAGCGGGCGGGTCACCGTGTTCAGCGGCAACCGGACCTTTGACCTGCTGACCCTGGCGGATGCCACCGAACTGTTTTCGGTCGCCGATGTGCCCGCCGGCTATTACAGCAAGATTCGCCTGACCCTGACCCGTATCGAACTGGTGAAGAAGGACGGTGGCAAGGCGTACCCGCAATTGCCCGGCAACGGCAAGCTCGATCTTAATCCGCGTGGCGGGTTCGGTGTGCTGGCGGGTGAAACCCTGCTGGTCCAACTGGACATGGATGCCGAAAAATCCATCCACGTCGTGCGCACGGGTGCCGGCGAGAAGTACCAGTTCCGCCCCGTGGTGTTCGTTAACGTCATCCAGGACCGTTTCGGCACCCGGCTGGTCAGGCTGCAGGGAACGGTGGCGGGGCTGGATCCGCTGGCCGGTGAATTCGACCTGTGCCTGACCGCCATCCGGCCACTGATCAGGGAGCGGCTCGACACCAGGCCGCCCTGCGTGCAGATCGAAACCGGCCCGGATACTTCGTTCTTCGATATCAATGGTGATCCGGCGGGTTTCGACAGTCTGGCAAACGGTGACCGGGTGACCGCGGTGGGCCGTTTCCGTTTCCGCGACGGGACGCTGATGATCGAGCGGGACGATGACGAGCGCGATGCAAGCGACGACTATGACCGCGGGCAACCGGTCCTGCTGGCCGAAGTGGTATGGCAGGGTGACTTCGAGCAGCTGAGCGGCATCGCCCGCTCGGCCGTCATCGTCGACGCGACTCGCGGCAGCTGGTTCGACCTCGAGGTGGATCCGGGGCAGGGCATCCTGTTTGCCGCCCCGGTCCCGACCCTGCTGCAGACCGGGACCAAAATCTTTTCGCGGGCCGGGCGGCTGTTACCCGATTCGGCGATCCAGGACGGTGTGCCGGGCAAGGTCGACGGGGTGCTTGATACCACGGCCGACGAACTGAAAGCGGCCTTGATCGTTCTGGATGTCGACGTGCGGGCGACCCAGCTCAGCGGCGATATCAGCAGTATCGCCCCGGACCACGGCAGCCTCATCCTGCAGTCTGACGTGGGAGACCGCTGTGTTACCATCGATACGTCGACCCGCGTGTTCGAGACCAGCCTGGGCAATGACGACAGTATCAATTTTGAACCAAAGACGGCTGCCGACCTCGCGGTGGGCCAGATGGCGGATGCGTTCGGTGACGCCGGTATCGATGGCTGTCTGCAGGCCGATACCCTTATCTACGAAGCGGGGAATGTCGCCGTCCAGCCCGTGCCCTGACCGGAGGCACTGCTGTCCGGTAGCCAGGACATGCCGCCGGTAACCGCCGACCGCCATTCGCCGGAGGCGGTGGTCGGCAGACTGTGCCGGGCCGCAGGTGCGGCAGCGGCCCGGCGGCAGCGGGTCGCGCTGGTGCTGGCGGGTGACCGGGCAGACCACAGCCGGCTGGCGCAGCGGATCTGTGACGCACTGGGTTTCGGTGATGTCTGCTGGTTCAGCGACCAGGCGCCACCGGCGCAGAACGCGGTACAGGGCCAGGCCGCCTTCCGGCTCCTGGGGCGGGAATTCGATGCGCTGGTATTCGATGCCTGGTCGGGCTTCGATCCGGATGCCTTCGGCGCGCTGAGCGGTTGCATTCGGGCGGGTGGATTACTCCTGCTGCTCACGCCGCCACTGGATGAGTGGGCGGCGTTTCCTGATCCCCAGCATGCACGCATTACCGTGGCACCGTTTCCCCCGGACGAAGTCAGTGGCCGTTTTTTACGCCGCCTGGTGAATCTGATACGCCGGGATGACACATTGTTTGTCTGTGAACAGGGTGAAGTGACTCGCCTGCCTGCGGTGCCGACCGAGGCGGCTGCGACACCCGGTGACCTGCCGCCTGCCGGTGTATGCCGGACCGAAGACCAGCAGCGGGCGGTCGACGCCCTGGTCCGGGTGGCGACCGGGCACCGGCGCCGGCCGGTGGTGCTGACCTCCGACCGAGGCCGTGGCAAGTCCGCGGCATTCGGCATTGCCGCGGCCGATCTGTTCGGCCGGGGGAAACAGAAGATTGTGATCACCGCCCCACGGCGTGAGGCGGTAGCGGCGGTATTCGAACACGCTGAACGGCTGCGGCCAGGGGCCGGCAAGCAGCTGTGCTTTCTGCCACCCGACGAACTGGTGCACCAACCGGTCGACGCTGACCTGCTGTTGGTGGACGAAGCCGCTGCGATACCGACACAGCTGCTGGAAAGGCTGTTGAAACGTTATCCCCGCATTGCCTTTGCCACCACGGTACACGGCTACGAGGGTACCGGGCGGGGGTTCGCGCTACGCTTCTCGAACCTGCTGGACCGGCACACAAACAGCTGGAAAGCATTGGAACTGGTCACGCCGATCCGCTGGGCGGTAAACGATCCGCTGGAACAACTGGTGTTCCGAATGCTGGCACTGGATGCCGAGCCGGCGGACGGCAGCTGCTTTCGCAATGACACTGCTGCCGATGGGTTTGAACTGGTGGAACTCGATCGTGATGCCCTGGTCGACGACGAACAGACCCTGTCCGAGTTGTTCGGTCTGCTCGTCCAGGCGCATTACCGTACCCGGCCGCTGGACCTGCGTCACCTGCTCGACGGGCCCAACCTGGCTGTCTATGTGCTGCGTGCTGCCGGCCACGTGGCGGCCACGGCGCTGGTCGCCACCGAGGGTGGATTCGACGCGGTAACGGCGCGCGCCATCTGGGCCGGTACCACGCGTCCGCACGGTCACCTGCTGGCGGAGACGCTGGCGGCGCACCAGGGTCTGGAAGACGCGCCGACCCTGCGTGGCGGCCGCATCATGCGGGTCACAGTGCATCCTGCGTTACAACGGCGCGGCCTGGGGAGCCGTCTGATCCGCGACAT
>CBEUNK010000016.1:0-33170 GCA_965544455.1 uncultured Thiogranum sp.
TCGTACTTGCCCGTGACCGGGGAACGCTGCAGGCACAATTGCCGCTCCTCGTCGTTCAACGGCCCGATTCGCGAATGCGGTGGGCATATCAGTGTTTTTTCGACCGGTGTCGGTCTGCCTTTTTCATCCAGCACCGAAACCAGGGCCACGCCCACACCCATTTCCGTGATCGCCCGCCGGGTATCCAGTGCCGGGTTCGGCCGGAATGACTCGGCGGCGATTCTGATGGCCTTCTGGTCTTTCGGCGTATAGGCACGCAGGGCGTGTTGAATGCGGTTACCGAGTTGTCCCAGTACGTCGTTGGGGATATCGGCCGGATTCTGGGTGACGAAATAGACACCCACTCCCTTGGAACGGATCAGGCGCACGACCTGTTCGATACGGTCCAGCAAAGCCCGGGGCGCGCCGTCGAACAGCAGGTGGGCTTCGTCGAAGAAAAATACCAGGCGTGGTTTCTCCGGATCGCCGACTTCCTCCAGTTCTTCGAATAATTCGGATAGCAGCCAGAGTAAAAAGGTCGCATAAATGCGCGGATTCATCATCAGCTGCTTGCCGTCCAGGATATTGATGATGCCCCGGCCGGACAAATCGGTGCGCATCAGGTCGGTTATTTCCAGACCCGGTTCGCCGAAGAAGCGGTCCCCGCCGGCCTCCGCCAGGACGTGCAGGCGGCGCTGAATGGCGCCGATACTGGACGCCGAGACATTGCCGTAGCTGGCCTTGACCCGCTTGCTGTTATCGGACATCCAGGTGAGCAGGGCGCGCAGATCCTTCAGGTCCAGCAGCAACAGCCCTTCGTCGTCGGCCATGGAGAAGGCGATATGCAGGATACCCTCCTGCGTCTCATTAAGATCGAGCAGGTTGGACAGCAGGACCGGACCCATTTCCGACAGGGTGGTGCGGACCGGGTGGCCGCTTTGTGCAAACACGTCCCAGAATACCACCGGGCTGGCCTGCAGGCGGAAGTCGGGGATGTTTATTCTGGCAACGCGTTCGTCAATTTTCGGGTGCGGCCTGCCTTCAGCCGCGAGGCCGGAAAGGTCGCCTTTCACGTCGGCCGTGAATACCGGCACGCCCAGATCCGAAAAATGCTCGGCGAGCACCTGCAGGGTAACGGTTTTCCCGGTACCGGTGGCGCCGGCAATCAGGCCATGACGGTTCGCCATGCCGGGAAGCAGGCTGACCGGCTTGCTGTCGGGATTGGCGCCAAGCAACAAGCTGGACGGCTGCATGATTCGATGCCTCTCGGGGTAGGCCGGCTCAACGGGCCGGCGACTGTCAGGCCGTATTATAGCGAAGCGGCGACCAACTCAAACCGTCGCTATTCCTGTCGGTCCCCGGAGTCGTTGGAAGCGACGCCGGTCTCACCGGCCCGTGCGTCGAGGCGGCGGCTTGCCTCGCCTGGATGGTTTTTTGGAATCCGCGGTGGCCGGTGCAGCGCGGCGATCAATTCGCGGTCGATTTTAGCGAAGTAGATATCTTCTGCCGCCTGCTCGGCGAGGCGCAGTTTTTCAACAAGGTTCGTCATGCCGTTCCCCAAGTCCTTCAACGATACGGTTATCCGAACAAAAATGCCGAGCAATTTACAATTACATATTATTCTAATATACGAAAAATACAAGCCCGTAAACGGCTGTCCACCCCCCTTATGGTAGCGACCGATTTTGCAGCCGGTGTGCCGTCAGCGCTAAGCTAGGCCGGCCGTCGACGGCTGATTGAACAGGAATCCTGCTGATGAAAACTGCTGTAATCTGGATTATCGCCTGCGTCTGGCTGACCCAGGCCTGGGCCGAACCGGCCAACGTGTTGGTCTGGTCGACCGACAAGGACATGGAAACCACCTACAAGGTTGTTTATAAAAATCTGGAAGATAATAATTTTTTTGTTGTTTTCGAACCGAATATCCAGGCCAACCTGAGTCATTTCGCCGAACGCTGGGGCGACGATTACAATCGCAACAAGCTGGAAGGCATTCGCGCCATGGTGTTCTGCAACGGCTGGTACGCGAACCAGGTGAGTAACGCCGACCCGGATATGCTGGCCCTGTGTCCCCTGCACATCACCCTGGTGCAGCAGGCGGGTAATACGCGGGTGTTGTTTGCACGGCCAAGTGTCATCGCCGGTGGCAGCCGCGCCGGGAAAATTGCCCGGGAACTGGAAGACGATGTTGCCAGGGCGGTTGAAGCCGCGGTAAGGGAATTGAGCGAAGCGCCCGAAGTTAGCAAATAAAGTCTTTTCCCCGGATGCCCGCCCGGAGTCAAGGTCCCGCTTTCTGATTATCCAGCGCCTTGCTGGTTATTTCCTTGTACAGGTGCAGCATGCGCGCGGCCAGCGGCTGGTATTCCGGGTGACGGTCAAGCAGGGGTTTGATTTTCGTCGCGTCGGCGAAGACCTCTTCGAGAAAGGCAAGGTCATGGTCGTTGAGCAATTCACCGGCGTCGACCTTGTCCTTCAAGGACAGGGCACGTGGCAGGCGCTGCTTCTCAAACCGTTCCATGAGCACCGAAATCAGGCCGGCATCGGGATCTGAGCTGTTCATGGAGACTCCGGCAAGCAGGTTAATCGTGCCCTGATAATAATTGCATCCGCCTGGATGGCGCAACGATGTATTTATGGTTTACCGCTGTTGCCGCGGCTGCCGCTCAACTTTGCGCCCGGCTTCCCGGTGTCCGGGTTTTCACCACCCTGATCCGGATTCTCCAGCTGACTGGCAAGGCGGCGGGTTTTTATCGCCTGGCTACGGACTTTCTTGCACAGGGAAGCCAGCGTCTGGGGATTGGCATCGCCGCGTTTGAAGCGATTCAGGGCCATGGTGGCGTAAACGGCGATATCGATAAGGTTGTCGCTGATGGTATGCAATGTCTCCCTGTCCAGTGATGCTGCTTTGTCGGGAACATTTTCGGTGACGGTGATTTTTTCACCGCGGGTCGCCTCGTGCAATGATCCGGTACGGGATACGCTGCTACCCGCGGCGGCTGCCACGCTCGCGCCTGCCCTGGTTTGATCGCCGCTTGGCCCGGGTGTTTTCCCCACTGGCGGTTTGGCGGTTTTTCCCCGCAGGGGCGTGTGCAGCTGTGACACGTCGGTGTGAAAGGAAGCCTGGTCGGGCATGTAGGTCAGATTGTAGATCGGTGCCGGCGCGGGACCGTGTTGCCGGCGCCAGTCCCGTACCCATGGGTAGAGGCTGCCGGGCAGCAGAAACAGTAAAAAACCGAACGGCGCCAGGTAACTGCCCTGGATAAGCTGGACGCTCACAAAATGATCGGACAGTGTGACCAGACCAAGCAGGACGAGACCGGTAACATTTACCAGCGCCAACGCCTTCCGGCCTCGGCGGTAGGCACGATAACAGGCGTAAAAACAGAACAGCAGCGAAGCCAGCATGGTCAGTTCGACGGCGGTCCACCAGGGGCTGAGCACGGTGAACAGCTGTCCGATGGTCTCGCCGGAGAGCAGGGTCTGCTTTACCGGGGTGACATCCGCATACAGCAGGCTGTTGGGCGAGGTGAGGTTGCGTACCAGGAAGATGGCCCATGCGGCGGTGAAGGCATCGAGCAGCAACAGCGGTTTGAAATCTGTGCGGAAGGCAATGTGCCAGACAAGGCTTGCCCAGAGAATAATGCCGAGACTGATGGCGAGTTTGCCCTCGGGCAGCAACGTGTCCAGGTCCGGCTGCTGATGGGTCAGCGCGCTGCTGAAGGCGAAGGCGGCCAGCAGCAGGTACAGCGCACCCATGCGGAGGTGCGGAACCGCCGTTGGCCGGTTGAACCCCAGATACAGGTGGTGACCACCGCCGTAGAGGGTCAGACCGGTGAGAATATAGAGTGCTGCTTCGACCATCGTGAGGGAATTTCACTCATTCCTGTGAGTACCATAGGATATTAGCGGTGGCATTGCCATTTTATTAAGAGAATTCAGGCGTTATCGCCACCACAGAGAAAGTGCGGGAAGATAGGTGACGATCAGCAACCAGACCAGCATGATACCCAGAAAGGGTAGCGTGGCCCGAAACAGGCGCAACACCGGTTTTTCGAAGCGCTGACTGGCAATAAACAGGTTGATCCCGACCGGTGGCGTGGAATAACCGATTTCCAGGTTGGCGAGGAAAATTATCCCGAGGTGCACGGGATCGACGCCAAACCGCTGCGCCAGCGGCAGCAGCAGGGGCACGATGACCACCGTGGCCGAGAAGATATCCATCATGGCGCCCACCGCTAGAAGAAATATATTTAATAATATCAAAAACTTGAATTGTGTATCGATGCTTTCCTGCATCCATGCGAGGAGGCGCATGGGCAACTGGGCATCGATCAGCAGGTTGGTGAGCCCCATGGCGACGCCAAGAATGATGAGGATGCTGCCGACCAGGACCGCGGTGTCGGTCAGGAGGTCGGTCAGTTGTTGCCTGGGCACAATGGATTTGTGCACCAGGGTCTCGAGCAGCAACACGTACAATGCCGTGCAGGCGGCGGCCTCGCTGACGGTGACAAAGCCGCCGAAAATGCCGACGACGATCAGAACCGGCAGCAGGATATCGCCGAGCGCGGCGCGCACGGCGCGCCCGGCCACGTGCCAGGCGAACGCGTGGTGGCTGATGTTGAAGTGTTTGCCGGTCATGGCCGCGTACACGCCCAGCATGAACAGCAGTACCAGGCCGGGCACGATACCGGCCACGAAAAGATCATCGATGTTCACCCCGGAGACAATACCGTACAGCAGAATGGCCAGGCTGGGGGGGAACAGCAGTCCCAGCGATCCCGAAGTCGTCAGCAGGCCCAGGTTGAAACGGTCCGGGTAGTGCACCTTGGTCAGAACCGGGTAGAGCAGGCCGCCCAGCGCAAGGATGGTCACACCCGAAGCGCCGGAAAACGATGTGAAGAAGGCGCAGGCCGCGATGGCCACTACCGCCAGCCCACCGGGCAGCCAGCCGAGCAGGGCGTTGAACAGGCGGATCAGGCGTTGCGGTGCACCACCGGCCGCCAGCACCACGCCGGCGAAAGTGAACAGGGGAATCGCGGTGAGATTGGGAGACGTCGCCAGTCGATTGAGCTCAACAATCAGGAGGGCGGAATCGAGGTCACTCTGCTGGGCATAGAGCAGGCTGCCGGCGCCCAGGACGGTGAACAACGGCAGGC
The DNA here is from genome assembly GCA_965544455.1 of uncultured Thiogranum sp. Lineage (GTDB taxonomy): Bacteria > Pseudomonadota > Gammaproteobacteria > DSM-19610 > DSM-19610 > Thiogranum. The sequence continues at coordinate 5,136 of CBEUNK010000016.1, forward strand.
CGAACAGGGCCAGCAGTACCAGGATGGCTACGGCTGGCAGCATGACGCGTCGTCCGGGCCGAACAGTGCGGCGAATATGAACTGCAGGGTCAACAGGCAGAAACCCACCGGGATGACCAGGCCGACCAGTACCAGCCAGCGTTCGTGTTCCGGTGCATACAGCCATTCATCGATCCAGTAACGGACGGCGGCATCTGCAAGCAGGGCACAGACCAGGGCGGCCAGTACCCGCAGGGGACGATACAGACGGGCCAGGGTGGCCGGTGAGAGAAAGCTGCAACAGACATCGATTTTGATATGCCGGTTGCGCTCGACCGCCAGCGCCGCGCCGAAAAAAGTGACATACAACACCAGGTAGCGGGTAAGCGTATCGGCTGCGGCGATCCCGGCATCAAAAAAATTTCGCGTCAGGATCTGCAGCAACGCCAGCAGCAACAGCAGCAACAGGCTGCCGGCCGCCAGCCAGGTTTCCAGCTGAATCAGCAGTTCGCGCAGTGATTTCAGGAACGACACGGCTGGGCTTGCGCGCTTACTGATCGGTTGCCAAAGTCGCCGCAGCAGTGTGGTCGCCGCGGTATTGCTCAAGCAGGCGGCGGGTTTCATCGAAGACGGCGGCGGGTATGTAATCGCTTTTAATCAGGTCGGCCGCTGCGCGGTTGCGCAGATCCAGCAATACCGCTTCACTCATGCCGGCGTCCGGTTCGATGAGTTCCAGACCGCGCTGTTGCAGGGTTTCCATGCTTTTGCGGTTGTCAGTGCGCGTGGCGGCGACCAGCTTTTCGCCGGTGGTGCGGCCGGTTTCCCGCAGCAGTGCCTGCAGGTCGGCCGGGAGCCGGTCATAGTAAGCCTTGCTGACGATGAGTCCACCCATGCCGTTGGTCAGGGGCACACTGCTGACATAGGGTGTCTTGGTGAACCACTGCAGGGCAATGGCACCGAGCGGCGGCGCGTAAACCGTGTCGATCAGGCCGGTGGACAGGCTGGTGTAGACATCGACGATAGACAGGGGAACCGGCGAAATGCCACTGGCGTTGAAGAACGCCTGGCCCATGGGGTCTCCCTGCCATAACCAGACGCGGCGTGATTTCATGTCCTCCAGCGAACGGATAGGTTGTTTGGAAAACATGTGGACGAAACCAACCTCCATCCATCCGAGCAGGATATAGCCGTTGTCGGCAAATCCCTTTTCAAACGTCGGCATGAACTGCTGACGGACATAATCGATTTCTCCGGTGTCCTGAAACAGGAAGGGTAGTTCCATGACACGTGCCGGTGAATAGATACGGCCTATGCCGTAACCGGTAAAGGCGCCGCCCTGCAGCTGCTTGAAGCGCATTTTCTTCAGGACTTCGGGTTCGTCACCCTGGACACCGCCGGGGTAGAATTTGAACCCGATCCGGTCGTTGCTTCTGGCACGCAGTTCGGTGTCCCAGGCCTGCAACAGGTTCATCCAGGTCGAGCCGGGCGGGGCCAGGGTGGCGAACTTGATCGTGTATTCGGTTGCGGCGGCCTGGCTGCACAGTGGCAACAGCATGGCCACCAGCACCAGTATGCTCCGCAGTCTTGTGTTCATTCGCGCTCTCCCTCAGAACCAGTCGTCTTGTTTTTCGAGCAGTACACGCGCCCGCTTGCGGGCGATCTGATTGGCCAGCGCCATGTCCGGAAAACTCCCCACCGGGTTGTCGACGACGGCGCTGAGGAGCCGGTGAAAGCGGTCGGCATCCAGCCGCTGACGTTCCAGGTATTCCGCCTGCAGCACGTCGACAATCAGCAGCTTTCCTTCTGTGACTGCGCGCGCTGCCGAAAAGTTTTGCTCGGCGCGGGCATAGTCGCCACCCAGCATCGGCGCCCGGCCGCCGTAGTACACCCCATAGAACAGGTCAACGCCGCCGTAGTAAAAGTCCGGCTCGAGTTCGCGCACGCGGTGCATCAGGCGTTCGGCGCTGCCCAGCTGGGCAATACGGGCCGGGTCGGTGCGGCCGAGGTCAATCTGCTTGGCCCAGTTGGAAGCAGTCCAGAACAGTGCCGGCACCGCCTCGCGGGTGAGTTTGCCCAGCGCGGCATCCAGTTCGTCCGGATTGGCGCGCGACAGGTCCGGTTTGAAACCGAGTTTGCGCAGGGCGCGAACGCCGTGTTGCAATCCGCGTGCATAGAGTGCGTCGGCGCGTGCCGGGTCTTCGAGCTCGACAAAGCCGAAGGCGTAACCGTAAAAGGCCTGTGCGGCATTGGTCAGCAGGGTTTCGTTCCCCGGGTCCTCGACGATCAGGCCCTCGACGAGTTTGATATTGGCTGGAATAGCCGTGGCGGCCAGAGTCAGGTCGGTCTCGCGGTTCATGGCCTCGATATTGCCGTCCATGATGGATTCCGACGTGCGTGCCACGATCTGGCCCATGCTGCAGCCACCGAACCAGGGTAACAGGACAACGATAGAAAGGAGTCCGGTACTGAATCGCATTTCCAATCCTCTTGTTTTCAACCCGGGTTAGCGGGTACCACCCTGGACCAGCAGTTTTTCCAGAATGCGCCGGTAAATGTCGGAAAGCTGGTCCAGCGACTCGGTGGATACACATTCATTGACCTGGTGAATCGTGCCGTTCAGCGGCCCCAGTTCCAGCACTTGCGCGCCCGTCGGCGCGATAAAACGGCCGTCCGAGGTGCCACCGCTGGTTGAGAGGCGGGTATCTCTGCCGGTGACTTCATGGATCGCCTCGCGTGCGGCGTCCACCAGCTCGCCCGCCGGTGTCAGGAACGGCTCACCGGACAGGCGCCAGTCCAGGGTGTAATCCAGCGCGTGTTTGTCCAGCACGGCGTGAACGCGCGTTCGGATGGCCTGCTCATCGAGTTCCGTGGAGTAGCGCAGGTTGAACATCAGGTGCAATTCACCGGGCACGACATTCTCCGCCCCCGTGCCCGCCTGAAGGTTGGAAATCTGGAAACTGGTCGGTGGGAAGTAGGAATTCCCCTGGTCCCATTCAATCGCCACCAGTTCCGCCAGTGCGGGTGCGGCCAGGTGAATCGGGTTGATCGCCAGGTAGGGGTAGGCAACGTGCCCCTGTTTACCCTTCACGGTCAGTTTGCCATTGAGTGAACCGCGCCGGCCGTTCTTGATGACATCTCCCAGTCGTTCACTGCTGGAAGGTTCGCCGACCAGGCACATGTCGATCTGCTCACCGGTCGAGCGCAGGTGTTCGACGACCTTGACGGTCCCGTTGATCGAGGGACCTTCCTCGTCGCTGGTGATCAAAAAACCGATCGAGCCCTGGTGGTCTGGATGATCAGCGATAAACGCCTCGCAGGCAGTGACCATCGCAGCCAGGGAACCTTTCATGTCGGCGGCACCGCGTCCATAGAGCAGGCCGTCACGTATCTCCGGTGTAAAGGGGTCGGACTGCCATTGTTCCCGTGGGCCTGGAGGAACGACATCGGTGTGACCGGCAAAGACCAGCAGGGGGGCACTGTCACCGTGCCGGGCCCAGAAATTGCTGACATCGGCGTAGGGCAGCGCCTGTACCCGGAAGCCAATCGCCTCCAGGCGTTCGCACATCAGTTTCTGGCAGCCGGCGTCTTCCGGCGTGACGGATGCGCGGCTGATCAGTTGTCGGGCAAGTTCCAGGGTTGCGGACATGGCGGCTAGTGTACTTGGTTTGAATCGCCGGCAGTAGGTATAAAGCAGCCGGTCTGCCGCAGCTAACGGGCGTTCAGAACAAATCCGTGTACTCGTCGGGCCTGAAGCCGACGACACGCCGGTCACCCAGGTCCAGCAGCGGCCGCTTGATGATCCCCGGGTTGTCGCGCATGCACTGCAGGGCGGAACGGCGGTCGATATTGTCACGTGCCACCTGCGGGAGCTTGCGCCACAGCATCCCGCGGCGGTTCAGCAGGACTTCCCAGCCGAGTTCTTTCTCCCAGGCTTCGAGCTGCCCGTTGTCCAGTCCGTCCCGGCGATAATCGTGAAAACGATACTCGATGCCATGTTCATCCAGCCAGCGCATGGCTTTTTTCATGGTGTCGCAGTTTTTGATACCGTATAGAGTCACCATGGTTGCTTGCCGCGCCGGCACTCAGATATCCCGCAGCAATTCATTGATACCCACCTTGCTGCGCGTCTTTTCATCGACTTTCTTCACGATCACCGCGCAATACAGGCTGTACTTGCCGTCTTTTGATGGCAGGTTACCCGAAACCACTACCGAACCCGCCGGTATGCGGCCGTAGGTGATTTCATCTTTCTCCCGGTCATAAATTCGCGTGCTCTGGCCGATATAGACCCCCATCGAGATGACCGAGCCGGCTTCGACAATGACGCCTTCCACAACTTCCGAACGCGCGCCGATAAAACAGTTGTCCTCGATAATGGTCGGCGCGGCCTGGACCGGTTCGAGTACGCCACCGATGCCCACACCGCCGGACAGGTGCACGTTTTTACCGATCTGTGCACAGGACCCGACCGTGGCCCAGGTGTCCACCATGGTGCCACTGTCGACGTAGGCGCCGATGTTGACGTAGGACGGCATCAGGACCACCCCGGGAGAAATGTAGGCGCCGTAACGTGCGGTCGCCGGGGGTACCACGCGTACGCCGCCGGCACGGAATTCGCGGGCATTGTAGTCGGCATACTTGGAAGCGACCTTGTCGTAGTAATTGGTGAATCCGCCTTTCATGAACTCGTTGTCCTGGATACGGAACGACAGCAGCACGGCTTTTTTCAGCCAGTCATTGACCACCCAGCCGTCATCGTGCTTCTCCGCAACGCGCGCTTCGCCTGCATCGAGCATGCGGATCGCTTCCAGCGTGGCTTCCTTCACATGGGTATCGACACTGCGCGGCGTAATGTCGGCACGGCGCTCAAAGGCTTCTTCGATCGTTGCCTGTAAATCGTTCATATCATTCTCCTGGTCCTGATTTTTCCACAAAGGCACGAATTCGGCGCGCCGCTTCAATACATTCGTCCAGCGGCGCTACCAGCGCCAGGCGGACATGTCCACTGCCGGGGTTCCCGGTCCGCGTATCGCGGGAGAGGTACTTGCCGGGCAGAACGGTGACGTTCTGCTCCTGCAGCAGCAGACGCGAGAATTTCTCATCGTCCATCGGTGTTCGCGGCCACAGATAAAAACCGGCCGGCGGTGTTTCGAAATCCAGCACGGGCGCCAGTATATCGGTTACGGCGTTGAACTTTTCCCGGTATAAGCGCCGGTTTTCACTGACGTGTCGTTCGTCGCCCCAGGCACAACGGCTGGCATCCTGGGTGGCTGGCGGCATCGCGCAGCCGTGGTAGGTGCGGTAGCGGAAGAACGGTTCGATCAGATCGGCATCGCCGGCCACGAAACCGGATCGCAGTCCGGGCACATTGGAACGCTTGGACAGGCTGTGAAATACCAGGCAGCGCCTGAAACTGTCATTGCCCATGGCGCTGGCGGCCTGCAGGAGTCCCGGTGGCGGTGTCTCTTCGTCAAGGTAGATCTCCGAATAGCATTCGTCCGCGACAATCACGAAATCATGCCGGTCTGCCAGGCCGATCAATTCTTGCAGGACCGGCAGAGCGAGTACACGGCCGCTGGGGTTGCCCGGCGAGCACAGGTAGAGTAACTGGCAACGTTGCCATTCCGCATCGGTAACCGCATCGAAGTCCGGCAGGTAATCATTGTCCGGACCCGCGTTGATGAAACAGGGCTCCGCACCCGCCAGTAATGCGGCGCCCTCGTAGATCTGATAAAAAGGGTTCGGCATCATGACCAGCGGCTGGCGATTACGGTCAACCAGGCACTGGGCGATTGCGAACAAGGCCTCGCGGGTACCATTAACCGGGAGTATGTGGCGCGCGGGATCCAGGCCGTCAGCAGGCAGCTTGAAGCGCCGGCTCAGCCAGGCGCCAATGGCTTCACGCAGTGCCTCGCTGCCGCGTGTTGCGGGATAACGTGACAGCCCGTGGAGGTGCTCGATCAGGGCTTCTGTGATAAAAGCCGGTGTCGGGTGCTTTGGCTCACCGATCGACAGGCGGATACCCGGCAAACCGGCGGGTGGCGTCACCCCGGCGTGTAATTCAGCCATGCGTTCAAACGGGTAGGGTTGCAGGCGTGCCAGGTCAGGGTTCATGAATCAGGGTTAAGGCCAAAAAACAAAAGCGAAAGTATACGGAAACTGATGGACCGCTCCAATCACAGAATACTGCCTGTTTTCAGCCTGCTGGTGGCCGCGAGCCTGTGGGGCCTGGTGTGGTACCCGTTGCGGCTGCTGGAAGTAGAGGGCGTGGGTGGTTTGTGGACATCCTTCAGCAGTTTCGGCGCCGCACTGCTGCTGGGGCTTCCCTGGCTGTGGCGCAGCGTGCCGGACTGGCGCGGGAATGGCCTGGTACTGGGGCTCATGTCGATCAGCGTGGGCTGGTGCAACGTGGCGTTTGTGCTGGCAGTGATCGACGGTACGGTCGTCCGGGTCCTGTTGCTGTTCTATCTGTCTCCCCTGTGGGCGCTGATACTGGGATGGGCGCTGCTTGGAGAGAAGCCGGGGCGACAGGGTATGGTGGTCTTTGTGGCAGCAGTTGTCGGCGCCGTGACCATGTTGTGGGACCCGTCGATAGGACTGCCCTGGCCGCGCGACCGGACAGACTGGCTGGCGGTGTCGTCCGGCCTGGCATTCTCGTTTGCCAATGTAATGGTGCGCAAAATGCACGGGGTGTCCATGCCGGGCAAAGCCTCGGCCAACTGGCTGGGCGTAACGCTGGTAGCGGGTGTCTGGATACTGCTGTCCGGTGATCCCGTGCCGCAGGTCGGTCATGCGGTCTGGATCAGTGTGGTTCTGCTCGGCTGGTTCGGCTTTATGATCATGACGATAACGGTCATCTACGGTGTGACGCACATGCCGGTACACCGTTCAGCGGTAATACTCCTGTTTGAACTGGTTATCGGCGCGGTTTCCTCGCTGCTGTTGACCGATGAAGTGGTATTGCCGCAGGAGTGGACAGGGGGCGGCCTGATCCTGGTGGCGGCCTACCTGGCCGCCCGGGCGCATGTCGGGGAGAGCGTATGAGCCGGTTTTTACAGATTCATCATACCAGCCTGCTGGTCGCCGATTTGACCCGTGCCCTGCATTTCTATGTCGACGTGCTGGGCCTGGAAATCGATGAATCGCGCCCGCCGATGGCTTTCGACGGTGCCTGGCTGAAGGTCGGCGCACAGCAGATTCACCTGCTGCAGCTGCCCAACCCGGACCCGGTCAACGGTCGCCCCGCGCACGCCGGGCGCGACCGGCACAGTGCGTTTCTGGTAACGGACCTGGGTGCTGTCGAGGACTGCCTGCAGCGGGCGGCTGTGCCCTTTACCCGCAGCCGTAGCGGTCGGCCGGCAATCTTCTGCCGTGACCCGGATGGTAACGGTATCGAGCTGATTGAGGCGCAAGACGTCGCGCACAACAGGACCTAGTCTGTCTCGTCCAGCGCCTCGATCAGGTCGTTCCGCAGGCTTTCCCGCTGCGCCGGAGTCAGTGGTTTACCCTGTTTGTTCGTGACATAGAAGAAATCTTCCGCCTGCGAACCAAAAGTGGCGATTTTCGCGTTCTGCAGCTGAACACCGTTATTGAAAAATATTCGCCCGACCCGTGACAGCAGACCGGGGTAGTCGGTCGTGAACAACTCGACGATGGTACGCTGACCGGTGGAATCGTCATGGAATGCCACCCGCGTCTTGACCTTGAACTGACGCAGGCGGCGGGGCGCCGGACGTGATACCGGTGAGGATTCGCTGCCGGGTGACTGCAGTTCGTGGGTCATCAGGGTTTGCAGTTCTTCAAGCTGGTATTGATCGGAAATCGGCTCGCCCGAGGCGTTCAGCAGCTGGTAGGTATCGAGGGCGTAACCCTTGTCCGAGGTGATGATGCGGGCGTCCTTGATGCTGAGACCGAGCTGATCGAGCAGGGCGGTGGTGCGGCTGAACAGGCGTTCGACGACCGGCGTGTAAATAAACAGGACGGTACCGCCACGTTCGGAGTGCGGCTGCAGCGCAACGCGGATACCCTCGGCATTGCCGGCTTCGAGAATGGTTTCGGCGTGCCACATGACTTCATTGATGTTGTGACGGAGAAAATAGTCGTCCGGAAAATCGTCCCACAGGACGACGACCGAGTCCGCACTGAATCCCTCGCCGGCGAGTTTCTGCAGCGCCGCGTGCTTGATATCGCGTATCAGTTCCTCGCGGTGCAGCGGGTTTTCGAGGCCCCGGCGCAGTGCCCGTCGCGTGGCATTGTACAGTTCCCTGAAGAGGGCGTCCTTCCAGTTGTTCCACAGGGTGGGATTGGTGCCGCGCACGTCGGCGACAGTCAGCAGGTACAGGTAATTCAGCCGGTTCCGGTCACCCATCTGGCGGGCAAACTCGTTCACCACCTCTGGGTCGGAGATGTCGCGACGTTGTGCGACCTGTGACATCAGCAGATGGTTTTGCACCAGCCAGGCCACCAGATTGCAGTCATATTCGCTGAGATCGTGCCGGGTGAGGAAAGCGCGTGCCTCCTCGGCGCCCAGTTCGGCGTGATTGCCGCCACGGCCCTTGGCGATGTCGTGGAAAAATCCCGCCAGGTACAGAAGCTCGGGTTTGGGGATGGTTCCCGATACACGGCTGCAGAGCGGAAATTCGTGGGCGAACTCAGGCACAGTAAAGCGCCGCAGGTTGCGCACAACAAACAGGGTATGTTCATCGACCGTGTAGGCATGGAAAAGATCGTGCTGCATCTGTCCGACGATTTTTGCAAAGGCCGGATAATAGGCAGCAAGAACGCCATAGCGGTTCATGCGACGCAGCTCGTGGGTCAGGCCGTGCGGCTGGCGGAAAATCTCCATGAACAGGCTGCGGCAACGGATGTCATTACGGAAATCGTCATCAATCAGGTCCCGGTACTGGCGGATCAGGCGTATGGTCGAAGCGCGTACGCCCTGGAGTTCCGCGTGCTGCTGCATCAGCAGAAACAGTTCCAGCATGGCGAAAGGGTGGTGTTCGAAGACCTTCTCATGGGTGACTTCGAGAAATCCCTTGCGCGACTGGAAACGCCGGTTGATGACGTGCGGTGCCGCGCTGTCCTGTGCGTGCAGGATGACTTCCCTGAAAAGCTGCAGCAGCATTTCATTGAGTCGGCTCAACGCCTGAATGGCGTTGTAGTAGTCCTTCATGAACCATTCCACGGCCAGTCGGTGTTCCCTGTCACGGTAACCGAACAGTCGGGCCAGTGTCCGCTGATGGTCAAACAGCAGCCGGTCTTCGCGGCGACCGGTAATCTGGTGCAGACCGAAGCGCACACGCCACAGAAAGTGCTGGCTGGTCATCAGTTCCCGGTATTCCTCGGCGCTTATCAACCCCTTTTCGATAAGGTCACTGAGCCGGTCGGAGCCGAAATGGCGTTTGTATACCCAGGCGATCATCTGTCCGTCGCGCAGGCCGCCGGGACCTTCCTTGATATTCGGTTCGAGGTTGTAGACAGCGTCGTCGAAGCGCGCGTAACGGTCCTGCTGTTCCTTGAGCTTGGCGGAAAAAAATGCCTGGCTGGGCCAGACCTGATCGGGGCCGACACGCGCGCGCATCGCCTGGAAGAGCGCCTCCGGTCCACAGATCAGGCGCGCTTCCATGAGGTTGGTGACGACGGTGACATCGTCCCTGGCCTGGTCGTAACAGTCCTGCAGGGTGCGGACACTGTGTCCCACCTCGAGGCCGATATCCCAGAGGAGGGTGAGAAAGGCTTCCAGCCTGGCGCCGGTTGCACTGTTCTCGGTTTCCGCCAGCAGCAGCATGATGTCGACGTCGGACCCCGGCATCAGTTCGCTGCGGCCATAGCCGCCGACGGCGACCAGTGCGCCATCGAAATCGCCGAGCTCTCTTTTCCAGCAGCGGGTCAGTACCTGGTCGACAACCCAGCTGCGGGCGTGAATCAGATCAACAACATCCGTGCCGGCAGCGAATTTTTCGGCCAGCACCTGTTGGGCCGTGGCGAGAAAGGTTCGATAGGCAGACTGTGACTGGTCACTGCGATCGGCCGTGTTCAGGGCATCGATGTCAAACCATTGTCCGTAAGTGCGGGCCTTGTCGCTGTCCGCGGCCACAAGCTGCGCATGGCCGGCGTCGGTGGTCATCAGATCGATTCGCCCCGGCGCAGCGTAAGGACTTCATGGCCGTCAGCGGTCACCAGGATAGTGTGCTCCCACTGCGCCGAGAGGCTGTGGTCCTTTGTGACCACCGTCCAGCCGTCCCTGAGCACCTTGGTATGGCGCTTGCCGGCATTGATCATCGGCTCGATGGTGAAAGTCATGCCCTCCGTCAGTTGCATGCCCGTGCCCGGGCGGCCGTAGTGCAATACCTGGGGGTCCTCGTGGAAGTCGCGGCCGATACCATGCCCGCAGTATTCCCTGACGACGGAATAATGGTGGGACTCGGCATGCCGCTGAATGGCATGACCGATATCGCCCAGGTGGATGCCCGGGCGCACCATCCGGATACCCAGGCTCATGCATTCGTAGGTGACGCCGGCCAGGCGCCTGGCGATCACCGACGGTTCGCCGACGAAGAAAATCTTGCTGGTGTCGCCGTGAAAGCCGTCCTTGATGACGGTGATGTCGATATTCAGCATGTCGCCCGCCTTGAGCCGGCGGTCACCGGGGATGCCGTGACAGACCTGGTGATTCAGGCTGGTACAGATCGATTTCGGGAATCCGCGGTAATTGAGCGGCGCGGGGACGGCCTGCTGTGTGTTGACGATATAATCGTGACAGATCCGGTCGAGTTCGTCGGTACTGGCCCCCGGTTTGACGTGTTCCTCGATCATTTCCAGGACTTCGGCCGCGAGCCGCCCGGCAACGCGCATTTTTTCGATTTCGTCGGCTGTTTTTATGGTGACTGCCATGATTTCCCGTTCGCGCCCCGTTGTGCGGGTATACGCCGCCTTGTGAGTATTCGTGGAAACCGGCTAAGTTGCCGGAATAATTGCTGTTAGCGGTAGTGTATGGTATAAAACGCCGCTTGTTAACCGCGGGTTGTCTGTGCAACCTGCATAAATCCACACATACGCCGACACGTGCGGTTGGGTGCCTGGTTTACCGGGTTGCCGCATGGGGCGTATGGAGGCCTAACCCTTACAAAGAGGTTTATATTATGTCTACGGTAAGCATGCGCCAGATGCTTGAAGCTGGCGTGCACTTCGGCCACCAGGCCCGGTTCTGGAACCCGAAAATGGCACCTTTCATTTTCGGCGAACGCAGTAAAATCCACATTATCAATCTGGAAAAGACCCTGCCGCTGTACGAAGACGCGCTGAACTTCGTCGGCAAGCTGGTTGCCAACAAGGGCACCATCCTGTTCGTCGGCACCAAGCGTTCCGCCCGCGATACGATTCGTTCCGAGGCGGAGCGCTGCAAGATGCCTTATGTCAACCACCGCTGGCTGGGTGGCATGATGACCAATTTCAAAACCGTGCGTCAGTCCATTCGTCGCCTGAAGGATCTCGAGGCGATGGAGCAGGACGGCACGTTTGACAAGATGAGTAAGAAAGAAGCGCTGATGCTGAAGCGCGAAAAGGACAAGCTGGATCGCAGCCTGGGTGGTATCAAGGAAATGAATCGCCTGCCCGACGCCATGTTCATCGTCGACGTCGGCCACGAGAAGATTGCCATCGCCGAGGCCAAAAAGCTTGGTATCCCGGTGGTAGGCGTGGTTGACTCGAATAACTCGCCCGACGGTATCGATTATGTCATTCCGGGGAACGACGACTCGATCCGGGCCATTCAGCTGTACGTGCAGGGTGTTGCCGATGCTGTCGGCGAAGGCCGTACCGCCATGGCGCAGGTCGGTGGCACCACCGAAGACGAATTCGTCGAAGTCGCCGGCGGCGGCGCGGCTGAGTAGGCCGGGCGAACGAAATTCAGATACTTTTCAATACATACTAATTCAAGAGGTACTAAAGTCATGGCAATTACTGCAGCGCAGGTGAAAGAACTGCGCCAGCGTACCGGCTGCGGCATGATGGAATGCAAGAAGGCCCTGGTGGACGCCGATGGCAATATGGATGCGGCAGCCGAGGAGTTGCGCAAGTCCGGCCTGGCCAAGGCCGACAAGAAAGCCGGTCGCGTGGCGGCCGAAGGCATGATCGTGGTGGACGTCAGCGGTGACGGCAAGACGGCGGTCATGGTCGAGGTCAACGCCGAAACCGATTTTGTCGCCAAGAAAGACGAGTTCCAGGATTTTGCGAGGGCCGTTGCCAGCCGCATCATGCAGGACAAGCCCGCCGACACCGAGGCGTTGATGGCGCTGCCCCTGCAGGATGGCGGTGAAAGCGTCGAAGAAGCCCGTCGCGGCCTGGTCGCGACCATTGGCGAGAACATCACCGTCCGGCGATTTGTCCGGCGCGATGCCAGCAGCGGCAACCTTGCCAGCTACCTGCACGGCAGTCGTATCGGTGTGCTGGTCGAGCTGGAAGGTGGCGACACCGGTCTGGCCAGGGACGTTGCCATGCACATTGCCGCCAGCCGGCCGGTGTGTGTGGATGAAGACGGTGTGCCGCAGGAACTGCTGGACAAGGAGAAGGAAATTTTCGCGGCACAGGCCGAGGCCAGCGGCAAACCCGCGGAGATCATCGAAAAGATGGTCAGCGGCCGGATTCGCAAGTTCCTGGGTGAAATCACCCTGCTGGGTCAGCCGTTTGTCAAGGATCCGGACCAGACGGTCGGCAAACTGCTGAAAGCCGCCGGTGCCCGCGTCATCGGCTTTGAGCGCATGGAACTGGGCGAAGGGGTCGAGAAAAAGACCGAAAACTTTGCCGAAGAGGTGATGGCACAGGTCCAGGGCAGCTGAGTCTGTGCGTAGCGGGCCGGGAGGACGCGCAGGCCGCTTCCCGGTATGATTGATGGGGTCGCAGTTGCGGCCCCATTTTGCGACTGAAACTGAAGATCAGGATCATGGAACAGAGTCAATTTGCCTACCGTCGTATTTTGCTGAAATTGAGCGGCGAAGCCCTGATGGGCGGCGGAGATTACGGCATCGAACCCGCGATCATCAGCCGCATTGCCGGGGAGATCCATGAGCTGGCCGTTGCGGGCCTGGAAATCGGGCTGGTAATCGGTGGCGGGAATATCTTCCGCGGCGCGGGCCTGGCCCAGGCCGGCATGGACCGGGTAACCGGCGACCACATGGGGATGCTGGCCACGGTCATCAACTCGCTGGCCATGCAGGATGCGCTGGAGAAACTCGGCAGTCAGTGCCGGGTGATGTCGGCGCTGAAGATCAACCAGGTCTGCGAGGACTATATCCGCCGCCGCGCGGTCCGGCACCTGGAAAAGGGGCGGGTGGTGATCTTCGCCGCCGGCACCGGCAATCCGTTTTTCACCACCGACTCCGCGGCCAGTCTCCGTGCCATCGAAATTGGCGCCGGTATCATGCTCAAGGCGACCAAGGTGGACGGCGTGTACAGTGCCGATCCGGTCAGTAATCCGGACGCAATCCGTTACGAAAAACTGAGTTATGACGAGGCGATTGGAAAGAAACTGGGCGTTATGGACGCCACGGCGCTGGTTCTGTGCCGTGATCAGAGCATGCCCGTCAGGGTGTTTGATTTGAGTGCAGCCGGCAACCTGCGCAAGGTGGTTTGTGGCGATGCTGTCGGTACGCTGGTGGAGCAATAGGAAATGATAGACGAAATTATCCAGGACGCACGCGTACGCATGGGCAAGAGTATCGAAGCGTTCAAGGGCGAATTGAGCAAAATCCGCACCGGGCGTGCGCATCCCAGCCTGCTGGATCACATCAAGGTAGACTATTACGGCACGGAAGTGCCCCTGGCCCAGGCAGCCAGTGTCAGCGTGGAAGATTCCCGTACGCTGATGGTGACACCCTGGGAAAAGCCAATGGTGGCGGTGATCGAAAAAGCCATCATGACGTCTGATCTCGGCCTGAATCCCAACACGGCCGGCACGGCGATCCGCATCCCCATGCCGCCGCTGACCGAGGAGCGGCGCAAGGACATGGTGCGTATCGTGCGTGCCGAAGCCGAGGGTGCCCGCGTGGCGATCCGTAATATTCGCCGCGATGCCAACAGCGATTTCAAGGAGCTTCTGAAAGAAAAGGAGATTTCGGAAGATGACGAGCGCCGTGCCGAGGATGCCATCCAGAAGCTCACCAACCAGTTCATCCAGGACGCCGACAAGCTGCTGGCAGAGAAAGAAGCGGAGTTGATGGAGATTTAGCAACGGTGCAAGCAGCGCAGCCGACCAATCAGCAGGTGCCGCGCCATATCGCCATCATTATGGATGGCAACGGCCGCTGGGCGAAACAGCGTAATCTGCCGCGTCCCATGGGACACCGCGAAGGCGTCAAGGCTGTGCGCCGCGTGGTGGAAGCCTGCCGCCAGCGCGGCATCGAAGCGCTGACCCTGTTCGCTTTTTCCAGCGAGAACTGGCGCCGCCCCAAAACCGAAGTCAGTCTGCTGATGGACCTGTTCGTCCGCACCATAAAAAAGGAAATCGACGCCCTGCATGGTAACGATGTGCGCATGCGCTTTATCGGCAACCGCAGTGCATTCGATCCCAAACTGCGCGCCCTGATGGACGACGCGGAGCAGCGGACCGCCGGCAACCAGGGACTCAGCCTGGTTATCGCCGTCAACTACGGTGGGCGCTGGGACATCGCCGATGCCGCGCGCCGCATGGCGGCGAAGGCGATGGCCGGCGAAATCACTGTCGACGATATCGACAGCGACAGCCTCGGTGGCATGCTGAGTATGGCCGACCTGCCGGAACCGGATCTTTTCATTCGCACGGGTGGCGAACAGCGCATCAGTAATTTCCTGCTCTGGCAACTGGCCTATACGGAATTATATTTTACCGACCTGCTGTGGCCCGATTTTGATGCTGACGCCCTGGACGTGGCGCTGCGGTCTTTCGCCGGGCGCCAGCGCCGCTTTGGCCAGACCGGTGACCAGGTGGAGCAATCCAGGCGTGCTTAGGCAGCGTATCCTCAGCGCACTGATCCTGGTGCCGCTGGTGGTGGCCGGCGTTCTGCTCATGAACCAGTCCGCCTTTGCACTGCTGATCGCGCTGGCGATGCTGCTGGCGGCCTGGGAGTGGAGTGCGCTGATTCCGCTGCAGGGCCAGGTCGCACGCGTCAGCTACCTGGTGCTGATGGCGGCGTTAACGGCCGTCGCCTGGTTTTTTGCGCAATCAGAAGTTTTCGTCAACAGCCTGCTCTGGCTGGCGATGGCCTGGTGGCTGTTCGTATTGTTCTGGATAACCCGGCCGGAAATCGGCCAGGCCGTGAATACTCTGCATATATTCGGCAAGGCCGTTCTGGGGCTGGGAGTGCTGACCAGTACCTGGATGGCGCTGGTGGTGTTGCACAGCCGCCCCGACGCGGGCCCCCACTGGGTGCTCTATGTGCTGGTACTGGTATGGGTGGCCGACAGTGGGGCATTTTTTGCCGGTAAAACCTTCGGTCGCAACAAACTGGCACCCGCCGTCAGTCCGGGCAAAACCTGGGAGGGGGTGTTCGGTGCGCTCATTGCCTGTACCCTGTTCGCGTTCGGCTATGGCCGTTTTCTGGAACTGGAAGGAGCGGCATTAAGCAGTTTTATCCTGGTGTCCCTGGTAACGGTACTGTTCTCCATCGCGGGCGATTTGCTTGAGAGCCTGCTCAAGCGCCATCGTGGCGTGAAAGACTCCGGTACACTCATTCCGGGACACGGCGGCATGCTCGACCGGGTCGACAGCCTGCTGGCGGCAGCGCCCGTGTTTCTGTTCGGCCTGCGGTGGATAGAGCTGTGAGCGCACCGCGGGGAATTGCCATACTGGGCGCGACCGGGTCCATCGGTCTGAACACACTGGATGTTATTCAACGTAATCCGGAAGACTATCGCGTGGTGGCGTTGACGGCTCATCGCAACGTCGAGCGAATGGTGCAACTGTGCCGCCAGTACCGCCCGGCTTACGCTGTCATGGCCGACACCGGCGCCGCCGGGAAGCTTGCGGACTGTTTGCGCCATGAAGTGCCGGAAATCGTGGTAAGAGGCGGTGCGGAGGCACTCAGCGAGGTCGTTGGCCTGCCGGAGGTGGATACCGTAATGGCGGCCATTGTCGGCGCCGCCGGCCTGCTGCCAACCCTGGAAGCGGCGCGCCGGGGCAAGCGGATCCTGCTGGCCAACAAGGAGGCGCTGGTCATGTCGGGCGCCTTGTTCATGCGCCAGGTAAAGGAAGCCGGTGCCACGCTGCTACCGGTGGACAGCGAACACAATGCCTTGTTTCAGGGAATGCCGGCGGCCTACCTGCCGGGTTCGGGCCGACCCGAGGGCGTTACCAGGATCCTGTTGACAGCATCCGGGGGGCCGTTCAGAACCACACCGCTGGACGCGTTGTCCAATATCACGCCCGAGCAGGCCTGCGCCCACCCCAACTGGGCCATGGGCCGCAAGATTTCTGTTGATTCCGCCACCATGATGAACAAGGGTCTGGAAGTGATCGAAGCCTGTTGGCTGTATGCAATGCCGGAAAGCGACGTACAGGTCATTGTGCATCCGCAGAGCGTGGTGCACTCCATGGTTCAATACCAGGATGGTTCCGTGCTGGCGCAACTGGGCAATCCGGATATGCGTACACCTATCGCCCACTGCCTGGGTTGGCCGCGACGCATTGATGCCGGCGTGGCGGCGCTGGACATGTTTGCTGTCGGCCGCCTCGACTTCGAACCGCCGGATCTGCAGCGTTTCCCCTGTCTGCGCCTCGCCCAGGAGGTCAGTCGCCACGGTGGCACCTCGGCGGCGATCCTCAATGCCGCCAATGAAGTTGCGGTTCAGGCTTTCCTCGAACAGCGCCTGGCCTTTACCGCTATTCCGGGCATTATAGAAACTGTCCTCGAAGAGCTCTCGCCGCATGATGCCGATTCCATTGACATCATCATTGAAGATGATGTCCGCGCACGGGAATGCGCCGGACGATCGATCGAGGTGCTGGCCTCCCGCCGGATATGCTCATGACCGGATTCGGAGCTTCATTACTGGCATTTATCGTTGCCATCAGCGTGCTGGTCGCTGTGCATGAATTCGGCCACTTCTGGGTGGCACGCAAGCTGGGTATCAAGGTGCTGCGTTTCTCCATCGGATTCGGCAAGCCGATCTGGCTGCGGCAGTTCGGCGCTGATCGCACGGAGTTCGCCATAGCGGCCCTGCCACTCGGTGGTTATGTCAAGATGCTCGATGAGCGTGAAGCGCCCGTGCCACCGGAAGAAGCGGCCCGTTCATTCAACCGGCAATCGCTGCGCACCCGTTCTGCGGTGATCCTGGCCGGTCCGTTGTTCAATTTTATATTTGCCATCGTCGCCTATTGGCTGATGTTTGTCAGTGGCGTACCCGGCATGAAGCCGGTCATTGGCGAGGTAGAGCCCCAGTCAGTGGCCGCCGATGCCGGATTTATCAGCAATGACGAGGTGCTCAGCGTGAACGGCCTGCCGACGCCGACGTGGGATGCGGCAACGCTGGAACTGCTGGACGCAGCGCTGGCGTCGAGGAAAATCGAGATTGTCGTGCGCCAGCCCGATACCGTCAGCCGCTTGTTGCAGATCGATTTTTCCCGTGTCGACGATGTCCTGAAAAAAGGTGGCCTGCTGCAGAACCTGGGGTTGTCCATCTGGCGCCCGACTGTGCCGGCGGTCATCGACCGGCTGGTGGCCGATTCGCCAGCCGAACTGGCAGGCCTGCTCCCAGGCGACCGCGTCGTGGCAGTCGACAGTCTGGCCGTCAGTGACTGGGGTGCCTGGGTTGACTACGTGCGTGCCCACCCGGAACAGCGCCTCGAGGTGCGTGTCGAGCGGAACGGGGTGCCGGTGACCCTCTCCCTGACACCGAGAGCCGTGTCCAGTAACGGCGAAACCATCGGCCAGATCGGTGCCTACGTCCGGCAGCCGCAGGGTATCGGGGAGGCCATGCGCACCGAGGTACGTTTCGGGATTTTCGAATCGATCGGCAAAGCGGTCGATAAAACCTGGGAAATGAGTGCACTTACCGTCCGCACACTGTGGGGCATGGTGTCCGGCAAGGCTTCGGTGGAAAATATCAGCGGTCCTATCAGTATTGCGCAGTATGCCGGTTACTCGGCGCGCATCGGTCTGGCCAGTTTCCTCAAATTCCTGGCAATTGTCAGCATCAGCCTGGGCGTGTTGAACCTGTTGCCCATACCGGTACTGGATGGCGGCCACCTGTTGTACAACCTGATCGAATGGCTGCGGGGAAAACCACTGTCTGAATCCGCGCAGCAGGTGGGGCAGCAGCTGGGTATCCTGGTATTGCTGGCGCTGATGAGTATTGCTTTTTACAACGATTTAACCCGGCTATTCGGAGCCTGAGAATTTGAAAGCTTCATTGCGTCGTCTTCTTTTTGTCCTTTGCACCCTGGCCCTGGCGCCGCTTCCGGCCCGCGCGTTCGAGCCATTCCGCGTCAGTGATATCCGCGTGGAGGGGTTGCAGCGCATATCACCGGGTACGGTGTTCAACTTTCTGCCCGTACAGGTGGGTGACCGCTTCACGCCGTTTGAATCCGAACGTACCATACGCGCCCTGTTCAAATCCGGTTATTTCAAGAATGTCCGGCTGGAACAGGACGGTGATGTGCTGGTTGTTTTCGTCACGGAAAGGCCGGCGATTGCCGATATCAAGATCCAGGGCAACGACGACCTTGAAACCGAACCCCTGCTGGACTCGCTCAAGGATATCGGCCTGGCCAAGGGCCTGGTGTTCGACCGATCCCTGCTCGAGAAGGTGGAGCTGGAACTGGAACGCCAGTACTACAGCCGTGGCAAGTACGGTGTGAAGATCGAGACGACGGTAACGCCGCTGGAACGCAACCGGGTGGATATACTCATCGACGTTTCCGAAGGGGCAGTAGCCAGGATCAAGCAGATAAACATCGTCGGTAACACGGTGTTTGATGATGAAACACTGCTGGACGAGTTCAACCAGAAAACGCCCAACTGGTTATCCTTCTACACCAAGGACGATCAGTACTCAAAGCAGGAACTGGCGGCGGATCTTGAAACCTTACGCTCCTATTACCAGGATCGCGGCTATATCAAGTTCAATATAGATTCCACGCAGGTTTCAATTACCCCGGACAAGAAGGATATCTATATCACCATCAATATCAGCGAAGGCGAACAGTACAGGGTACGCGAAGTACGCCTGTCAGGTGAGCTGGTGGTGCCGCCGGAAAAACTCTACCCGAATTTCCAGGTTAACGCCGGTGACGTGTTTTCCCGCAAGCGCGTTACCGGCACGGTCACCCGCATCTCGGACACGCTGGGGAACGAAGGCTATGCTTTCGCCAACGTCAACACGGTGCCGGACGTGGACGAGGAGAAGCGTGAAGTCGACCTGACGTTCTTTGTCGACCCCGGCAAACGGGTCTACGTGCGCCGGGTGAATTTCGCCGGTAACAGCAAAACCCGTGACCAGGTGCTGCGCCAGGAAATGCGCCAGATGGAAGGTGGCTGGTTCTCGGCGGAAAAGGTTGAACGCTCGCGGACGAGACTGCAGCGACTGGGATTCTTCGAGGAAGTCAATGTCGAGACGCCGGCTGTCCCGGGTTCCACCGATGAGGTTGACGTCAATTATTCGGTGACGGAACAGCCCTCCGGCAGCGTCTCTCTGGGTGTCGGTTTTTCCCAGAGCTCGGGCCTCATTCTTAATGGCAGCGTTACCCAGGATAACTTTCTGGGAACCGGTCGCCGGGTCAGTGTATCAGTCAATAACAGTGATGCTTCGAAGGTATACAGTTTTTCCTATAACAACCCCTATTACACGGTCGACGGCATCAGCCGGGGTTACGGCGCCTTCTATCGCACGACCGATGCCGATCAGGCCAACGTCTCGGATTACTCCACAGACACCTTCGGTGCCAATATCAGCTATGGATTTCCGGTCAGTGAATTCAATTCCTTCCAGTTCAGCGTTCTCGCGGACAGCCTGAAACTGAAGGCCTCGGACTTCGCCTCCTCTGAAATCACCGAGTTCATCGCCGATCACGGAGACAACTTCAAGAGCCTGACCCTGTCGACAAGTTTTGCGCACGACACCCGTAACCGGCGCATTTTCCCGAGTGACGGCGGGTTGCGGCGTATCGGTCTGGAGGCCAAGGTGCCGGGGTCGGAGCTTGAATTCTACAAGGTCAGCCTGGCACTGCAGCAATACGTACCGCTCACCAAGTTGTTTGTCTTTCAGGCAAAAACGGATATCGGATACGGTGACGGTTACGGTGATTTCGACGAAATGCCGTTCTTCGAGAATTTCTTTGCCGGCGGCGTGCGTTCGGTCCGCGGTTACGAAGATAATTCCCTGGGACCGAGGGACAGCCAGAATGACCCCATCGGCGGCAACTTCAAGACCACCGGTACCGCCCAGATCCTGTTCCCACCGCCCTTTCTTACCGAGAGCAACTCGGTCCGCTTGAGCCTGTTCTACGATGTCGGTAATGTATTCGCCGGGGCGGAGGACTGGTCGGCGAACGATCTGCGCATGTCGGTCGGTCTGGCTGCAACCTGGCTGTCGCCGGTCGGTCCGCTGGCCGTCAGCGTCGCCCAGCCGTTCAACGACCAGTCGGGTGACGATGTCCAGCAGTTCCAGTTCACCCTGGGCGCCGGTTTTTGAACAGACTGTCAGCAGTTGCACTTGCGTCGTTTTATTACTCGAGGAGAAGTATCTTGAAAACAATATCCAATCTGTTTTTCGCCCTGTTCACTGTCGCAATGTTTTCGTCGCCGGCACTGGCCGAGACCAAGGTCGGTGTGGTCGATACCGTTCGCCTGATGGAAGAGGCGCCACAGGCCAAGTCGGCCCAGGCGGATATCGAAAGCGAATTTGCCCCGCGCGAACAGGAACTGGTCAGACTGCAAAAGGCAATTCGCAAGCTTGAAGACAAGCTGTCACGCGACGGTGCGGTGATGAGCGAGAAAGAGAACAGCAAGCTGGAGCGCGATATTCTGTCCAAGCGCCGCGAGTTGAAGCGTACCCAGGACGAGTTTCGTGATGACCTCAATATCCGCAAGAACGAGGTTCTATCGAAGCTGCAGCGGCAGATGTACGAAGCGACCGTGTCGCTTGCCAAGGAAAAAAATTACGATGTGATACTGGGGCAGGGCGTGGTTTATTCCCACAAGCGGGTCGATATTACCGACATGGTACTGGAAAAGCTCAAGGCCCAGGCCAAGTCCGGTAAATAAACACGTTTTCCTCCATGACCTGGTCACTGACGGAGCTGGCACAAAAACTGGGTGCCGAACTCCGTGGTGACGGCAACCTGACAGTGTCTGCAGTGGCAACACTGGCTTCAGCCGGCAGGGGAGATCTCAGTTTTCTCGCCAATCCAAGGTACCGGCGGTATCTGGCGGATACCCGGGCCACTGCTGTCATTCTGGCAGAAGAGGAGGCGGCATTGGCCAACACGGCAGTGCTTGTCAGCGAGAACCCCTATGCCACGTATGCGCGGGCCGTCAGCTTGCTTCATCCGCAGCCGGAAATGCGCTGTGGCATACACCCGGGGGCTGTCGTTGCTGCAGATGCCAACGTTGATCCGACGGCCTGGGTGGACGCCGGGTGTATTGTTGAATCAGGGGCCCGGATAGCGTCGGGCGCCCAGCTGGGTCCGGCCTGTGTTATCGGCGCCGATGTCCGGGTTGGCGAACACTGTCGACTGATTGCACGCGTGACGCTGCTGGCCGCTGCAGAGGTCGGAAAACGAGTCACGCTGCATCCCGGGGTCGTCATCGGCAGCGACGGTTTCGGCCTGGCGCACGTCGACGGGCATTGGGAAAAGGTGCCGCAGATCGGTGGCGTGACTATCGGTGACGATGTCGAGATCGGTGCCAATACCACGGTCGACCGCGGTGCCCTGGGTGATACGGTGATCGAGACCGGCGTTAAAATCGATAACCAGGTCCAGGTGGCGCATAATGTTGCCATCGGTGCGCATACCGCAATCGCTGCCTGCGTCGGAATTTCCGGCAGTACGCGTATCGGCCGTCACTGTACCCTGGCAGGTGGTGTCGGGGTGGTGGGACATCTGGAAATCGCCGACCACGTACACGTCACCGGCATGTCGATGGTGACGCACTCCATTCGGCGGGCGGGTACCTATTCAGCGGGTACGCCACTGATGGAAAACCGTGCCTGGCGCCGAAACGCGGTGCGCATGAAGCGTCTGGATGACCTGGCCAAGCGTGTAACTGACATAGAAAATCATAAATAAATTAATAAAGTAGATAGTTAACCCATAATCAGGTTTAATAGTCGACCATGGATATCAATGCAATAAAAAATACGCTGCCGCATCGCTACCCCTTCCTTCTGGTCGACCGGGTACTGTCCTTCGAAGCCGGCAAGTCACTGGTGGGGATCAAAAACGTCACGTTCAATGAGCCCTTTTTTCAGGGCCATTTTCCGGAAAAACCGGTCATGCCGGGGGTCCTGGTTCTCGAGGCACTGGCGCAGGCGACCGGCCTGCTGGCTTTTAACAGCGAGAGTCGGGGTGCCGCGCGGGACAGCCTGTACTATCTGGTCGGTATCGACAACGCGCGCTTCAAGCAACCGGTGGAGCCGGGTGATCAGCTGCGCTTGTCGGCTACAGTTACCAAGCAGAAGCGCGGCATCTGGGTATTCGATACCGAGGCTACCGTCGATGGCAATATCGCGGCGAGTGCAGTGATCATGTGCACCGAGCGCAAAATCGACGGTTAGCCGTTTTTAAATCGCCACTATGACGAGCATACAGGGCGGTTCGTTGATCCATGCTACCGCCGTGGTCGACCCGACCGCGCGTATTGCAGCCGATGTCCTCGTCGGCCCCTACAGCGTTATCGGCGCCGGGGTCGAGATCGACAGCAACTGCTGGATCGGATCCCACGTGGTCATTGCCGGTACTACCCGTATCGGGCCGGACAACCGTATTTTCCCCTTTGCGTCGCTTGGCCAGGAACCGCAGGACAAAAAATATGCCGGTGAGGCGACCCGGCTGGAAATCGGCCGGGGAAATACCATCCGCGAATACGTCACCATAAACCGGGGTACCGCGCAGGATGCCGCTGCCACCCGGATCGGTAATGACAACTGGATCATGGCCTACGTGCACGTCGCGCATGACTGCCGTATCGGCAACCATACCGTGCTGGCCAATAACGCCACGCTTGCCGGTCATGTGCAACTGGGTGATTATGTGACGCTCGGTGGCGCAACCCTGGTACATCAGTTCTGCCGTATTGGTGAGCATGCCTTCTCTGCCTACGGATCGCGTATCAACAAGGATGTACCGCCTTTCGTTACCGTCAGCGAGGGCAAGGCCAGGCCGCGGGGTTTGAACGCCGAGGGCCTGAAACGGCGGGGTTTCGATGAAGCCCGCATCCGTCGCCTGAAAGACGCCTACCGTTTGCTGTACCGCTCTGACCTGTCACTGGAAGAGGCCGTCGATCAACTCACCGAACTTGCGGCTGACAGCGAGGATGTCGCACGTTTAAAGGAATTTCTGCAAGGCTGCGAACGCAGTATCGTACGTTGACCGATGACTGAACCGGTGCGTATCGGTGTGGTTGTCGGCGAACTGTCCGGGGACCGGCTCGGTGCCGCATTGATGCGGCGCATCCTGGAACGTTGTCCCGCTGCAGAGTTTGTCGGTATTGCCGGGCCACGCATGCGGGCAGTCGGTTGCGAAACCCTGGCAAACGCCGAGGAATTATCCGTCATGGGCGGGGTTGAAGTGCTGCGACGGCTACCGCGGCTCTGGTGCTTGCGCCGCCGTCTGGCGCGGTACTTCCGGGCACAGCCACCGCACCTGTTTATCGGCATCGACGCACCGGATTTCAATCTCGGCCTGGAAAAACGCCTCAAACGTGCCGGCATCGCCACGCTTCACTGGGTCAGTCCCTCGGTATGGGCCTGGCGACGCTACCGGCTGAAGGGCATCCGCAAAAGTACCGACTGCGTGTTGACACTTTTTCCTTTCGAGGCGGATTTCTATCGCAAGCACCGTGTGGAGGCGCGTTTCGTCGGTCACCCGCTGGCCGATGAAATGCCGTCGACAGAACCGGCGAAAGCGGTGCGTGAGCAGCTTGGCCTGGATCCGGAGAAACCCTGCCTGGCCCTCCTGCCCGGCAGCCGTAAAAGCGAGCTTGAACGCCTGCTGCCACAGTTCCTGCGCGCCGCCGTGCAGTGCCGCCAAACATTACCGGCACTGCAGTTTGTCCTGCCGGTCGCTGCGCCACAATTGAAGCGTGACTGCGACGCCTGGTTGCGACGACCGGAATTTTCCACGCTTGGCGTTGTCACCCTGGAAGGTCGGGCACGCGACGCCATGCTGGCAGCCGATGCCGTACTGCTGGCATCGGGCACGGCCGCGCTGGAGTGTATGCTGCTCGAACGCCCGATGGTCGTCGCCTACCGCCTGCATCCGTTAAGCTATGCCCTGGTGCGTTACCTGCTGCGGGTCCCTTATGTCTCGCTGCCGAACAATCTGCTGCATCGACGTCAGGTGCCGGAGTATCTGCAGTCGCAGGCAACGCCCGGGCGGCTGGCCAGTGCCTTGTTGAAGCTGCTGCAGGATCCGGCGGCCGCCGCACACCAGGTGGCGCCTTTTGGAGCCGTGCGTGATAGCCTGCGTCAGGACGCGGCTGGACAGGTCGCCGAGCTGGTGTTACGACAGCTTGATGCCGGGATAAATAAGAACGGAGCAGAGAAATGAACAGGTTGGAAAGGTGGATTACCGGGATCCCCTGCGCCGCCCGGAAGGGCTGTCGGGTATGAACCATCAGGACGGCTTCGACCCGGAACACTACCCGACCTGCCTGGCGGGTGTCGACGAAGTCGGGCGCGGGCCACTGGCGGGCCCGGTGGTGGCGGCAGCGGTGATACTGGATCCGCGGCACCCGATCGACGGGCTGGCCGACTCGAAGAAACTCAGCGAGAAACGCCGCGAGGCCCTGGACCTGGTAATCAGGGAGCGGGCGCTGGCCTGGTCACTGGGACGGGCCGAGGTCGAGGAAATCGATGCCATCAATATCCTCCAGGCCAGCCTGCTGGCCATGCAACGCGCCGTGGCTGGTCTCACGGTGGTGCCGGAGCTGGTACTGGTCGACGGTAACCGCTGTCCGCAACTGGCCTGCCCGGTGCAGGCTGTAGTCAAGGGGGATGACCTGGTACCCGCGATCAGTGCCGCCTCCATTATCGCCAAGGTCAGCCGGGACCGGGAAATGGTTGCGCTCGATGCCCGGTATCCGGGGTATGGTCTGGCGAAACACAAGGGTTATCCCAGCAGCTTGCACATGGAGGCCCTGAATGAGCTGGGTGTCACCCCGGTTCACCGGCGATCCTACGCGCCGGTCAGGCGGATCATCGAAGCCGGGCGGGGAGGTGCAGACTGAGCCACCTGCAGCAGTTATGGAATCTGTTACATTCGCCGCCGGCCGCCGAGCAGTGGTCGGATCGTCACCGTCCATCGTCGGGTGACGACAGCTTCTACTACGAGGCGGAAACGATCGACAGCTATCTGCAGGCGGCACGGCAGCGGGTCGAGCAGAATCGCACGGACCTTGACGGCCGGCAGAATGCCTGGATTATCGAGGGCAACAGTCCCTTTGTCCTCAAGCCGGATGACGGTAAGCGCCCGCTCAATGCCGTGCTGATGGTACACGGCCTGACGGATTCGCCGTTTGCGTTGCGCGACATGGCAAAATTTTTCCATCAAATGGGTTTCTACGTGCTGGCAATGCAGCTGCCGGGACACGGTACCCGTCCGGGCGATTTGCTGGACATGCGCTGGCGTGACTGGGTCCGCGCCCATCAGCACCTGCTCGAACTGCTGCGGCGCGAGGCTGACAATATTTACGCCTTCGGCTTTTCCGCCGGTGCCGCACTGAGTATCTATCAGTCGCTGTTGAACCCGGTAATCCGCGGCCTGTTCCTGTTTTCGCCCGCGCTGGGTGTGGCACCGCTGGCGGGTCTGTCGGTGCCACTGTCGCGCCTGGGCAGACGCTGGCGTCGTCTGGCCTGGTTTGACGTTCAACCGGACACAGACTGCTTCAAGTACGAATCGCTGGCCAATCGCGCCATTGCCGAGGTGTACGCCATGATACGGATGGTAAGGCAACTGGGGATGATCAACGAACGGAAGATGCCGATATTCGCCGCGTGCAGCGAGCGCGACGCCACGCTGGACTCAAGGGCTACCCTGGACTGGTTCGGCCGGCAGCCGGGTGCGCGGAAACTGCTGTACTACACCACCGGCCATCCGGCGGTGCCGGCGAATGTCAAGTGCGTGCCCGCACGGTTCCCCGACCGGCACATCCAGAGCTTCGCCCATACCTCGTTGACCCAGTCCCCGGCCAATCCACACTACGGCGCCAACGGGTCGCATCGCACCTGTAACCACTATTTCCGGCTGGATCCCTCGAAGTACGAACGTTGCAAGGCCGGTCAGGAAGACTGTCTCGGCGAGATTTTTGACGACAGCGACGACTGCCCGGTCATCCGCAGGCTGACATACAACCCGCTGTACGAGGAAATGCTGGGTGAACTGCGTGAATTTATGGCCGCAACGGGTATAACGGGCGGCTGATTCCTGCAGGCCGCCGCGCGGTATGCGGTCTTTCCATGTCAAGTCTTGAATCCCTCCCGGCAAAGCCGGAAACTTCAGTCATGCGCCCTGGCTTCGTTCATCTGCACCTGCACACCGAGTATTCGCTGGTGGACGGGATAGTGCGTATCAAGCCCCTGGTCGAGGCGGTGGCGGACGCCGGTATGCCGGCCGTGGCCGTGACCGACCAGAGCAATCTGTTCGCCATGGTCAAGTTCTACCGGGCTGCCATGGCGGCCGGGGTGAAACCCGTCATCGGCGTCGATATGTGGTTGCGCAATCCGGAGCAACCGACCAGACCCTGGCGTCTTCTCCTGTTGTGCAAGGACCGCCTGGGTTACAGGCATCTGACCGAACTGGTGTCGCGCAGTTACCTCGAAGGTCAGCACCACGCCGTACCGATGATCGACCGCGACTGGCTGCGGGGTCACGCCGGCGGACTGATTGCGTTGTCCGGTGGCCGCGAAGGTGACATCGGTGAGGCCCTGCTGGCGGAAAACAGGGAGCTGGCCGAACAACGCCTGGCGTTCTGGCAGGATTTGTTCCCGGACCATTTCTACCTCGAGGTGCAGCGTACCGGGCGCGATGGCGAGGAAGACTACCTGCACGCGGTTGTCGACCTCGCAGCCGGCCACGACCTGCCGGTGGTGGCGACCAACGACGTGCATTTTATCCGGGCGGACGACTTCGAGGCGCACGAAGCACGGGTCTGCATTCACGATGGCCGTACCCTGGACGACCCACGCCGCCAGCGCCGCCATTCGGATCAGCAATACCTGCGTTCTCCCGAGGAAATGCAATCACTGTTCGCCGATCTGCCGGAAGCACTGGAAAACAGCGTGGAGATTGCTCGCCGCTGTAACCTTGAACTGACATTCGGCAAGAACTACCTGCCCGATTACCCGGTGCCCGACGGGCTGGGCATGGACGAGTATTTCCGCCGCCAGGCGCGCGAGGGCCTGGAACAACGCCTGTCCAGGCTGTTCGATGTCGATGCGGCTGATTTCGCCGAACAGCGCAAACCTTACGACGAGCGCCTGGAAACCGAACTGGACGTCATCATTTCCATGGGGTTCCCGGGTTACTTCCTGATCGTTGCCGACTTTATCAAGTGGGCCAAACAAAACGGCGTGCCGGTCGGGCCGGGGCGCGGTTCCGGCGCGGGGTCGCTGGTTGCCTATGCGCTGACCATCACCGACCTGGACCCGCTCAAGTACGAACTGCTGTTCGAACGATTCCTCAACCCGGAACGCGTGTCGATGCCTGATTTCGACGTCGATTTCTGCATGGAAGGACGCGATCGCGTAATCGATTACGTCGCGCAGCACTACGGCCGCGACAAGGTGTCACAGATCATTACCTATGGCTCGATGGCGGCCAAGGCCGTGGGGCGTGACGGCGGCCGGGGGCTGGGGCACCCCTACGGG
>CBEUNK010000017.1:0-31983 GCA_965544455.1 uncultured Thiogranum sp.
TCACTCCCTTTCCCCGTCCTGACGTCAAATTCAGGCCAAACGGTTGCTTAATCGAACTGCAGTCCTGGAGATTCCCGCAGGTCTCCACGCTGAAAACTGACAAGGATCCCATCAAAGCGGGGTTTGTTGCCGATGGTTATCGCCGCGGTAACAATCGTGGTACCGTCTTTCGATGCCGGGTCAGTCGATTTAATGCCCATGCGGTTGACGCGCACTGACTCGAGCTTGACCCGCAGGTAACGCGAAGGATGCCTGAAGACCTGGCACACCAGTCGCAGGTGGTCATCCAGCGTGTTCAACGTGGCACTGGATTCCGCGAGTTCACGTTCTGTTTCTTCCAGTTGTAAATCCAGCTCTTGCCGATCTGCTGCGGCGCCATCCGATACATCCCCGGGCGCATCGAGCCCAAGGTGTCTGGCCTCTAGATTGCGACACTTCATCTTCAACAGTGCGCGTTGTTGCCTTAGCGTATCACTCCTCGCCCGCAAAGCGGCGATAGTCTCCAGCGCCGTGATCGCCAGGTTGTGAATACCGCGCCATATCAGCATTTGTCTCAGCTCGGCCTCGCTGGCCGCGCAAACACCCAGCCAATGGTCTGAATAATTTACAACTGTCTGGGCGACATCCCTGCGCAGCATGTCGTTGACGAGCGCCGCACCAAGAATTTTCTTTTCTTCACGACGCATCGCCAGTGGCAAATAAACCCTGTCACTGCCTGGATTGTCATCGAAAAATTTACGCACTGATGTGCTGCGGCTGAACAGCACCTCGATATCGTCGGCGGAGCCAAACAAGGCATTGATCCGGGGATCGGCCCCAAAGGCACGGCGGCTGATTTCAAACGGGCCGGGGATCCGGGTTACCAGGTTGTTCATATAGGCCAGTGAGCGTATCACCGGTTTTCTGAGCTTGCGCTTATAGGCTCTGACTATGCGCAGTCGCGGATCAGTTTCCGTGATTATAAGATCGATCGCGCGTTCAATATCCTTATCGTCGAGCCGCTCATAGCGCCCTGACAACTTGTTTATAAGTTGCTTGAACATGCGGCCACGGTACTACTAATTATCATATCTACGCAGGGTGCCTTTAGAATCACCCCGCTATCTTCGTGCACTTAAGTTCTGATACAGATCTATCATGGGCTGCTGGTTCACAGTAACCAGCCCCTCCCATGCGCGGTCCAGATCAAAGGCGAGCAACATCACCAGCGCAAAGGTTATCGCCAGCGCGAAATTGGCCGTGTTGATACGCCGGGTATCAGCAATACCAAACTGGAACCCGACGGCGACCATCGCCACCGCCGACGCGAAGATCAGTACCCACCAGACGAAACCGGGGATGCGGTAGTATGCACCGAGCACCACGCGCTTGGTATGCAGGTTAAAAACGTCATTAAGGGCCGAGGCGAAAAACACCTGCGTTTTACTGTAATCATTCGCTTCAGCCATGCTCTCTACGTGGGACCACATCAGCTTCTGCAAAACGTTAGCGCGCTTTTGTACCAGGCGCAGCGTGTCAGGCTGGCCATAGGCGTAGATCAGACCGGCCCGCACCTGCACATAATCGCGCAACAGGCTGCGTACCGTCGTACGGTGCGGTTCGGGTAACAGGTCGGCGCGAATATAGGCCGTCTGGATGGCCGTCACGTCATCGAGCACCGCCGTCTTGCGGGCGTCGAAGCGGTTGGTAGCCGCGCCGAACGTCAAAGCAATCACGAAGGCCATCATGCCCAGCACTGCACCCACCACGGTAGCGAGCGGCCGCATGGGTTCGGTTGTAAGCTTCTTTTTGCTGCGCCGGCCGAGCCACTGGCCGACCTCGATGGACAGGAGTGGAATCAGGATCATCCCAATGAATACGGCCGGCAGGGGGATGGCGTCCAGACCATAGTTTTCCCTGCTCTTGATCGATGCCACAGCACGGATCGATGGCAGAATGACTTTCAGGTCCTGGTAGTCTGCTGCCGCTATTTCCTGCATCGCCCTGGCCAGCAGGTTCTGGTCGACGAACTGCCGTATCCGGCTCCCATCCTTCCAGACGTCCGCGCCCCAGGCTGCGTTTTTCTCGAGACTGGCGATAAGTTCTTCGTTCAATTTCAGATCGATGTCGCCCGGTGATTTCGCGGCGAAATTCGGATCTATTTTTACAGCTCTCATGAGAGCTTCAGGTGAATAGTCGAGCTGCGTATCGTCATTGTACCAACGCATCACCCTGTCTGGATCCCGGGAAAAAAAGTACCATGCCCGTACCAGGGCGGCGAGGAAACGGACAGCGGCCTCGGGATGGTTGGAAATGAACTCGTCAGAGATAGCCACCACACCCAGCGTACGCGTTTCGGTCAGGTTCCGCGTGAGCCCTGCAAGCTGGAAACTCGAAAGATTTGGCTCCCAGACGGCTGCGGCATCCATTCCCTCCCACGACTCGACCCCGCCGGCCAGTACACGATGCCGGATCTCAAGCACATCCATGTTCTTGTTTTTAACATCCGTCTCTGCATCCAGGCCGGCGGCTTGCTGTTCGAGAACCGCTTCCCGGTGACCTACGGATCCAAAAGGACTGGCGACAGTTTTACCCCTCAGGTCTTTGACTTCCTGAATCGGTGAGTTCGGCGGCACGACAATGGCTATTCTGTCGTAGAAGATACGGGCTACGATTTTCCATTTACCACCATTGGTGAGCAGGTTGATTGCGGGTTGGTCACCGGCAAAGAAGGCATCGAGTTTACCGGCGAGTGCGGCTTCGACCTCCGGCGTGCCATAACTGAACGGAACGAGACTCGGATCCAGCCCGTGGCTTGCCAGTACGTCGGTTCGCTTCAGGACCTGCACGACTGCCGCCTGCGTCACCGCCGGGATCTGCCAGCCAATCCGGATCGGGACAGGTGTTTCGACCGCCCCGGCGCCCAGGCAATTACCGGACAGGACGAATAGCAGGGTGAATATTCCAGCAGACAGAATTTCGACTGGCCGTTTAGAATTCATCTTTCTTCCTTAGGGGGCGGATTTGGTTCTTGTCAGAGCAAAAGACCTGCTGTTGGGACACCCCGGGTGTCACGGTTTGCTTCCACGGCGATTCGCGGAACCCACTATTTTATTGTAAAGCCATGCAAACACAGCACCCCCGATCAGGCCATCGAAAAAAGCCCATACCAGTCCTATCAGGCTGCCGAGGGGCGAGATCGAATAGCCGCGGTACAGTTTGCCGATCAGCGTTACTTCGCCGGTGGCCCCGTCGAAGGCGATGATCCACCAGGTGAGGAAAAACAACCCCAGTCCCCAGACCAGGCCACAGGTCAGGGCGAATGCCTTGATATTGAGCTTCATCTCTACCCTCTTCTGTTCGTTTCCGGTGACAGCGTTCGTCAGCCATACAGGCGGCTGTACAGGCCTTCGCCCCGGAGCAGTTCCTTGTGTGTGCCCTGCTCGGCGATACGCCCGTCTTCGAAGACATACACCCGGTCGGCCTGTTTCACAGCGCTCAGGCGGTGGGCCACGATGACCACCGTGCGGCCTGCCAGGAATTCCGCCAGCGCGTGGTGCAGGCGCGCCTCGGTTTCTGTATCCAGCGCCGATGTGGCCTCGTCGAAAATCACCACCTGCGGGTCACCCAGCAACAGGCGCGCGATGGCCAGGCGCTGGCGCTGTCCGCCCGACAGGCGCACGCCCTGGCGTCCCAGCTGCGAATCCAGTTGTTGCGGCATGTCGCGCACCACGTCAGCGAGTTGCGCCAGTTCCAGCGCGTGCCACAGGGCATCGTCGGGGTAGTCGCGCCCCAGCGTCAGGTTGTTGCGCACCGTATCGTTGAACAGCACCGGATGCTGCAGCACGGTGGCGACGTGGTCGCGGACCACGTCGAGCCCGATGCGCTCCACTGGTACGCCGTTGAAACAGATACGGCCCTCATCCGGTGGATACAGGCCCAGCAGCACCTGCACCAGTGTCGACTTGCCACCGCCGCTGGCACCCACCAGCGCCACGCGCTCGCCAGCCTGGATGGTCAGGCTGACGCCGTTCAGTACCGGTTCACCCCGGCCGTAACGGAAGTGCACATTATCCAGCTGTACGGTAACACCCCGCTGCCCGTTGAAGGGGTTCTCCTCCCGGGGATACTGCGGCTCCTGGGCCAGGCCAAGCAGCCGGTTGATGCGCTCCAGCGCGGCACGTGCACCATAAAACGCATACTGGATATTCAGCGCCTCCTGCACCGGCCCCATCATGAACCACAGGTAGGCGAACACGGCCATCATTTCACCAACGGTAAGGTCGGAAAACACCACCATCAACATGCTGACGGCGCGAAACAGGTCAAAGCCCATCAGAAACACAAAGAACGACAGCCGGCTGGCAGCGTCGCTTTTCCAGGAAAATGCGGCCGAATCCCGCTTGATGCGCCGCGCGCTGTCCACCACGCGACTGAGGTAGTGCTGTTCGCGGTTGGCGGCGCGGATCTGCTGGATGGCGTCCAGGGTCTCGGTCAGGGCGCCCTGGAACAGCTCGAAGGCCTGGTTTTCGCGTTTTTTCAGGTTCTTTACCTGCTTGCCCAGCACCACGGTGAAATACACCACCAGCGGGTTGAGAAACAGGATCAGCAGGGCCAGCTGCCAGTGCATCCACAGCAACACCGCGGCGGCACCGACCAGGGAGAGCACGGCGATGACAAACTTGGCCACCGTCATGCCGATGAAATCATCGACGGCATTGAGGTCGGTGACAAAATGCGAGGTCACCTCGCCGCTGCCGATGGCCTCGTACTCGCTCATGGAAATTCTCTGCAAGCGCAGCAGCAGGTCGCGACGGATACGGTAGACCACGTCCTTGGATATCAGGCTGAACTGGCGGGTCTGCCAGACACTGAGCATCACCGAGCCAAAGCGCAGCACGACAGTCAGCAGCAGAATGGCGCCGACATAGAGCACCGGGCCATGCCAGGCCACGGGGAACAGGCGGTCCATCGCGCCGACCATCATACCGGGCTCTTCCAGCAGCACCTCGTCAACCAGTAACGGCATCATCAACGGGAGTGGTACGCTGCTCAACACCGCCAGCACGGCAATGAGATTGGCCGCCATCAGTTCCCGCCGGTGTTCCAGAACGACATCAAGAATGGTTTTCCAGTTGTAACTCAACACCCTGCCTCAGTGATCCGGGTTCCTGTTCGATTATTATTGTACTGCCTGGGCCCTGAATTCACACGTGACTTTGCCGTTACCCGCCAGCATTATTATCCCGCCCCTTGAATTCAGAACGCTTTGCGATACGCTTGAAGCACAGCACTGCGAGGTCATCCATCATGCAGGAAAAACCCAGGCTCCAGCTGGCCGTGCTCAGCGACTACATCTGCCCGTTCTGCTACATCGGTTACCTGCGCCTGGAAAGGCTGCGCCAACACTATGACCTGGCCGTCAACTGGGCACTGGTGGAGATCCACCCGGACAGCCCTGCCGAGGGCAAGCCGGTCGAGGAGCTCGGTTATTCCAGACAGCACCTGGACGGCCTGCTCGGTGAACTGGGCGAACTGGCGCGCGCCGAAGGCGTCGAATTATCGCCGCATACCTTTACCACCAATTCACACAAGGCCCTGCTGCTCGCCGAGGCCAGCAAACAACTGGGCGCGGAGGTTTTCTACGGCCTGCACCGTCGCCTGTTCGAAAGTTTTCTGGTCGAGGCAAAGAATATCGGGGATACCGGGGTACTGAGCGCATTGGCCGATGAATGCGGCGTGCCCGGCGAAACCGTCGAACGAGCCTGGAGCGACCCGGCCTACGAACAGCGCCTGCAACAGAACCTGGCCGCCGCGGTGCAAAGTGGCGCCACCGGTACGCCGACATTCTTCATCGGCGACAAACAACTTACCGGTGCCGTCTCCGTCGACGCCCTGATGAAGGCTGCGCGGATCAGTCTCGAAGGTACCGGCGCCTGAGAATGGCAGGCGGTTAGCGCACAAACAGCGCCATGGACTCCACGTGGGTGGTATGCGGGAACATGTCCATCACCCCGGCCGCCTCCAGGCGGTAACCCAGTTCGTTGACCAGTATGCCGGCGTCACGCGCCAGCGAACCGGGATGGCAGGAGACGTAGACAATGCGCCCGGCGCCGAGGTCACCCAGACACCCGACCAGTTCCTGCGCACCGCTGCGCGGTGGGTCCAGCAGGATGCGATCAAAGCGCTGCTGCATCCAGGGTTGCTCCGCGATGTCCTGGCTGAGATCGACCGCGTGATACTCGGTGTTGTCGATACCATTGAGCTGTGCATTGTCCCTGGCCCGCTGCACCAGACCCGCGTCACCCTCGACACCAATCACCTGCGCCGCGGTGCGGGCCATCGGCAGGGTAAAGTTGCCCAGTCCGCAGAACAGGTCCAGCACCCGATGCGAAGCCTCGAGCTGCAGCAGCGACAGGGCCTGGTTAATCATGGGTGGATTGATTGCCGGGTTGACCTGGGTGAAGTCGAGCGGCAGGAAGCGGACCTCAACATCATAGTCGGCAAGGCGATAAACAAGCTGTGAAGCATCGGGCCATAACAGCTCGATGCTGTCCGGCCCTCCCGGCTGCAGGTAAATATGCAGGCCGGTGGAACGTGCATAGTCACGCAATGCCTGGCTGTCGGCGTCACACAACGGGTCGAGGTTACGGAACACCAGTACGCTGACGGCATCCCCCACCGCGACCTCGATCTGGGCGATACGCTCGCGCGCCCGCAGCGCCTGGATCAGCTCCGCCAGTTCGCCGATGCGTTCACCCACGGACGGATGCAGCACCTCGCAGCACCGGATATCGGCCAGGTAGGGTTTGCGCTTCTCGCGGAAACCGACCAGCACACGGCCTTTCTTTTTCACGAATTTCACACCCAGGCGTGCCTTGTTGCGGTATCCCCATACCGGCCCGGTCAGCGGTTCAAGCACCCGCTCGGGCTTTACCTTGCCGATACGCTCGAGGTTATCCAGCAGTACCTGCTGCTTGCTGTGGATCTGCCGGTCTTCGGCCTGGTGCTGCAGGCTGCAACCCCCGCAGATATCGAAGTGAGCGCAGCGCGGTTCGACCCGTTCGGGGGATGCCGAAAAAATTTCACACACGCGACCCTCGTCGTGCTTGCGCGAGCGGCCGGTGTACAGAAAACTGATCTCTTCGCCCGGCAGCGCACCGTCGACAAATACGGTTTTGCCATCAACGCGAGCGATACCGCGACCATCGTGGCTCATCGACTCGATGACCACCCTGACCGGGTAATTGGGGAGTTTTGCTTTCTTGCGACGTCTACTCATGGAAATTGCCAAAATGCCCACCGCGACACCCGGTACTGCAGATCCCAAAGCGTCGGCTGTGGTAAGCCGATTGAGGCGCCTGCGCTCGCGCCCGAAGCCACAATCGGCTTACCATAGGCGGCGCCTGCACCGGGCTAATGTACCTGTTCCCAGTGCTGCAGGAATTCGTCGATATGCGCCCGCCCGTCCTGCTCCAGCGTGGTACGCAGCAGCTCCAGCTCGCGCTGATAGGCCGCTTCGGCCAGGTGACCGCGGATCAACTCGAAGCGCAGGTAGACGAGAAAGGTATTCAACACATCAGTTTCGCAATAATCACGAATGCCGCCGATATCCCCGGCCTGGAAGGCGTCCCAGACCCTGGCGCCGCTCATCCCCATCTTGCCGGGAAACCCCAGCATGGTGGCGATTTCGTCCAGCCTGGCGTTGGCCCGCACCTGGTAACCGGCCAGCACATCCATCAGGTCGGTATGCCGTTCATGGTAGCGGCTGAGGTAGTTGTTCCATTTGAAGTCGCGGTCTTCTCCACCGGTATCCCAGTAGCGGGGCGCCTGTACGCCGTGCAACAGGGCACGGTAGTGCAGGACCGGCAGATCGAAGCCCCCGCCATTCCAGGAAACCAGCGTCGGTGTATATTTATCGATGCCGTCGAAAAAGCGCTGTACCAGTTCGGCTTCGGATGCCTCCGGCTCACCCAGCGACCAGACCTTTACCTTGTCGGCATGCCTCAGCACCACCGAGATGGCACAGATGCGATGCAGGTGCAGGGGCAGGAATTCGTGGCCGCTCTGTTGCTGGCGCAGGTGCAGCATGGCCTTGCCGGTGGCCGCGTCGCCCAGGTCGCCCAGCCCGTAGAGACGGCGGCCACTGTCGACATCGGGGATGGTTTCTATATCAAAGACGAAAATATTTTTCATATCGGGAGCGGCGGAGACAGATTTCAAACCTGTCCCCGCTTAAACGACGAAAGGTATACCCGCTACTTGCGCTGCCACTGGCCACCGGCGTCCTGGTACCACCAGCCGGCGGGAGCATTGGCAATCCAGCGGGCGGCGAACGTCTTGCGGATATCCGCCTCCCATTCCGGGTGCCCGTTGGCGCGCGCAATTTCCCTGTATAACCCTTGCCTGTCCCGGTTTTCATCAGCGACCAGCGTCTTCACGGTCCTGCGATCGCGCAGACCCACGGCATTCAGGTCACGCACCGCGATCAACCCGCCGTTGGTCATGCCGACACTGCCATTGGCATAGAAGGTTTTCAATTTGGCAAAACGCGCCTGCATGGACGCCCGGATGGCCTGGATAGCCGGGGTCTGAATATTGATATCGGCCGCCGCCTGCGCCGGGCTGACTATCCACTGCAGTATGACGACGGGCCAGGGTTCATCTGCGAGCGGCGGCTGCAGCAGGGAATCCGGCTGCGGTTTCGACTCTTCGGCCGGGGCCTGTTGTGGTTTTGCTTCCTCACCGTAAACACCGCGAATAATGCGGTCAGCGGCCTGCTCCGCGGCGGCCGACGGGAAGTACACGTTGATGGTAACGCAGGCGCCCAGGAACAGCAGCATGCCCAGCAGTGAACTCAATCTGATTGAAGTCATCGTTTCCGCCTTGCTTGATTTCCAGCGTTCTATTATAGGCACTAACGCGCGGGCACGGAAAAGGTTATCGAACCTCGGGCATTTCACCCCGGGTGATGGCCGTCAGACGCGCCAGCAGCGCCGCCCAGTCGACCTCACCGGCATAACCGATGACATCCAGCCGCGGCGGCAACCAGCGCCCCTGCACCAGGTAGTAGCCGTTTTCGGCCGGCGCCACGCCGTCCATGTGACAGACGCCGTTGCTCAGCCGGCAGCGGATACCCAGCCGCTGGTAGGGGAAGTCTTCCAGGAAGCGCAGGAAGCTGCGGGAGACGGCACCGGCCACGCCGCCGCCACCCAGGTTGGAGATATTATCGACCGCGCGCTGGCTGATGCGGTGCCGGCTGTCATCGTCGGGCGGGGTTTCAAACACGGCGTCGAAGGCCACCGGCTGCCAGGCTTCCATGTACAGGCCGTCGACCTGCCCCTGCAGCCGGCCTTCGATACGACCAAAGGAAAATGCCCGGGTGAGCGTTTTCAGGTCGAGATGTTCGATACGCGCGTCCGCCCACAGGCGCGGCACCAGGCCCAGCGGTTCGCGGATGCGCAGGTTGCGCAGCGTGATATCACCGTCGAATGCCTGTACCAGCAACACACCACCCAGTGTCAGCTCACCCTGCTGATAACGCATCCTCGGGACCATGCCCGACAACTTGCCGGCCAGCGGTGGCCAGTCCAGCGCCTGGCTCAGCGTCTGCATGGAAACCGGGGTAAGCATCGCGTCCAGGGACCAGTCCGGCGCGCCGTCCACCAGATCGAACGCAAACGCATCGACGTGCAATGCACCATCGAACAGGGGTACCACCAGCGGCCGCTGCAGTTTCAGGTGACTGGCGCCGGTTTCCAGCGCCAGGCCGGCGGCACCGAACTGCAGCCGGTAAAGATTGGCATCCTGCCAGGCCAGGGTCGAGACACGCACGTCAGCGCTGTCGTCCCAGTCCACCTGCCCCTGCAGTTGCCGGATACCGAACTGGTGGTTGCGCGCCTGCAGGGACAGTTTGTTGAGTGTCAGCTGCAATGCCCGGGGCCGGCCAGCCACCCATTCGAACCGCCCGCTGACCTGGCCACCGGTATCAAGATCACCCAGAACTGTGCCCGCCAGCCAGGGTTGCAGCCAGGTCGTGTAAAGCCCGGGTAACCGGCCCTGCTCGATAGTCAGGTCGAGTTGTTCCAGCGGCTGACCTGCTGCCGGTCGCAGGCGTGCCTGCAGGCGGCCGTCGACCACGTCCGGCTGGGTAAACGCCAGCGAATGAATCAGCAGCTGTCCGCGGGCGGATTTCCAGTCGAGGGACACCGACAGTTCCAGTGGCTGCGCCTCGTTGAATTCCAGGTACACCGGTTCCGCGTAGAGCATACCGTGCCTGGCTGTCAGCTTGGCCTTTACCTGCCAGTCACTGCCACGGGGCGTCGCCGATCCGCTGCTCTGAAGCCGCAATACCTCGGCCGCCTGCGTACCCGCCGGGTTACTGTAACCGGCGTCCAGCGTGCGCAGCTTCCAGGCAAGCTTCAGCAAGCCGCCGGCATCACCCTGCAGACTCAGTCGCCCGGCCAGGCCACCTTCGAGTTGCAGGTCTGTTAGCGGCAGGTCCGCCCGGGCCAGCAGTGTGGCGAGCGCCTTCAGGCGGGTACCGGCGAGGTCAGCGTCCAGCCGCCAGCGTCCCTGCGCCTGCCGGAAGTGTAAATCAACTTTACCGTTCGCCAGTGCCATGCCGGTGACGTCAACCGCCAGTGCCCCGGTACTGAAACGGTAGGCCAGCGTGGCGGGAATCGCCTCCAGCTTCACGCCCTCGCCGCGCAGGCTGAGCTGCCCTTGCCGACAGTTCAGGCTGTCGGCCAGCATATCGAACGCCACGCAGTGCAGGCGCAGGCGTTCGAAGTGATAGCCGGCTACCGTCATCGAGGCAGCCTCGAAGACCAGCGACGTGTGCGCCGGATCCGACCAGTCGAGCGTCAATCCGGCATCGACCACCTGCCAGTTATCGGCACCCAGCGTCCCCCAGGACAGTTGCACGCGCTCGATTGCGGAGGCCGGAGCGGAGAACAGCAAGGTGACGACAATGACGAAAGCCCGTAGCATTATGCAGTGATGCTCCGCTACAGGCACGGCCCATTCAGGCGGGAAACACCCCGGTGGACAGGTAACGGTCACCGCGATCACAAATGATGGCGACAATCACCGCGTTATTGACCTGCTTGCTGAGTTCCAGCGCCGCCGCCACCGCACCACCCGAGGAAATACCACAGAAGATACCTTCCCTGGCGGCCAGCGCCAGGGTGGTCTGCTCCGCGTCTTCCTGGCTGACGTCCAGGGTACGGTCGACGCGGCTGGCCTCAAAGATGCTGGGCAGGTAGTCCCTGGACCAGCGGCGTATACCCGGGATGGAGGCCCCCTCCCTGGGCTGCACACCAACGATCTCGATGGCCGGGTTCTGTTCCTTGAGATAGTGTGACGTACCCATGATCGTACCGGTGGTTCCCATGGCACTGACAAAGTGCGTAATGCGCCCGTCGGTATCACGCCAGATTTCCGGGCCGGTCCCCTCGTAGTGGGCCCGCGGGTTATCCGGGTTGGAAAACTGGTCCAGCACTGTTCCCTTGCCCTCGGCTTCCATCGCCTTGGCCAGGTCGCGTGCGCCTTCCATGCTCTGTTCGCGGGTGACGAGGATAATCTCCGCCCCGAAGGCTTTCATCACCTGGCGGCGTTCAATACTCATGTTTTCAGGCATGATCAGTTGCATGCGGTAACCCTTCATGGCGGCAGCCATGGCCAGGGCGATACCGGTATTACCGCTGGTGGCCTCGATGAGGGTGTCACCCGGCCGGATCTCCCCGCGTTCCTCCGCGTACTTGATCATGCTCAGTGCGGGACGGTCTTTCACCGAGCCGGCCGGGTTGTTACCTTCCAGCTTGACCAGAATGGCATTACTCGTCTCGCCCGGCAGGCGCTGCAACTGCACCAGGGGGGTGTTGCCGACAAACTGCTCAATAGTGGAAAAACCCATAAAATCAATTAACTCCCTGGTTACAGGCCCGGATGGTGGTGACAGTGCTGATTTAATGACCTGGATCAAAAATTCCCTGCCCGCCAGCCGGTCTAATGGGTAAGCAATAAGCTGGACGGGACTGGCCCTGAGTTCAGGCTGTGCTAGCCTGACATTATACCGATTATTAAAGGCCTGGCCTTATAGCGTTGATAACCCGGTTTTATGAATAAAAACGGCGCACCGCCGCCCACTCATCAGGATGACGACACCACAGGGACGCAGAGCGATGCTGCAGCAGATGAGCTGATTCGGCAGATTGAGCATTTTCTGCAGGTACTGAACATTACCCACGAGGGTCTGATCTGTGTCGACGAGCAGTGCAATATCGCGGTCTTCAACACGGGCGCCGAAAAACTGTTCGGCTACAAGCAGGAAGAACTGCTCGGCCAACCGGTCACCCGGCTGATCTGCGAACGCTTCCGGGCCCGGGAAAAACACCGGCTCGCCGCGCTGACCCGCATTGCCCGCGATAGTCAACTCGGTTTCAAGACCGACCGGATTATCTGTACCCGCAAGACCGGCGAGCGTTTCCCAACTGAAGTTTCCCTGTCGCAGGGAGTCCTCCCCGGCCACCGCCTCTATACCCTCGTGATACGTGATATGAGCGAGCGGATTGAACAGGAACAGCAACTGACCCACCTCGCGGAACATGACCGCTTAACCGATCTGCCCAACCGCGCGTTGCTCAACGAGCGCCTCCGGGCGGGCATTGCCCGCGCCGACCGCTATGGTCGCAAACTGGGTGTCGTGTACATGGATCTGGACAATTTCAAACCGATTAACGACCGCTACGGCCACGAAACCGGCGACTGCCTGCTGCAGGCGGTGGCCCAGCGGCTCAGCGATACCATGCGCCAGTCCGACACCGTTTCACGCGTCGGCGGCGATGAATTCATTATTTGCCTGGAACACCTCAAAACCGAACAGGATGCCCTCGCGGCGACGCAGAAAATTGTCGATTCGCTGCAACAGCCCTTCCAGATACTGGGTCAACCGATCGCGGTTTCGGCGAGCATTGGTATTGCGGTTTATCCCGATCACGGTAATGAAAGCCATGCCCTGTTACGGCATGCGGACCAGGCCATGTACCGCGCCAAGGCCGAAGGTCACAGCCTCGAGATGTACCACGCGCTGTAGGCTCAGCGGACCGCCAGCATCAACCGCTTCATTTCGCGCACCGCATCGGCCAGGCCGCTGAACACGGCGCGGGCGACGATGGCGTGACCGATATTCAATTCGCGCACCGCCGGCAACGCCGCTATGGCCTGCACGTTATGATAGTGCAGGCCGTGACCGGCGTTGACCTGTAAGCCGAGTTCGTCACCCAGGATCACGGCATCGCGGACCTTATTGAATTCCGCCTGCCGCGCCACAGCGCCGACAGCATCGGCAAAATGGCCGGTGTGGATTTCGACACAAGGTGCCCCCACCGCCTTGGAGGCCTCGACCTGGCGCGGATCGGCGTCGATAAACAGGGACACCCGGATACCGGCATCGGCAAGTTGCTGACAGGCGTCGCGCATCCGTGCCTGCTGACCGGCAACATCCAGCCCGCCCTCCGTGGTCAGTTCTTCGCGCCGCTCCGGCACCAGGCAGCAGTCGGATGGCTGGATACGGCTGGCGATAGACAGCATTTCACCAGTGACAGCCATTTCCAGGTTCATGCGTGTCTGCAGAATATCTTTCAACATTTCCACGTCGCGATCCTGGATGTGACGACGGTCTTCACGCAGGTGCAGCGTGATACTGTCGGCACCGGCCTGCTCTGATTCAATGGCCGCCTGGATCGGATCCGGGTAGCGCGTACCGCGCGCCTGGCGCAGGGTGGCGACATGATCGATATTGACGCCGAGCAGAATAGAGTGACTGTGTTGCATCGTGACAAGCTTCCAATAATAAATCCGGCCAATCGCCGGTGATTATGCCACGCCCGCGCCGGCTAGCCGGCCGCCTCCGGCCCGCGGGCCGGCCGGGCCACAGCGGCGAACAGTTCCCGCGACCTGAGCGGCTTGTCGCCCAGGTATAACCTCAGTGCTGCGCGCATCAGGCGCTTGGCATCCTGCAATACCTCGGGCTGCGACAGATCCCCG
Source organism: uncultured Thiogranum sp. (assembly GCA_965544455.1). GTDB lineage: Bacteria > Pseudomonadota > Gammaproteobacteria > DSM-19610 > DSM-19610 > Thiogranum. The sequence continues at coordinate 14,029 of CBEUNK010000017.1, forward strand.
CGCGCCATGGCCAGCAGGCTGGCGCCGGGGAAGACAAACCCGCCGGCTGCCGCCGTGTCGACGATTACCGCTCCCGACTCCAGGTGATAATCATAAAGGGCATCCGCCTGCAGCATTTCCCCGTTTTCAACCTCGAATTCCAGCTGCAGCCCATAGCCGGCTTCCTGTAACAGGCGCATCTCGAACAGGCGTAACACGGGTTCGACGGACCCGCCCCCGGCAAGCGCGGCCAGGCTGGCGCGGTAGGCGGCGAACAGTTGCGGGTGAGGATCGTGTCTTGCCAGCAGGCGCACCAGCAGCTCGTTGAGGTAAAACCCGCTGTAAAGCGCATCGCCGCACAGCGCGGTGGTCACGCCGTCGGCCTCGACGCCGGTCAGGGTACCCAATTCGCCACGCGCCTGCCAGGACAGGCGGAGGGCGCGAAACGGCTGCAACTCGCCACGCTGTTTCGAGCGGGCGGCGCGGACACCGCGCGCCACCAGGCCGACCCGGCCATGCGTTTCGGTAAACACTTCCAGCAGCGCACTGGTTTCACGATACGGTCGCTGGTGAAGCAGGTACCCGGGCTCCAGCTGCAGCTGTTGACGGCTCACCGGGCCAACCCTGTTGTCCCGCCACCCTGCGCGACACTGCGGTATGGCATTTCCGCCATACGATCAGGTTTCATCGTAGCCGAGGCTCTGCAAGGCGCGTTCATCGTCGGCCCAGCCTTCCTTGACCTTGACCCATAACTGCAGAAAAACTTTCTGGCCAAAAGCCTGCTGCATATCCTGGCGTGCCTCGCGGCCGACATCCTTGAGCAGCTGCCCCTTGTTGCCGATCACAATGGGTTTCTGGCTGGCCTTTTCCACCCAGATCAGCGCATGGATGTGCAGAACCTTGTCTTCTTCCCTGAAACGTTCGATCTCTACCGTCAGACCGTAGGGAATTTCCTCGCCCAGCTTGCGAAACAGTTTTTCCCGTACCAGTTCGGCGGCAAGAAAACGCTCGCTGCGATCGGTCACCTGGTCTTCGGCGTAAAACGGTGGCGACACCGGCAGGCGTTTGAGTACGGCCTCCTCGAGAGTCTGCAACTGGGCGCCGGTTTTGGCGCTGAGCGGAATGATTTCGGCAAATTCGCGTTTCCCGGCCAGCGCCTGCAGCGCGGGCAACAGGGCGGCCTTGTCGGCCAGGCGGTCGATCTTGTTCACCACCGCGATCACCGGGCAGGACAGGTGCTTGAGCTTTTCCAGCACCCAGTCATCGTCGGCCTGCCAGCGCGTGCCCTCGACCACAAAGATCACCACGTCCACGTCTGCCAGACTGTCGACGGCAGCCCGGTTGAGATAACGGTTCATGGCGCGCGGCTGGCTGGCGTGCAGTCCCGGTGTATCGACAAAGACAATCTGGTGTTCTTTGTCCGTTTTGATACCCAGGATACGGTGGCGGGTGGTCTGGGGTCGCCGCGACGTGATACTGACTTTCTGCCCCACCAGGCGGTTGAGGATTGTCGACTTGCCGACATTGGGCCTGCCGACCAGTGCCACGAAACCGCAATGAAACTTATCCGTCGACACCCAGTTGCTCCAGCATGTTGTCGGCCGCGGCCTGTTCCGCCTTGCGTCGGCTGCCACCGTCGCCGGTCACCGCCGTATCCAGCGCGTCGATGCGGCATTCCACCACGAAGCGCTGGCGATGCGCCTTGCCGCTGACCTGCTTCATGGCATAGACCGGCAAGGCCAGCTTGCGTGACTGCAGGTATTCCTGCAACCGGGTTTTCGGGTCCTTTAGTTCGTCCACCGGCGACAGGCTTTTGAAGCGCTCACCGAACAAGCGCAGAATACAGTCGCGACAGGTGGCAAAACCGCCGTCGAGCAGGATACCGCCCAGGATGGCCTCGAGTGCGTCGGCGAGTATCGAGTCGCGGCGAAAGCCGCCACTTTTGAGTTCACCTGAACCCAGGTGCAGATAATCGCCCAGCGCGAGGTCACGCGCGATGTCGGCCAGGGTCTCGCGTTTTACCAGGGTGGCCCGCAGCCGGCTCAACTGGCCTTCGCTGGCCGCGGGAAACGCGCTGTACAACCATTCGGCGACTACGTGTCCGAGCACGGCATCGCCCAGGAACTCCAGGCGCTCGTTATTCCGGCTGCCGGCACTGCGGTGAGTGACGGCTGCTTCAAGCAGTCCGGTATCCTCGAAACGGTAGCCAAGTGACCTGGCCAGACCGTCCAACGATGGACTCAATTGGCGACCACCTCGATATTTTTATCAAAGGTGGCAACCACGTCGATATTGCTGATCAGGTGTTCACGGCGTTCATACTGAATACTGATGTTGAGGCGCCCCTTGTCCTTACTGACCTTGGTATCCCTGGCGTTAACGTTGGCGACATCGTTGACATCGAAACGTTTCTGAATCAGGCTGAGAATTTCCCCCTTGGACATACGGGTTACACCCGGTTCGGTCTGCAGCGACTCGAACACCGATGCTACCTTGGCAAACTCCAGATACAGCGGAACCAGGCGCAGCGTAATCAAGGTAAAAAATGCGATCAGGCCCAGGACCAGCAGCCAGCCGATTGCCGTCATGCCTCTCTGGTGATGCCGTATATCCATACTGTCCTCCACAGGTTATTCGATTGAATCGCCGATGCGGTCCCAGTTGACACCGCCGGCTGCTGAATCCCAGTTCATCCAGATCATGAACGCCTTGCCGACCAGGTTTTCGTCCGGGACAAAACCCCAATAGCGGCTGTCGTTACTGTTATCCCGGTTGTCACCCATGACGAAATAGTGCCCTTCGGGCACCACCACGTCGGCATTTACGCCGTGAACGCGGGGCGCCACGAGAATATCATGTTTGACATTGCCGAGCGCCTCCTGGCGGATTTCCGCACCGGACATGGACAGCCCCGAGCCCGTACCGATATAGGTTCCGGCGGGAATCTGCGCGATTTGCTCCCCGTTGATGCGCAGTGTCTTGTCGCGATAGACGATGTGATCACCCGGCACGCCGACCACGCGCTTGATATAGTCGACACCGGGGTCCTTGGGAAAACGGAACACCACCACATCACCGCGCTGCGGATCATCGATGTCGTAGACCTTCTCGTTCAATACCGGTAAACGGATGCCGTAGGCATACTTGTTCACCAGGATAAAGTCGCCCACCAGCAGTGTCGGCATCATCGATCCGGAAGGAATACGGAAAGGCTCGACCAGGAACGAGCGCAACAACAACACGGCGAGTATCACCGGGAAGAAGGACTTGGCATATTCCACAATGGTCGGTTCTTTCAGGGTATCGGCGAGCGCCTCGGGGTCGGCACCACCAGCCTCGGCGCCGATGGCGGCCGCTGCCTGTTTGCGTTTCGGCGCCCACAGGACAGCATCCATTGCCCAGATCAGGCCGGTTATAAAAGTCGCGGCGACCAGTATCAGCGGAAAGTCTAAGTTCATGGTTATTTTTTCCCTACCTGTAGCACGGCCAGGAACGCCTCTTGCGGGATTTCCACCTTGCCGAACTGTTTCATGCGTTTTTTACCTGCTTTCTGTTTTTCCAGCAACTTGCGCTTGCGGGTGATATCACCACCGTAACACTTGGCGGTCACGTTCTTGCGCAACGCCTTGACCGTGGTGCGGGCGATGATGTTGGTGCCGATGGCGGCCTGGATCGCCACGTCAAACATCTGCCGCGGAATAATGTCACGCATGCGCTCGGCCAGTTCACGCCCACGTCCCTGGGCGAAATCGCGGTGCACAATGACCGACAGGGCATCGACACGTTCGCCGTTGATCAGGATATCCAGCTTGACCAGCGGTGCGGCCTCGAAACGTTCGAAGCTGTAGTCAAATGATGCAAACCCCCGGCTCACCGACTTGAGACGGTCGAAAAAATCGAGCACCACTTCGCTCAGCGGCAACTCGTAGTTCAGTGATACCTGGTTACCCATGTACTGCATGTTGCGCTGCACACCGCGCTTCTCCACGCACAGACCGATGACCGCGCCCAGGTAGTCCTGTGGCACGAGGATATTCGCCAGGATGATCGGTTCGCGGATCTCGGCGACCTTGTTCACCGGTGGCAGGGCGGCGGGGTTGTCGATCTGGCTGACCTCGCCCCGGGTATCGACGATCTCGTACACCACTGTCGGTGCCGTGGTGATCAGGTCGAGATCATATTCACGTTCCAGGCGTTCCTGGATGATCTCCATGTGCAGCATGCCGAGAAAGCCGCAGCGGAAACCGAAGCCCAGTGCCTGCGAGGTTTCCGGCTCGAAATGCAGGGAAGCATCGTTGAGGCGCAGTTTCTGCAGCGCCTCGCGCAGGTCTTCGTAATCGTCCGAGATCACCGGGTACAGCCCGGCGAACACCCGCGGCTGTACTTTCTGAAAACCGGGTAACGGTTCGGCTGCCGGCCTGTCCGCCAGGGTGATGGTGTCGCCGACCGGCGCGCCGTGGATGTCCTTGATGCCGGCGATCACGAAACCGACGTCACCGGCCCGCAGCAGCGGTTTGTCTTCGCGGCGTGGAGTGAAGATACCGACCTTCTCCGCCTGGAAGTCGCGTCCGGTCGACATCACACGGATCTTCTGCCGCTGCCGCAAGGTGCCCTGCACCACGCGTACCAATGAAATCACACCGACGTAGTTGTCGAACCAGGAGTCGATGATCAGTGCCTGCAGCGGTGCCTCGGCATCGCCCTGTGGCGGTGGAATCCGCCGGATCAGGTGTTCCAGGAGTTCATTCACACCCAGGCCGGTCTTGGCACTGACTTCCACGGCATCGTCGGCCTCGATACCGATAATCTCCTCGATTTCCTGCTTCACCCGCTCCGGCTCGGCCGAAGGCAGGTCGATCTTGTTCAGTACCGGCACCACTTCCAGGCCCTGCTCGATGGCGGTGTAGCAGTTGGCCACGCTCTGAGCTTCCACGCCCTGGGCGGCATCCACCACCAGCAAGGCACCCTCGCAGGCCGACAGCGAGCGTGACACCTCGTAGGAAAAATCGACGTGGCCCGGCGTATCGATGAAATTCAGGGTATAGGTCTGGCCGTCCTTGCTGTGGTAGTCCAGCGAGACGCTCTGCGCCTTGATGGTGATGCCGCGTTCCCGTTCCAGGTCCATGGAATCCAGCACCTGTTCTTCCATTTCGCGCTCGGACAGGCCGCCGCAGATCTGGATAAAACGGTCCGCCAGGGTGGATTTCCCGTGGTCGATGTGCGCAATAATGGAAAAGTTGCGTATGTGGTCAAGATCAGACAAATAGCTAACAACCTGATTTAAAAAGAAGAATGGCGGCAAACTGCCGCCATACCGTAAAAATTCCGGACATTTCAAAAAATTGACGCGGAATTATACACCCTTAGCCGGCTCTCTCACCACGCCTGCCGCGAACAACGGGAATTTCCGGCTGCTTCCTTTCCGGACGACCGGGTTATTTAAACAGCTCCTCGAAAAACACCTGCGTGCGCTGCCAGGAGTCCTCATCCGCGTGCTTGTCGTAGGCCAGCGGCATGTCGAAGCGTTTGGCGAACTCGTCGGCCTGGGGATTGGTGAAACTGTGTTTGACCCCCGGGTAACTTTGCACCCGGTAGTCGACACCGGCCTGCTGCATTTCCTGCTCAAACGCCGTGACCAGCTCAGGCGGCGCGAACGGATCGGCGGCGCCGGTAAACACCCGTACGCGGGCTTTAACCCGGCCCTTTTCGGCCGGTTTTTCGGTACCCAGGCTGCCGTGAAAACTCACCACACCGTCAAGGTCGTCACCGACCCGCGCCATGTGCAGAACTATACCGCCGCCAAAGCAATAACCGATGGCCGCGATATGGCCAGCATCCACGGTTGGCTGCGCCTGCAGAATTGATTTTGCCTTGTCGAAGCGTTTCTCCGCTTCCGGCATGTTGCTGACAACCGCCTGCATGAAACTCTTGGCATCATCGGGATGATCGGCAAGCTTGCCGCTGCCATACATGTCCAGCGCAAAGGCCGTGTAACCGAGTTCGGCGAGCATCTCGGCGCGTGTACGCGCGTAGGCGTTATGGCCCCACCATTCGTGGACTACCAGCACCCCCGGGCGCTTGCCCTTGATGGCATCATCATAGGCCAGGTAACCGGTAAATGACTGATCCCCGACCTTGTAGACGACTTCGCTGGTTTTCAGTGCCGCGGCGGCATTGAAGCCGACAGCACACAACAGAATAAAAACATATAGACGCTGCATCGTTCTCTCCTTGTCAGGTCAGCCATCGCTTGCGTCGAGCCGGGCGGCCAGCGCCCCTTCGTCGAGGTGATAGTGGCAGATTTCCTCTTCGCCATCCGCCAGTACCGGTACCCATTCATCATAGCGCCTTTGCAGCACGGGGTCCCGGTCGATATCGACCAGGGTCAGTTCGAATGGCTGACGTGACTGCAGGCCCCGGAGGGCCTGCAGCATGGCTTCACAAAGATGGCAGCCTTCCCGGTAATAAAGGGTCAGCCTGGCGATATCCCTGCTCAATCCTCTTCCGGCACCTTCATCGCCAGGAAGATGGGACCGCCGCGGCGCTGGACCAGGATGGCCACCGACCTGCCGGCCGGCAGTTTCTTGATCTGCTTCTCGAAGGCATCGACGTCATTGACCGGTTTATTGTCGATACGCAACAGGATATCGCCGCCGCGCACACCGGCGTCGGCTGCCGGCCCGTCACCCACGGCCTCGACCAGAATGCCGCTGTCGAGCTCCAGTTCCTTGCGCTGCTGATCGGTGAGGTCGGCCACCTTGATGTTAAGCCGGTTATCGCTGGTGGTCTTGCTCTCCTCGGCCTTGGCGATGGGTTCTTCCTCGTCCGGCAATTCGCCGAGCGTGACCCACAAGGTCTGGCTACGGCCGCCGCGAATGACCTTGACCGGCACCTTCTTACCCACGGGCGTACTGCCGACCACGGGCGGCAGGGCGGACGATCGGTTGATCTCCTTGCCATTGAACGCTACCACGATGTCGCCGACCTCGAACTTGGCCCGGGCGGCCGGGCTGTCCGGCAGCACCTTGGCGACCAGCGCGCCCTGCGGCTTGCTCATACCGAATGACTTGGCCAGGTCGAGGGTCACGTCCTGGATCAGGACTCCCAGCCAGCCGCGACTCACCTTGCCGTGCTCCTTGAGCTGGCCGGCCACGTCCATGGCTACTTCGATGGGTATGGAGAACGACAGGCCCATGTAACCGCCGGTGCGGCTGTAGATCTGCGAATTCACGCCTACCACTTCGCCGTCGAGATTAAACAGCGGACCGCCCGAGTTACCCGGGTTGATCGCCACGTCGGTCTGGATGAACGGCACATAGTTCTCGCGCGGCAGGGCACGCCCCTTGGCGCTGACGATACCGGCGGTGGCGGAGCGGTCGAAGCCAAACGGCGAACCGATGGCCAGCACCCATTCGCCGACTTTGAGGTCTTCGGATTTGCCGATTTTAGCCACCGGCAGGTGGTCGGCCTCGATTTTCAGCAGGGCGACATCACTGCGTTCGTCGGTGCCGATGACCTTGGCCTTGAGTTCGCGCCGGTCTTCGAGGCGCACGATGATTTCGGAAGCGTCCTTGACCACGTGGTTGTTGGTCAAAACATAGCCGTCCTCGGAAATGATAAACCCGGACCCCAGGGACTTGGCCTCACGCTCCTGCGGTACGCCGTTACCCCCCGGCTCGCCGAAGAAATGCTTGAACAGGTCACCGAACGGTGAACCTTCCGGCAGGTCGGGGATCTCGATCCCTTCCGGCAGATTCATGGAACCGGTTTTTATTTTCTGCGTGGTACTGATATTGACCACGGCGTTGCCGGTTTCCTCGACCAGCTGTGTAAAGTCGGGCAACTCCCGGGCCTGTACCTGCATGACACTGCCCAGACCCAGCAACAGCCACACAACAAACCAGCTTCTTTTGACTAACGAACTCATACTTACTCCTGTTCTTACTGTAATGCGATGCTATCCGCCGGGCCGGCTGCCAGGCGGCGCAGCACCACCGGCTGATAGTTTCGATCGCTCTGAATCTGCCGCGTAAAGCGTTTCAACCACAGCAACCCGCCCGCCAGCCCCCCCAGGCCCAGTGCCAGGCTGGCCACTTCGGCATTGTCCCACAGGCCGCGCTCCGCGCCCAACTCCCCGAGCACCGCCCCGGCCAGCAGCAACAGCAGCGGGACGGCGTAAACCGCCAGCGAGCCGCGCACCAGGGCCTGCTCGGCAATGCCGATCACCACCCGGTCTCCGACCTGTAGCGGCTGCTCGCTGAGTACCCTGATCCGCGTGCGGCGGTTGCCCAGAACCCTGGATAAGGTCGCGGTTCCACAACCTTTTTCTGCGGCACAGCTCGAACAGGTCGACTGGCGCCGGGTCTCGACCCAGACCTCGCCGTCTGCGACTCGAACGACCTGTGCTGTTTCTTCAATCATGGGTATGGGGGAAATGGCTACTTGATACGCACTGACTTGCCGATCATCTCGACCGTCCGCCGCGGGACTTCACCCACGACCGTCACGTAATGACCGTCGACCATGGTCCCGAAGGCATTCAGCGCACCACGGTGACTGACGCCACCGTAGTTTTCATCCTGGCTGCGGGACGCCTCGATGTACACCGACACGCTGGCCAGGCCGTCACTGTAGACCCAGTGTTCGACACCCGGTTCGTGGGCGGACAACTGGTGCCAGTTGTGATCGGTCAGCACAAAACCATCCGGCACCTGAAACACTTTCCAGCGCGACTCGGCGGCACGGTTACCCGGCTCCGGCGGCTGGTCAGGTTCGCGCTGCCAGGTGAAGTCGGCGCTGCTCACGTCCGGCAACAGCGCGCCGTCGTCAATGTGTTCGAGAAACTCCACGGAGGTGAACATCACCTGCTCGATGGCATGACCATCCGGGCTGGTGAGCTCGGAACGCAGTAACAGGTGGCTGTCCTCGTGAACACACAGACGGCGGCCGTAACGCAACTTGTCGCGCGGCTGGACAACCACTACCCGGCAATCGCGCCCGGCCACCCGGTCCTCGCCCCTGACCTGGAAATCATAATACTTTTCGAGCTGCATCAGCTCCTTGGGAAAACGCACCGGGAAAGGCGTACGCGGCCGACTCTTGTTGACGTGTACCGAACGGCTGTCACCGAGGATGCAGGTCACCACCTGGTTGTCGCGCAGCACCTCGCGCCGGGGACCGGTGAGCGACAACAGACGCTCCCGTTCGCCCTCCTCGTCCATGGCATGAATGATGTGCATGGCTTCCAGCTGGCCCCGGTTCTGGTAGACGAAGGTACCGGCATAGTTCAGCGACTGGGTTGCCTCGGACATACGTGCCAGCCAGCGACTGGCATCTTCGTCCTTATCGGCGTGTTCTGCACGGGTGGTGCTGTCCCGCGGTGCTTCGTCATCGGCCCGGAGCGGACCCTGGGCAAGCAGTAACACGCAGGCCAGCAGACGGAGGAGTGCCGCTTGACTCATTACTCGCTGGTATCGTAACCGACGATGCGCACGTAGGGCATCACACCCTGCACGCCGCGGCTGGCGGCGTATTCATTGTGGTTTACCAGGTAAGCGGACATACGCTTGTCAATCTGCGGGTCGAGCCGGTCCCACTGCTCACCCGCGTTATCGGTGGCCCGGGCCAGTTCCACGTCGGGCTGGCTATCCGGCTGGGCCGTTGCCAGGGCCGGAACCGGCTCGGTCGTGGTTTCACGCACCGACGTTACGGTTAACACGGCAACCAGTGCCACCGAGGCCGCGACCGCGAGGCCGGCCAGCGGCTTCCACCATACCGACCGGTTTGTCATACCGGCCGTGGGCATACTTACCGGCGCATCGTCGGCCAGTGCCCGTTGCACGCGGTCGGCCACACCCAGCGTGGCCGTCTGGCCAGTGCCGCGCATGACTTCGCCGATCAGCTGGTAGCGGCCCAGGCAGGCGCGCAGCGGTGCTTCGCGTTCCAGTCTTCCGAGCAGCAGCGGCTGTTCAACGTCGCTCAGCTCGTCGTCTGCCAGCGCGGACAATTGTTCACGGATTTCGTCACTCATTTACTCTATACCCGTATCCGATTCATCAATCAAAGGACGAATCCGGTTATCGATTGCGTCCCTTGCCCTGAATATCCGGGAGCGTACGGTACCGATAGGGCAATCCATGGCACCGGCTATCTCCTCGTAACTCAACCCCTCGAGCTCGCGCAGGACAATGGCCACGCGCAGCTCTTCGGGTAATGCCTCGATCGCGTCCTGGATCGTTGCCGCCAACTCGCTTTTAAGCGCCATGCGCTCCGGGGTGGCGTATTCCTTAAGACCAGAACCCGACTCGAATTGTTCCGCGTCCTGGGCGTCGATATCGTCCCGCGGCGGCCGCCGGCCCGCAGCAACCAGGTAATTCTTGGCCGTGTTGATGGCGATGCGGTACAGCCAGGTATAAAAGGCACTGTCACCACGGAAATTCGGCAGCGCCCGGTAGGCCTTGATGAAGGCTTCCTGGGCCACGTCCAGGACTTCGCTCTGATCGTGAATATAGCGGCTGATGACATTTGCCAGCTTGTGTTCGTACTTGCGTACCAGGATGTCAAAGGCGGCTTTTTCGCCATTCTGCACCCGCTCGACCAGTTCCTGGTCAAGGTTACGTTCGCCCATACGGGCTATCCCCTCTTGTTCCCGGGCAGCTTGCATGCTTGCAGTAGACCGGAAAAACCCGGAAGAGTTCGCCAGTTTGGGCCGATTACGGTAAAGTTTCTGGACAAAGCGTAGTAATCTTAGCGTGTTAACGGGTCAACCATACCCGATTCCGGGAGCCGGCCACAAGCCATGCATACGCAGCACCAGTACGACGTCCTGATTATCGGCAGCGGGGCCGCCGGCCTTACCCTGGCGCTGCGCCTGCCGAAACGCGCCCGTATCGCGGTGCTGTCCAAGGGGCCGGTCAGGGAAGGCAACACCTGGTACGCCCAGGGCGGTATTTCGGCCGTGCTGGACCACAAGGACTCCATCGAATCCCATATTGCCGACACCATGGATGCCGGCGCCGGCCTGTGCGACCCGGAGACCGTACGCTTCACCGTCGAGCACGGCCCCGAGGCCGTCCAGTGGCTGGTCGACCTCGGTGTTCCCTTCACCCGGCGCGAAGACCGCAAGCACGAAGACGAGTTCCACCTCACCCGCGAGGGCGGCCACCAGCACCGGCGCGTCATCCACGCGGCGGACAACACCGGCCAGGTGGTCGAAACCAGCCTGGTCGACGCCGTGCGGGCGCGCGACAACATTGACCTGTTTGAACAGCACCTCGCGGTCGACCTGATCACCGCCGACCGCATCGGCCGCAAGAACAACCACTGCCTCGGCGCCTACGTGTTCGACCGGGGCAAGGACCGGGTCGAGGTGTTTCGCGCCAAGTTCACCGTACTGGCCACCGGCGGCGCCAGCAAGGTCTACCTGTATACCAGCAACCCCGACACCTCCACCGGCGACGGTATCGCCATGGCCTGGCGCGCCGGCTGCCGCGTGTCCAATATGGAGTTCAACCAGTTTCACCCGACCTGCCTGTATCATCCACAGGCCAAGTCGTTTCTGATCACCGAGGCCGTGCGCGGCGAGGGCGGCAAACTCTTACTGCCCGACGGCAAGCCTTTCATGCAGCGCTTCGACCCGCGCGGCGAACTGGCACCGCGCGATATCGTTGCCCGCGCCATCGACCATGAAATGAAGCGCTATGGTTACGACCACGTGCTGCTGGACATTTCGCACAAACCCGAAAGCTTCATCCGCAAACATTTTCCCACGGTCTATCAGCGCTGTCTGGATCTGGGTTTCGACATGGCCCGTGAACCCATTCCCGTGGTGCCGGCGGCCCACTACACCTGCGGCGGCGTGCGTACCGATCTGAAAGGCCGTGCCGACCTGGAAAACCTGTACGTGGTCGGCGAAGCCGCCTGTACCGGCCTGCATGGCGCCAATCGCATGGCCAGTAACTCGCTGCTGGAATGCCTGGTGTTCGCTACGGCCGCCGCCGGGGATATTGCCAACCGGCTGGATAAAACCAGCCTGCCGCCGGAACTGCCCGAGTGGGACGAATCACAGGTAACCGACTCCGACGAGGAAGTTGTGGTTACCCACAACTGGGGCGAGCTGCGCCGTTTCATGTGGGACTACGTCGGCATCGTGCGCACCAACAAGCGCCTGGAACGCGCCCGGCGCCGCGTCGAGCTGCTGCAGCAGGAAATCCGCGACTACTACGGTAACTTCCGTGTCAACAACGATCTGCTGGAGTTGCGTAACCTGGTACAGGTCGCCGAGCTCATCATCCATTCGGCCCAGATGCGCAAGGAAAGCCGCGGCCTGCACTATACCCTGGACTACCCCGAACCGGACAACAGCCGCCCGGCCAGTGACACCATCCTGGTTCCAAAGAAATCAAAACACGGTACTGTGCACCACGTGGCCGTCAAAACAGTGGAACAGCTCACTGTCGCCGATAACTGATACGGGACCAGGCCGGAGACACATCGATGGCACGTTGGCTCATGCTGCTGGGCGCTTTACTGTTGATGACAGGCATCCTGTTGCAGTTTGCCCCGTGGACGCTTAACTGGTTCGGGAAATTACCGGGAGATATACGCGTTCAGTCGGAACGCGGGACAATTTTCATTCCTGTCACATCCATGATCATTGTCAGCATCGTACTGACAATATTGCTGCATTTGTTCAAGCGTTGACATTACAGAGGGAAGCAACCGGGATATGCGGGGCGCAGGGAAAAGCACGTGCATAAAGGAATTGTCGATATGCGGATGTCGGCATGCGGCGAAAATCAACAGCCAGCAGGAAACCCGGCGGACCGGTACCTCACAGTCCGTGGCCCGGTTGTGGCCGGGTTAACCGGGAAGGGAAACCGCAGTGGCTAATCTCGCCATCCCGGGACCGTTGACAGCTGGCTTGGTATCAATAGCATAAGGAACGGTAAGCGATCCCTGTTGCACGAAGCCGGACAATTTCCCTAGTTCATCGTAGCGAACACATTCCCGCCCTGCGAAAAGAAAATCCCCTATGTATCGATGTGAGACTTTCTGTTTGAGGTGGGCAGCATAATCAAGCCCCAGGAAATGACTGACCAGCCCCCTGATAACGCCTGCGTGAACCACGATCAGAACCGTCTGCTCCGGGCGGGACTCCGCCAGCGATAAAATATATTCAACGCTGCGACGCTGCATATCGCGAAAACTTTCACCATCGGGGTAAACAAAATCCGGGTCTTTCTTGTGTTGCGGAATATGCCTGGCAACCCATTTCTTTTTCTTTTTGTACAGCGTGCCGTAGTTGACCTCATTCAGTGCCGGAGAATCACGCACCACATGAATTCGACGGCTCTTGGCGTAATACATTGCAGTCCGTCGCGCCCGCTCGAGATCACTCGAATAGATGGCATCAAAAACGATTTTCGCAGCATTCAACCTGTCATCTACAAAGGCCAGGTCGGCCTGCCAGCCTTCCGCTTTTGGCGCGTCGCCCCAACCGAGAATCCGGTCGGAAGCGTTCAGCAGGGTTTTGTAATGTCTGACAACGATGGCACGCATAAAGCCGGAAACTAGCAGCCGCGGGAAACGTTGTAAATTGGCAATTCGACTACATTCGACCGCTATATCAGCAGCGGATGATTTACACGGCGTGACGAAAGCCTTTAGCTATTTGAATTACATGGGGTATTATCTGTTATCGTGAGCCGTTAGAGCTGTTTTTGCTGATCGGAGCGATATTCAGAATATTGACGTCGATCAATCAGCCCGGGTTCCGGTGGTACAATGCGCCAGCGGCGGGCAACCGCAATAGCCGGGAAGTTTACTGCCTGCCTTATCTGGGGGTTTCATTACGTGGCGAAGACGTTTGTCATCAGTGAGCCGGAAGGTGACCGCACGCCGTTTCTGCGCGGTATCCTGGTGCAGTCGCTGATGAATGCCGGCTTGCAGTTTGATGATGCCTATGGTCTGGCGCAAACGATCAGGAACGGACTGCAGGATACCGAGGAAATCACGAGTACCGCGTTGAAGGCGCAGGTGGCCAGGCTGCTGGGCGAGCAATTCGGGGCGGAAAAGCAGTCAAACTACGAGACGAAACCCTGGGAACAGGCGCAAATTATCGTTCACAGCGCGACGCGCAGTGAACCCTTTTCGGTAAGCATGCTGGCGCATTCACTTGAGAGCTGCGCCATCCCCGCGGAAACCGCCCTGGCAGGCGCACACAAGGTGCAGGCTTCGCTGCAAAATACCGGCCATAGTGAAATTGACCATAAGACACTGCGTCGGCTGATATACCAGTGCCTCAAGGAACACTGCGCGGCCGACACTGCGGAGCGTTACCTTTCCTGGCGACAGTTTGAAAACAGTGGCAAGCCATTGGTTGTACTGATTGGCGGCACTACCGGCTCTGGCAAAAGTACGATAGCGTCCGACGTTGCCTATCGCATGGATATTGCCCGGATACAGTCGACCGACATGATGCGCGAGATAATTCGCGCCTATCTGGCAGCTCCTGCAGTCCCAACCCTGGGGTACTCAAGCTTCGAGGCCTGGCGTGGCCTGCCGATATCCGCTGACAATACTGCATCGACGGCGGAAAGCCCGATAATTGCAGGCTTTCTCTCCCAGTTTGTTTCCATGAAACCGGCGCTGGAGGCTGCATTGCATCGGGCGGTCACAGAACAGCAGGACCTGATCATTGAAGGGGTCCATATCCTGCCCACAATGCTCGATCTGAGCGAAGCACGCAGCAAAGCCATTGTAGTGCCCCTGATGCTCGCCACCAGGGAGAAGAAAATATTGCGCAAGCAGCTGATACGCCGTGGTCGCGAAAAGACCGATCGCAAGGCATCACGTTACCTGGAGCACCTGGATGACATCTGGGAACTGCAGTCGTACCTTTTGAGCGAGGCGGATAACAGCGGCATCCCCATTATCACGAACTGGCATATCGAAGAGACGGTTCGTGAAATACTGAACCTCATCAGCGCGAAAGTGATGAAGCGCTATCCACCCCAGCCACATGACCCGGCGTCCAGCTTGTAGATGCCCGGCCATGTTTCGCTGTGCCTTGTATGCGGGCCAGGCTGCTATACTTATATAGGATACAGCTCACGATTTTGATTATGCAGCAGACAGGCAAACGTACGCAGCAAGGGGGGTACGCTTAGTGCATTCCACCGATCCCCGGCCGGATGGCCGACAAACCGCCGAAGTGCCGGGCCACCCGCCGGTCAGGGAAGTTGTACGGCCCGCTCCCGGACAGCCGCCCGCCGATTTCGACCTGGATTCGCCGGATCTGTATCTCAACCGGGAACTTACCTGGCTGGAGTTTAACCGCCATATCCTGCATATGGCTGCAGACGAACAGGTACCGTTGCTCGAGCGGGTCAAGTTCCTTGCCATTGTCAGCAGTAACCTCGATGAATTTTTTATGAAACGTATCGGCGGCCTGAAACAGCAGATTGCCGCCGGTATTCGCACACTAACGGTTGATGGCCGCACCCCTGCCCAACAGATGCAGGAATGCCATGCCGTGGTGCGGGAAATGCATCAGGAACAGATTCGCGTTTTCCAACGCCTGCTTCATCTGCTCGATGAACAGGGTATCCGGCTGACCAAATACGCCGAACTTGAGAAAAGCGCGCAGCAAGCCCTCCGCAGTGATTTTATCGCCAATATTTTTCCCTTGCTGACACCGCTTGCCATGGATCCAGGGCATCCATTCCCGTTTATCTCCAACCTGGCGCTCAACCTTCTGGTGTCACTGCGCCATCCAGGTGGCAGCGGCATTCATGTAGCCCGGGTAAAGGTGCCGGTGTCCGCGGACATCGCACCCCGCTTTATCCGGGTTGGTGACAAGAATACTTTCGTCACGCTCGATGACCTGATCACCAATAACCTGGACCTGTTGTTTCCCGGAATGGATATCATTTCCTGTGAATTGTTCCGGGTCACCCGCAATGCCGTTGTCGAAATCGAGGAAGAGGAAGCCGATGATCTGCTGGCGATGATCGAGACCGAACTGCGCGACCGCCATTTCGCGCCCATTGTCCGGTTGCAGGTCTCCAGGGGTATGAGCGACACACACCGGGGAATGCTGGCTGCCGAACTGGGGCTGGATGAGAAGGTGGATGTATTTGAGATTGAGGAATTGATGGCGCAGCGTGACCTGTTCGAGATCGCCGGGCTGGACATTCCGGGGCTCCGGGACAAGCCGCACAAACCGATTGACCATACCCGCCTGGCGCACGACAGCCGAAATATATTCCACATCATCCGCGAACGCGGCAGCATTTTGCTCCAGCATCCCTACGAGTCCTTCACCACAAGTGTGGAGCGTTTTCTGCGCACAGCAAGTGAAGATCCAAAAGTGCTGGCGATAAAGATGACCCTCTACCGAACTTCGGCGGAAGGAAATGTTATCGAATCGCTGGTAAAGGCCGCGCGTAACGGCAAGCAGGTCGCTGTACTCGTCGAACTGAAAGCACGTTTCGACGAAGCCGCCAATATCCGTCGCGCCAGGTACCTGGAGCAGGCGGGCATCCATGTGACCTATGGTGTCCTCGGGTTAAAAACTCACAGCAAGGTCATCCTGGTGGTTCGCAAGGATTACAACGGACTGCGTCGCTATGCACATGTTGGAACCGGCAACTACCATTCCGGTACCGCACGGCTGTATTGCGATCTCGGCATGCTGACCTGTGACAAACAGATTGCCCAGGATCTGACCGAACTGTTCAATTACCTCACGGGTTATTCGCCACCGCCCCAATACCGCAAGATCCTGGCGGCACCCTACACGTTGAAGCGCGCCTTACTCGAGAAAATTGACCGGGAGATCAAGCTTCATACAGCGGAATCACCGGGCCTCATTCAGTTCAAGGTCAATGCCCTGGAAGACAAGGATATCACCAGGGCCCTGTATCGGGCGTCGCGGGCCGGCGTCAAGGTTGACCTCATCATACGCGACACCTGCCGCCTGCGTCCCGGCATCGCCGGTCTCAGCGAGGCGGTGCGGGTTATCAGCGTTGTGGGCCGCTTTCTCGAGCATGCGCGCATTTACTATTTCCACAATGGTGGCCACGAGGAGTACTACATCGGTTCGGCAGACCTGATGGGCCGCAACCTGGAAAGTCGCGTGGAAGTCGTGGCCCCGGTGGAGAATCCGAAGCTGACCCAGGAGCTTCGCCTGATACTGGATGTTCAGCTTTCGAGCAGGAAGAATGTCTGGGAAATGCAGCCTGATGGCAGTTACGTCGAACTGGAGAGCGGCCCCGGTGAAGACTTGCTGAATTCCCAGGAGACCTTTATCAAGCTGGCGCAGAAACGCAAGGCTGCCGCCGCCAGGCACAGGCAGTCCCGTTTGCGCAAGATTCTGCTGAATCACTTCCAGAAGCGCCTTAAGGATACCAACCGGTCGTCAACTGACAATACCTAGGCCTGCAGAGGCAGTATCGCATTAACGTGGCTTGATGGTCATGGCGGTTCTAACTATATTTCTGAAATAATATTCAACGTGCAGGTGTGACACGATTACCCTGCGTATTGCATTAGGCACGCCCGGATCCAGGCGGAGGAGTTCAGTATGGCCCCCAAGACAGATAACAAGCCCATTCTCGTTCCCGTCGATTTTTCATCTCATTCGGAAGCGGCACTGGTCTGCGCGGCCGATCTGGCGGGAATGATCAAGGCCCCACTGGTTGTACTGCACGTGGTACACGATCCCGGGGAAGCGCCCGGGTACTACGCTGTAAAAGGTAGAGAACAGCAATTAAAAAAACTGGAAGATGTCGCTGCGGACATGCTGGACGATTTTATGCAGGCAATGACAAAGCGGTATCCCAGGCATCCCGCGATCGCTACAGCCGACAAGCTGCTGGTGGTTGGCTTGCCGGTAAACCGAATCCTTGAAATAGCGGAAAAAGTCAGGGCGCGCATGATTGTCATGGGTAGCCAGGGAAGGACGGGGCTCGC
>CBEUNK010000018.1:0-30478 GCA_965544455.1 uncultured Thiogranum sp.
GCATCGTCGCTGCCCAGGCGGTCGGCCAGCCGAATGGCCGTCACTGCCAGTTGTACGTAATCGTTGGGCAGGCGGAAACGCCGGCACAGGGCTTCGGCCCGGGCGATACGGGTGTCCCTGTCCAGCCCGTCCCCGAGCGAAAGCAGCAGGCTGGCAAAACGTACCTGCGGGTCCGGGTTTTGCTCGCTGCTGCGCGCCAGAACCTCGAGTGCCGCCGGCAGAGGCCGGTCGTCGTGCACACTGCCGGGTGTGGTGTATTCCTGTTCTATTTCCGGGAACAATACGGCCAGGGCATGGCAGCCGTGCAGCGTGCTGAAGAAGCGGGCCGGCGTGTCAGTATTCAACGCCTTTTCAAGTTCCGCCCAGACGCGCTCGGGTACCAGGTAATCGACTTCCCCCTCGTCGACCATTTTACGCATCAGTGCATTGGTGCCGTGCGCCACGCTGAAGCCCCATTTGCCAAAGCGCGCCGCAAAGCGGGCCACGCGCAGGATACGTACCGGGTCTTCGGCAAACGCTTCGCTGACATGCCGCAGCCGGCCGGCGGCCAGGTCTTCCTGTCCACCGTAAGGGTCGATGATCTCGCCATCAGCCGTTTCGGCCATGGCATTGATTGTCAGGTCGCGGCGCCTGAGGTCTTCTTCCAGGGTGACACCGGGATCGGCATGAAAGACGAACCCTTTGTAACCGTGTCCGCTTTTACGTTCGGTACGTGCCAGGGCGTATTCTTCACCGGTCCCGGGGTGCAGGAAGACCGGGAAGTCCCTGCCTACCTGCTTGTAACCCAGGTCGAGCATCTGTTGCGGTGTCGCCCCGACCACGACCCAGTCGCGTTCCGCGACCGGCAGGCCAAGCAGTTTATCGCGTACCGCTCCGCCGACCAGGTAGATGTCCATCAGGACATGCGGCGCGCCCGCGAGCGGTATTCATAGTAGCGTGCCCGGCTGCGGGCGTTGCCGAGGTAGGTGGGCACGATCGCCTCGACGGAGCGCGGCTGGATGCCCAGTTCAGCGAAGGCGGACTGGCTGCAGACACTGTCTTTTTTCAGCGAGTAATAATTGTCCATGGTAAAAGGTTTGCCAGGCAGGAGGCCCATGACGCGGCCCTGCAGCCGGGCGAGGAAATCCGGCAGGCCGATAACCCGGGTCTTGCGGCCGGTCAGAGTGGCGGTGTACTCGACCAGTTGTTTCAGCGTGTAGACCGAGGGGCCGCACAGCTCCAGGCGCTGGCCCGCGGTTGCCGGGTGGTCCAGTGCGTAGACAAATGCTTCGACCACGTCACCGACAAACACCGGTGCAAAGCGGGCATCGGCGCAGGCCAGCGGAAACAGCGGTGGCGGGGCCAGCTTCAGCAGGCTGGCGAAGCGGTTGAAAAAACTGTCGCCGGGCCCGAATACCACCGACGGCCGGAAGCTGGTGACTTCCACCCCGGGTGACTGGTGCACCAGGTTTTCGCCCTCACCCTTGGTTTTCAGGTAGCGGCCATGGGTTTCGTTGACATCGGCATTCAGTGCGCTCATGTGCAGCAGTCGCCTGACGCCGGATTCCCGCATGGCCTTGACGATAGCGCGCGGCAACTCGACGTGCGCGCGGCTGAAGGTGCTGCTGCCGACTTCGTTGAGGATACCGACCAGGTTGATGACACAGTCGCAGCCGTCGAACAGGGTGGTCAGCGCATCGGCATCGCAGGGGTCGGCCTTTACCAGCTGGATGTTGGAGCCGATCCGGTACTCGCGGTGACGTTCCGGCCGGCGGGTCAGCAGGGTGACGCGGTGACCGAGCTGGCTCAGCCGGTGGGTGAGGTGTGAGCCGAGAAAGCCTGTGCCCCCCGTGATGATAATTTGTTGTACAGCCATCGTATTCTCTTTAAACGAACAGGTGCTATAGCGTGCGCATAAGGCGGGTCAAGGTCAAGCGGGCCGGATTTTTTTGTGCTGAATTAATCCACCGATAAAATTGCTTTCTGGTCGTACCGCCATGGCGGTGGCCTGTCAGTAGCGCGATCTGACCGTCGGCAGCCGTGTCGACAGCCGGGTCAGGGGCTGCTCCAGCCGCCAGTCGAAGATGGTGGCGTAGGCCAGCACGCGCCGCACATAATTGCGGGTTTCCTTGAAAGGAATGCGTTCGGCCCAGAGCGTCGCGTCCATGTCGCCGTCGTCGGGCAGCCAGCGGGTAACCCGACTGGGGCCGGCGTTGTAGGCAGCCGCGGTCAATACCGGTGAGCCGTTGTAACGCGTCATCAGTTTTCTCAGGTAGGCGCTCCCCAGCTGGATATTCTGCTCGGATTGCAGCAGGGCCTGGCTGCCCCGGTAGCGGATATTGAGCGCCCTGGCGGTCTGCTTGCCGGTGGTCGGCATGAGTTGCATCAGGCCGAGCGCACCAACCGCCGAGCGGGCGTCTTCCATGAACGCGCTCTCCTGGCGAATCACGCCATAGATCAACCCCGGGTCCAGGTCGTAACGTTGCGCATTGGAAAAAATCGACTCGCGGTGAGGCAGCGGAAACCGCAGTGTCAGATCGGACCAGTAAGCGGCCTGCGATGCGGTAATGATGGCGCGATCGTGCCAGCCCCATTGGTGGGCCAGCAGCGCCGCCGCCTGTAACTGCTGCCGGGTCAGGTCCCGGGTTGCATGGAACCATTCGCGACGCGCTTCAAGATGTTTGCCGGCCAGGAGCAGTTCGCGTGCCCGCTGAATACCCGGTAACTGCTGGACGAAGGTCGCCGTCGCCTGGTCGTTGCCGAGGCGGGCGTTATTCATCTGGTAAGGTCGTTTCAACTGGTCGGCGGCGAGAAAGCCGAAATAACTGCGTTCCTCGCTCAATTGTGCATATTTGGTGAACGCGTCACCGGCGGCGCCGGTGGCCTCGAGTGCACGTGCCTGCCAGTAACGCCAGTTGTCCTTGTCTTTCTGTTTCGGGTCGAGCTCCCCTATCCATTGCAGGACGTCCTCCCAGTCCTGCTCCAGCAGCGCGGTGCGCGCGCGCCATTCGCGAATACTGTCATCGATAGCCTCACGTGGCACGCCGGCGAGCCAGGTAGCGGCCATGGGGTCACCGCGCAGGGCGCCGGTCAGGGCAATGTTGCGCAGCACGCTACCCTGCTGCTGGCTGGAAAAACGGTGTGTCGCCGCCAGTTTCTGCCAGTGTTTCCACGCCTGCCCCGGCTTGTGCCGCGCCAGTCGCTTGAGGGCGTGCACCAGAATTTCGCGTACCAGGGGGGTGTCTTCCCTGGTCCAGGCCTGTTTTATCGCCGCGGTGGGCCGGCGATGGGCGTGTTGCCAGCGCTTGACCCACTGGCGGTCACTGGCCGACAGCCGCTTGGACAGGTAGCCGGCCAGGCTCGATTTCTGGTTGGCGAATGCCAGGCGGATACGTTGCCAGATCAGGTCGCTGTCGATCAGGGCGTTGGCATACAGCTGGTCGAATGCGGGGTCGCATGCTTCCGGTTGTGAGTGCCCCACCAGCCACAGCGCCAGGGCGTCCTTCAATGCCTGCTGGCGGTCACCTTTTTGCAGCCGCGCGCGGATGTCGTAGCACTGCAGGGTGACGGACGCCCGCGGTGTATAGAAACGCAGGTAGTTGTCCCAGTCCTTGCGCTTGCCGAGTTTGTGCAGCCAGCTGTTGCCCAGGCGGTCGGCAATCGGCTGCCCCTGGTAACGCTGCAGGAAGTCATCAACTTCGTCGGCAGGGGCCTTGCCGAGCCGGCGGCGTAATTCCCAGTATTCCAGGTAACCGTGCAGGGGATAGTCACGCAGTGCTGCTTTCAGACGGCGGTATTCGCCGGTACGTCCCGCCTTGAGCGCGGATTCGGCCTTGAGGAACTGCTCGCGCTGTTTGTCGTTACGGTCGGCGAAGCTGCTGCTGGCCAGCAGCAGGAGTGTCAGGCAAACGATCCATTTCAGACTCTGGGGCATATCCCTGTGGTGTGTCCCGCCAGTGTGCCGGCATCAGCCTCAGAGCAACGCCGGAATCCGTGAGCAACAATAAAAGACTTGCCGTCAAGGTACAATGTCAGCGATGGAATTTTTTGCATTACTGGCAACCTGTCTGCCGCTGGGCATGTTCTCCGGCGCAATCGCCGGCTTGCTCGGTGTGGGTGGCGGTCTGATTATCGTCCCCGTGCTGGCGGTTGTGTATGCACTTAACGGTTTCGCCGGTGAGCACGTCATGCAGCTGGCAGTCGGAACATCGCTCGCAACCATCGCATTCACATCGCTGTCTTCGAGCTGGGCGCACCACCGGCACGGGGCTGTTGACTGGCCGGTGATGTTGCAGCTGTCGCTGGGCATTGCCGCCGGCGGTTGGCTGGGTGGTTTTCTCGCTGCCTGGATCGGCGGCGCCTTGCTGTCCGGCCTGTTTGGTCTGTTCGAGTTGGGGGTGGCGGCGCAGATAGCGTTCGGCCGGCCGCCGGCACCCCACCGCCGGCCGCCCGGTGCCGGGCGCAATGCCGGGGCAGGCGGTGTCATCGGTTTGGTGTCGGCCCTGCTGGGCATCGGCGGGGGAACGCTGACCGTACCCTGGCTGGTGTGGCACAACATCGACATCCGCCGCGCCGTGGCGACCTCGGCGGCCTGCGGCCTGCCGATCGCACTGGTCGGCGCGCTGGGCTTCGTCCTCGCCGGCTGGCAGCAGCCCGGCCTGCCGGCCGGGGCGACCGGCTACGTCTACTGGCCGGCGGCCGGGCTGGTCAGTGTGGCCAGCGTGGCCAGCGCCCCGCTCGGGGCCCGGCTGGCCCACCGCCTGCCCCGGCAGCGTCTCAAAAAGGTGTTTGCCGTGTTTCTCGTCCTGCTCGGCGTCGTGATGATAAGCCGTGCGCTTACAGACTGATGGCTACCTGAATTTCATGGTCTAACCAGCCGTTGGACAAAGTCTCCACTGTGAGTATTGCTTGATCTTTGTCAATGTCCTGCGCACCACTCGCAGGCAAGGTACGCACAAGTAGCAGCGATGTACCAGCGTGATGCCGACAGCAATCAGCAGAAGACAGTTCCTGCGCGGCGATGTTTCCGGCCGCAGTGCGCCCTTGCGTCCGCCCTGGGCGCTGGCGGAAGCCGCCTTCGTGACACGCTGTGACGGCTGCGCGGCCTGTATCGAGGCCTGCCCCGGCCAGATCCTGAAGCAGGATTCGGCGGGTTATCCCCGTGTCGACTTTGGTCGCGGCGAGTGCGATTTCTGCGGTGCCTGTGTAGACACCTGTTCACCCCGGGCGTTAAGCCGCGGCTATGGCGAACGGCCCTGGTCACTGACGGCGTTTGTCGATCGCGGCGCCTGCCTGGCGGGGCACCAGGTGGCCTGCCGCCGCTGTGCCGACCCCTGCGCCGACGGTGCGTTGCGAATCCGGCCGCGCGTGGGAGGATTTTCGGTCCCGGAAATAGATGTCGGCCGGTGTTCCGGTTGCGGCGCCTGTTTCCCCGTTTGCCCGGTACAGGCTATCAGCCTGCGGGTAGCAGAGGAGTCAGCATGAATATCAGCGGTGTCGTTGTACGTACTTTTCCACAGGATATCGACAGTGTCAGTCATGCCCTGCTGCAGCTGGACGGTGTGGAAGTACACGGCGCCAATGCGGACGGGCGCCTGGTTGTGACCGTGGAGCAGGCCGGCGAGCACGCCACGGTGGATACCCTGACGGCGATGCAGAACCTGCCGGGCGTTTTGTCCGCGTCGATGATTTACCACCAGTTTGAAGATACGGGTTCAGAGGAGACAGTGCCATGAAACTGACCAGGCGAGCATTTATCAAGACCAACGCGATTGCGGCGACCGCGACAGCCGCCGGCGTGACCATACCGGGCGTAAAGGAGGCGTTGGCCAAATCCAAGGACACCATTCGCTGGGACAAGGCACCCTGCCGTTTCTGCGGCACCGGCTGCAGCGTGCTGGTGGGTACCCGCAACGGCCGCGTGGTCGCCACCCAGGGTGATCCCGATGCGCCGGTCAACCGAGGACTCAACTGCATCAAGGGATATTTCCTGTCGAAAATCATGTACGGCGAAGACCGCCTGACGCAGCCGCTGCTGCGCATGCGTAATGGCGAATACGACAAGGAAGGTGACTTCACCCCGGTGAGCTGGGAAAAAGCCTTCGACGTCATGGAAGAAAAGTTCAAGGCCGCCCTGAAGAACGACCTTGAACGCAACAAGGGCAAGCCACCCGAAGAAATCGTCTCGACGGTAGGTATGTTCGGTTCCGGGCAATGGACGGTGTGGGAAGGCTACGCCGCCTCCAAGCTGTACAAGGCCGGCTTCCGCTCCAATAACATCGACCCGAATGCGCGGCATTGCATGGCATCGGCCGTCGGTGGTTTTATCCGCGCTTTCGGTGCCGATGAACCCATGGGTTGCTACGATGATCTCGAACACGCGGATGTCTTCGTGCTGTGGGGTTCGAATATGTCGGAAATGCACCCCATCCTGTGGTCGCGCCTCACCGACACCCGCCTGACGCGCGAGGGCTGTGAAGTGCACGTGCTGTCAACTTTCGAACACCGCTGTTTCGATCTCGGTGACAATAACATGGTGTTCACGCCGCAGACCGACCTGGCGATCCTCAACTATATCGCCAACTATATTATTCAGAACAAGGCCTACAACCAGGATTTCATCGACAAGCACGTAAACTTCACCAAAACACCGACGGATATCGGTTACGGGCTGCGTCCCGAACACCCCCTGGAACAGAAAGCCAGGAACCCGGGTAAGGGCAAGCTGAGCAAAATCAGCTTCGAGGAATATGCCAAGTCGGTGGAGCCCTACACCCTCGACTACGTGTCGGAATTGTCCGGCGTACCGAAAGACCGGCTGGAACGGCTGGCCCAGGCCTATGCCGACCCCAAGCGGAAAGTGACGTCTTTCTGGACCATGGGGTTCAACCAGCACTCGCGCGGCGTCTGGGCGAATGGCCTCGTCTACAACGTCCACCTGCTGACAGGCAAGATCTCCGAGCCGGGCAACGGGCCGTTCTCGCTGACCGGTCAGCCCTCGGCCTGCGGTACCGCGCGCGAGGTCGGCACCTTCGCTCACCGCCTGCCGGCGGACTATGTGGTATTCAAGAAACCTCACCGCGACCTGGCAGAAAAGATCTGGAAGCTGCCGGCCAGCCTGCTGCCCGGCAAGAAGGGCTACCATGCCGTATTGCAGAACCGTATGTTGAAGGACGGCAAGCTCAATGCCTACTGGGTACAGTGCAATAACAACATGCAGGCGGCGGCGAACATGAATGAAGAGACGCTCCCCGGTTATCGCAACCCGGACAACTTCATCGTCGTCTCCGACCCCTACCCGACAGTGACCGCCATGGCGGCCGACCTGATCCTGCCGACCGCCATGTGGACGGAAAAGGAAGGGGCTTACGGCAATGCCGAACGCCGCACCCAGTTCTGGCGCGAACAGGTCAGTGCCCCGGGCGAAGCGAAGTCCGACCTCTGGCAGGTGATCGAGTTTTCCAAACGCTTCAAGACCGAGGATGCCTGGCCAGAGGATATTCTGGACAAACATCCGGAATACAGGGGCAAGACCCTGTACGAGGTCCTGTATGCCAATGGACAGGTCGACAAGTTCGCGAAGCAGACCGTCGCGGATGCCGAGGGGAACCATTACACCAACCACGAAATGGAAGATTTCGGTTTCTACGTACAGAAGGGGCTGTTCGAGGAGTACCGGCGTTTTCAGCAGGAAGGCCCCAAGAAAGGGCACGAGCAGGCGCCATTCGATACCTATCACCAGGTGCGCGGCCTGCGCTGGCCGGTTATCGACGGCAAGGAAACGCTGTGGCGCTACCGCGAGGGTTACGACCCTTATGTGGAGAAGGGTGCCGACGTGACTTTCTATGGCAGGCCGGATGGCCGCGCCAATATCATCACGGCGCCCTATGAGCCGCCGGCCGAGAGTCCGGACGACGAATATGATCTGTGGCTGTCCACCGGCCGGGTGCTGGAGCACTGGCACTCGGGTTCGATGACACGGCGCGTGCCCGAGCTGTACCGTGCCTTCCCGGATGCGGTAATTTTCATGCACCCGGAAGATGCCAAGGCCCGTGGACTGCGGCGCGGTCTGGCTGCAAAGGTGGTCAGCCGCCGCGGTGAAATCAGCGCGCGGGTGGAAACCCGCGGCCGCAACCGGCCGCCGAAAGGGCTGATCTTCGTGCCCTGGTTCGATGCCAGCCGGCTGATCAACAAGGTCACGCTCGACGCAACCGACCCCCTGTCCAAGGAAACGGACTACAAGAAGTGTGCGGTGAAGGTTGTAAAGGCCTGACGACGACACAGGACCGTCATGACAAAGGCCGCGAAAAAACTGCGCAGCGCACCCAACTCCGCCAGCCGGCGCCGGTTCCTGGTCGACATGGCGCGTACCGGCGGTGGCGTGGCGCTGCTCGGCCTGGGTGTCGGCCTGTACTCGCGGCAGGCGGCGTCCCTGCCGGCGGCGGCAATCCGGCCGCCGGGGGCGCTGAAGGAAGCGCAGTTTCTCGGTGCCTGCATACGCTGTGGCCTGTGCGTGCGCGATTGTCCGTATGACACCCTGAGCCTGGCGGAACTGGGTGACGGGGTGGCGACCGGCACGCCTTATTTCACGGCGCGGGATGTGCCCTGTGAAATGTGTGAGGACATTCCCTGCGTCAAGGCCTGTCCCACCGGTGCGCTCGACCACGGCTTGACGGATATCGACGACGCCCGCATGGGACTGGCGGTATTGCTCGACGAGGAAAACTGCCTCAACTTCCAGGGGCTGCGCTGCGATGTCTGTTACCGTATCTGCCCGTCGATCGACAAGGCGATTACGCTGGATATGCAGCACAATGCACGCAGCGGCAAGCACGCGATGTTCATTCCGACAGTACATTCCGATGCCTGCACCGGCTGCGGCAAATGCGAAAAAGCCTGCGTCCTGGAGGAAGCGGCCATCAAGGTATTGCCGATGCGCCTCGCCAAGGGCGAACTGGGTCACCACTACCGCTGGGGCTGGAAGGAAAAGCAGAAAGCCGGCGGCAGCCTGGTGGCTCCGGATCCCGAGCACCGTTACAACCTGCCGGGGGGCGAGCGCTATAACTATGAAGGCGAAGGACTCATTTTCGAGGATTCCGGCGGTAACGGCACCCCGTTTTCCGGTGATCCGCTGAAAACACTCAACCAGGGTATGAAGGAGCAACGATGAAAACGTTGCATCCAGGTGCCACGGCGCGTACCAGCAAGGGCCTGTGGGCTGCCAGCAAGTGGCTGCTGCTGCGGCGCTTTAGCCAGTTATCGATTCTCGGCCTGTTCCTTGCCGGTCCCTGGTTCGGTATCTGGATCGTCAAGGGCAACCTCAGTGCCAGCCTGACACTCGACGTCCTGCCGCTGACTGATCCCTATGTGCTGCTGCAATCCCTGCTGGCCGGGCACTGGCCGGAGACAACAGCGGTGACCGGCGCGCTGATCGTGCTGGCCTTCTACCTGCTGGTCGGCGGGCGTGTCTACTGTGCCTGGGTATGCCCGGTCAACATGGTGACCGACGCCGCGCACTGGTTACGTGAACGCCTGGGTATGACCGGCGCCTCGCGGCTGTCGCGTGCGGCGCGTTACTGGGTACTGGGCGCGACACTATTGCTGGCAGCTGTGACGGGCACGCTCGCGTGGGAGCTCGTCAATCCCGTTTCCATGCTGCACCGCGGCCTGATTTTCGGCATGGGCCTCGCCTGGGTGATCGTGCTCGGCGTGTTCCTGCTGGATTTCCTGGTCAGCCGGCGTGCCTGGTGTGGACACCTTTGCCCGGTGGGCGCTTTTTACAGCCTGCTGGGTGCGCGCGCCCTGTTGCGGGTGCGCGCCGACGAGCGTTCCAGGTGCAACGACTGCATGGACTGTTTCGCGGTCTGTCCGGAACCACAGGTGATCCGGCCGGCGCTAAAGGGTGCCGATAAAGGTCTCGGTCCGGTAATCACCGCCGTCAATTGTACCAACTGCGGACGTTGTATCGATGTCTGCTCGGAAAATGTTTTTCGATTCGGTAGCCGTTTCGGCAACCAGTCGACCAATCATGAATACACCAGTCATTCCCCCGGAGTGGAGGCATTACGATGATTAAAAAACTGTCTATGGCATTATTGTTTTTCAGTGTAATCGGCGTGGCGGCCCAGGCTGCAGCCGAGGACGTCAGGTCGCTGCGGGGGCATTCGGATATCGGTACTGTCACCAAGGCGCCGGAAAGCAAGCACTATGCCAAGGATGGTGAGCCGATTGCACGTGACTATGTGCAGCAGCCACCGCTGATTCCACACAAGATCCAGGGCTACATCATCAACGCGAAAGCCAACAAGTGCCTGAGCTGTCACAGCTGGAAGAATTATCGCGAGGCGGGCGCCACCAAGATCAGCCAGACGCACTTTGAGGACCGTGAAAAGCATGTGCTTGCCAACATTTCGGCGCGTCGCTATTTCTGCACCCAGTGCCATGTACCGCAGGTGAATGCGAGGCCGCTGGTACAGAACACCTTTAAACCCGTCACCGCCATTTCCGGTGAGTAATCGGTCGGCGAGCAAACAAGGATAAAGTCATGGTTGAAGAAAAAACCCGTGGATGGCCTGGCAGATTCTGGCAGGCACTGTGGCGTCCCCCGGTCAAATACTCGCTGGCCGTTTTACTGGTGGTGGGGTTCGTGGCCGGCATTATTTTCTGGGGCGGTTTCAATACGGCCATGGAAATGACCAACAACGAGACCTTCTGTATTTCCTGTCATGAAATGCGGGACAACGTTTTCCAGGAATACAAGAACACGGTGCACTACTCGAACCGCACCGGTGTCAGGGCCACCTGTCCGGATTGCCATGTTCCGAAAGAATGGCACCACAAGGTGGTGCGCAAGATCCAGGCGACCAATGAGCTCTTCCACAAGGTTATGGGCAGTATCGACACACGGGAAAAATTCGAAGCCAAGCGGCTGAAGCTGGCCAAGCATGTCTGGTCGGTCATGAAAGAGACCGACTCGCGGGAGTGCCGCAACTGCCACAACTTCGATTTTATGGATTTCACCGAGCAGGGGCGGCGGGCCGTGGACCAGCATTCCGTGGGGCTTGAAGAAGGCAAGACCTGTATCGATTGCCACAAGGGTATTGCGCACCAGTTACCCGACATGCGTACGGTTGATCCGACCACCGTGGTGGGATCGAAGTAGGCGCCGGTTTTCAGCCGCCGGTCAGCGACATGAAGCGGACTACCTGCTCCGGTTTTTCCCGGAACTGGTGGCGCTCGGGCTTGATGGCGATGGCGGACACGATGGCAGCTTCCAGTTCGCTGTCACTCGCGCCCTGGCGCAGCAGTGGCCGCAGTTCAGCCTTGTCATCCTGGCCCAGACACAGGTAAAGGGTGCCGTCGACGGACAGGCGGACGCGGTTGCAGCTTTCGCAGAAGTGCTGGGAGATCGGGGTGATAAAGCCGATGTTCAGGTCGGTGCCGGCGACTTTTACATAGCGCGCCGGTCCCCCACCCGGCATGACGCCCGGCAACAGGTCAAAGCGCTTTTCCAGCCGCTGGCGCACGGTCTGCAGGTCTACATAGTGATTACTGGCCGAACGGCCGGTACTTCCCATCGGCATGGTTTCGATAAAGCGCAGCGTGAAGCCGTGTTGCAGGCAGAACTCGACCATGTCCTCGACCTCGTCATCGTTGACGCCGGCCATGACCACCATGTTGATCTTGATCGGGTTCAGTCCCACCGCCCTGGCCTGCATCAGGCCGGCCATGACTTTATCGAATTTACCCTGCGTGATGTGTTTGAAGCGGTCGGCGCGCAGGGTGTCGAGGCTTACATTGATCCGGGAAATGCCGGCGGCCTTTAAATCCACGGCCTGTTTTTCCAGGCGCGTGGCATTGGTGCTGAGCGACAGGTCTTCGATGCCCGGCAGCCGGGACAAGCGGTTTGCCAGCACCGGCAGGTGCTTGCGGACCAGGGGTTCACCGCCGGTCAGGCGGACACGCCTGACACCGAGGCGCCCGAAAGCGCCGATGACCCGCTCGATTTCCTCAAAATTGAGCCAGTGATCCGGTTCCTCGAAATTCCTGAAACCCTTGGGAATGCAGTATGTGCAGCGCAGGTCACACCGGTCCGTGACTGACAGACGGATATATTCGATAGTCCTGCCAAACGGATCAATCAACGTGGCCATGGCATGAGCTTAGTCCAGTTTTGCCGTACCCACAATAAAGACATCCGCCTGTTTCATGCCGCCTGGTAGTAAAGGTTCTGGGGGTGGTTGGCCTGGGCGAAAAAGAACCAGCGTTCCGCCAGCAGGCCGAGGTACTGCACGATGAAGGCCATGACCAGCACAGGTGCGGCGCTGGCGGCCATACCCAGCGACAGGAGGAGTATCGGCAGTGGGAATACGGTCACCAGGAACAGCCACTTGACCAGCTTGAACACGGCGGCCGGTGCACCGTGAAAAAACTCCCGGGTGTTGAACGAGCCGGCCATGAAACCCTGTGACTTCTGTACGATTTTGGCGTGCCGGATACCGATGGCGCTGCGCAGGCTCGACTTGTGCTTGATGCGCCGGTTGCGGACCAGACTGGAAATGCGCGTCACCAGGCCCGCCAGGGTCAGGAGAATGGCCCAGCCACCGTAGAAGTCGGTGAGCAGGGATCCCTGGTAGGCGGCAAACGCCGTGGCCAGGGTAAAGCCGGAAGCAGAGCCCAGCAGGGTGTAGTTGACCACGGTCAGCGGTGTGGCCCATTCCTGCAGGAACTTGATGCAGGCGTAGATCATGGCGGTACACAGGAACAGGGTAAACGCCAGCACCGTGGTCAGGCCGCCGATCACCAGCGACAGGTCAACCTGAAAGGTCTCACGGAAAGTGAACAGCACGGGATTAAAATCGAGGTAATGCACCATGCCATACAGGGCTACTGCGCCCATGAAAGCCGGCAGCACGATGACCTCGCGCGATAACCAGGAGGTACGCCAGCGGGCGATGGCGCGCCAGCCACGCTCCGGGTGGCCGAGGTGAAAGAATGAACTGAGCAGGCCGGCGCCCAGGAACAGCAGGGCAACCAGGGCGCCGATGCCGTAGTGGTTGTGCGAGTCCTCGACCGGCACCACTTCGACCACGGAATAAAGCTGGCCGGTGTACAGTGCCAGAAACAGTCCCTGGCCGACCCCGATCAGGGTGGTGAGAAAAATCACGGAGAATGCGGGGTGCATGATTGCGCTCCTGTCTTAAAGTATTACCACGAAGTGACGTCGTCGAGTGTCGGTGCGTCGCTGTCCGGCATGGGCAGCTGGCGTTCCTTCTTCAGCGGGTTGTCGACACGCGTGAGCTCGTCTTCGTGGATGGTGATGCGGGTCTTGCGTCGCGGCAGGTAGTGATTGGCCGGCCGAGTGCCCCACTCGGGCATCAGCTGGTAACCGCCGCGCTCGCGAATCGCCTCGGCGACCTCGGACTCGGGATCGTTGACGTCACCGAACAGGCGTGCACTGGTCGGGCAGGCCATGACGCAGGCGGGTTTGCGTTCGTTTTCCGGCAGCGACTGGTCATAGATGCGATCCACGCACAGGGTGCATTTCTTCATCACTTTCTGGTGTTCATCGATTTCGCGCACACCGTAGGGGCAGGCCCAGGAGCAGTACTTGCAGCCGATGCACTTGTCGTAGTCCACCAGCACGATGCCGTCTTCGTCGCGCTTGTAGCTGGCGCCGGTCGGGCATACCGGTACACAGGGCGGGTCTTCGCAGTGCAGGCAGCTTTTCGGGAAGTGCACGGTTTCCGTGTTAGGGAATTCACCGACTTCGAAGGTCTGTACACGGTTGAAGAAGGTGCCGGTCGGATCCTTGCTGAACGGGTTCATGTCGGACATGTAACCGGCTGTGCCGGAGGTGTTCCATTCCTTGCAACTGGTGACGCAGGCGTGACAACCGACGCATACGTTCAAATCGATGACCAGGGCGAGTTGTGTCATGGTTTATGCCTTTTTCCTGCCGGCGAAATAGGTGAGCCAGCGGCCGCGCTTTTTCTCCTGCGACTGGCCGGGTACGGGGTGCAGTGTATTGAACTGCGGCGAGCTGACCCTGGGTTCATCCCCGGCGGCGGGGTAGATGCGCACCTGCACGTCGTACCAGCCGGCCTGGCCGGTGACCGGGTCCGAGTTGGACAGGTGTGCGCCGTCGGCAGAGGGTGGCAGCTCCTCGCTGATTACGTGGTTCAGCAGGAAACCCTGTTTCGCTTCGTTGGCATCGCCGTCCAGACCCCAGGCACCTGCAGCCTTGCCGATGGCGTTCCAGGTCCATACCGTGCCGGGTTCGACCGCCTCGGAATAACGGCACAGGCAGCGCACCTTGCCGTGCATCGACTCGACCCACATCCAGCCGCCGTCGTCGATACCGGCCTCACGCGCGGTCTTCGCATTCACGTACAGGAAGTTGTAGGTATGAATCTGCCGCAGCCAGGCGTTCTGCGAATCCCAGGAATGGTACATCGCCATGGGGCGCTGGGTGATCGCGTTGAGCGGGTACCTGTGCAGGTCGGTGGCCTGTGTTTCGAGCGGCTGCGAATAAAACGGCAGCGGGTCGAAGTGGGTCTCGACGCGCTTGCGCAGGTGGTCCGGTGGCTGTTTGCCGTCCGACTTGCCCTGGGCGGCGAGCCGGAATTTCTGCAGCACCTCGGAATAGATATGGATGTTGATCGGCTCAGCGTAGCGCGTCAGGCTGTGCCGCTTGGCCCATTCCAGGTAACCCTGGTTCCAGTTGCGCATGTACTGGTAGGACCTGGGCAGCTCGTAATGAAACACGCAGTTGTTCTTTTCGTACATCTCCCACTGCTTGGGATTGGGCGCGCCCTTCATGAATTTCTCGCCGCCCTGGCCGCGCCAGCCGGCGAGGAAGCCAATACCCGAACCGGGGGCGGTTTCGTAGTTGACGACGAAGTCCGGGTAATCGCGGAACTTGCGGCTGCCGTCCTCCTTGGTAAAGGCCGGCAGCTTCAGGCGTGAACCCAGCTCGATCAGTACCTCCTGGAACGGCTTGCAGTCACCCTTGGGCGGCACTACGGGGATGCGCACGGAATCCACCGGGCCATCGTATTCGGAGATGGGCCGGTCCAGCATGGACATGCAGTCGTGGCGCTCCAGGTAAGTGGTGTCCGGCAACACCAGGTCGGCATAGGCCACCATTTCCGACTGGAAGGCGTCGGCGACGATCAGGAACGGGATTTTATAGTCGCCGTTTTCGTCCTTGTCATTGAGCATCTGTCGTACTTCGCTGGTGTTCATGGAGGAGTTCCACGCCATGTTGGCCATGAAGATCAGCAGGGTGTCGATCCTGTAGGGATCGCCGCGCCAGGCATTGGTGATGGCGTTGTGCATCAGGCCGTGGACCGACAGCGGGTACTCCCAGGAAAAAGCCTTGTCGAGCCGCACCGGTTCGCCCCTGTCATCGACAAACAGGTCGTCCGGGTCGGCCGGCCAGCCGAGCGGCATGCCGTTCAAGGGGGTGTTCGGTTGCACGTCTTCCGGGCCGGTCGGTGATTTGGCGCACGGCGGAATCGGCCGTGGAAACGGCGCCTTGTGGCGGAACCCGCCCGGGCGGTCGATGGTGCCCAGCACGCTCATCAGGATGGACATGGCGCGGATGGTCTGGAAACCGTTGGAGTGCGCCGCCAGTCCGCGCATGGCGTGGAAAGCCACCGGGTTGCCGGTGACATGGTCGTGTTCGTTGCCCCAGGTATCCGTCCAGGAGATCGGCAGCTCGATTTTTTCGTCGCGCGCGGTGATGCCCATTTCATGCGCCAGGCGCCTGATGGTCTCGACCGGGATACCGGTGATTTTCGACGCCCACTCGGCGCTGTACTGCTTGACGCGGTCGACCAGCAGCTGGAAAGCCGGCTTGACCGGCGTGCCGTCATCGAGGGTGAATTCACCCAGCAGGTAGGGGTCGGCGCCCTCGGTATGGGTCGAAATCGGCTTGTCCAGCTCGCGGTCCCACCACAACTTGTTCTGCGGGTCGAAGCAGCCTTCCTCCGGCGGCACCTCGAAGCGCACGAACATGCCGTGCTCGGTGGAGTTTTCGTCCATGTTCACCAGTTCGGCGGCATTGGAGTACTGCACCAGGTAGTCGCGGTCGTACAGGCCCTGCATGATGATCTCATTGGTCAGCGCCAGGAACAGGGCGCCGTCGGTGCCGGGCTTGATGGGAATCCATTCGTCGGCGATCGCCGAGTAGCCGGTACGCACCGGGTTGATGGAAATAAACTTGCCGCCCTGGCGCTTGAACCTGGACAGCGCCATTTTCAGCGGGTTGGAGTGATGGTCCTCGGCGGTGCCGACCATGACGAACAGTTTGGCCCGGTCCAGGTCCGGCCCGCCGAATTCCCAGAACGAGCCGCCGATGGTGTAGATCATGCCGGCGGCCATGTTCACCGAGCAGAAGCCGCCGTGGGCGGCATAGTTGGGCGTGCCGAACTGCTTGGCGAACAGGCCGGTCAGCGCCTGCATCTGGTCGCGGCCGGTGAACAGGGCGAATTTCTTCGGATCGGTGGCGCGGATTTCACCCAGGCGCTCTTCGATCAGGCCGAAAGCCCTGTCCCAGGAGATTTCCTCGAATTCATTGTCGCCGCGGTCGCTGCCCGGCTTGCGCAGCAGCGGCCTGGTCAGGCGCGCCGGCGAGTACTGCTTCATGATGCCGGAAGAGCCCTTGGCGCAGATCACGCCCTTGTTCAGTGGATGGTCGGGGTTGCCCTGGATGTAGCGCACTTCGCCATCGCGCAGGGTGACGCGGATGCCGCAGCGGCAGGCGCACATGTAGCAGGTCGTGTTCCTGACCTCGATGCGGCTGTCCTGGTCGATGGCCTTGGACAAGGGGTCGTGAATGGGGTTGGACATAGTCAGTTGTCTCTATGGGCGTGGCGGGCCGCCATCAAAAGGCTGAGTAATTTACTCGAGTATTGGTGACAGATGCTAATAAGGGTTACTGAAAACTCCATAAAATATCATAATATGCTAATATACAAAAGAAATTTTGAGCATGAAGAACAACAGGTTATACACCTCCTTGATCATAAGAAAAACAATAAGGTGGCTTTATGCTTGAGTAAATTAAAACTGTTGGATTTCCCTACGGACATCATTAAGGTTACACCCCCTGCCGGGGGGCCGCCCGGCTAATTAAGTATTACGAATAACCCTTATGAAGCCCAGGTTGGCGAGGAGTCCCATGTCCAGTCTTGTGAAGCCACACGGTGGCGGTGATCTGAAGCCGCTGCTTCTCGAAGGTGATGCGCTTGCCGCAGAACAACAGCGCGCTGCCTCGCTGCCCAAGGTTACCATTTCATCGCGCGAAGCCGGCGATATTATAATGATGGGTATTGGTGGTTTTACACCGCTGGAAGGTTTCATGACCCGCGCCGACTGGGAAGGCGTCTGTGACGGCATGAAGATGGCCAGTGGCCTGTTCTGGCCGATCCCGGTCACCCTGTCCACCGATACGGCCACCGCCGACGGCATCAATGACGGCGATGATATTGCGCTGTACGACAGCGAACGCGACGAAATCCTCGCCACCATGACGGTGACCGAGAAGTACAGCATCGACAAGCAGCACGAGTGCATGATGGTCTACAAGACCGCCGACATGGAGCACCCGGGCGTGAAGATGGTCATGGAGCAGGGCGACGTCAACCTCGCCGGTCCGATCAAGGTGCTGTCGCAGGGCGGTTTCCCGGAAGCTTATGGCGACCAGTTCATGACCCCCGCGCAGACCCGCGCCGAATTCGAAAAACGCGGCTGGAAAACCATCGCGGCCTTCCAGACCCGTAACCCGATGCACCGTTCGCACGAATACCTGGCAAAGATCGCCATCGAGACCCTTGACGGCGTGCTGATTCATTCCCTGCTCGGCAAGCTCAAGCCCGGCGATATCCCGGCGGATGTGCGCAGCAACGCCATCGGCACCCTGATTGAAAAATATTTCTCCGACAATACCGTGATCCAGGCCGGTTACCCGCTGGACATGCGTTATGCCGGTCCGCGCGAGGCCCTGTTGCACGCGCTGTTCCGCCAGAACTACGGCTGTTCACACCAGATCGTCGGCCGTGATCATGCCGGTGTCGGCGACTACTACGGTCCCTTCGATGCCCACCACATCTTCGACGAAATCCCCGGCGATGCGCTGGAGACCGAGCCGCTCAAGATCGACTGGACCTTCTGGTGCAACAAGTGCGACGGCATGGCTTCCATGAAAACCTGCCCGCACGACGCGGCGGACCGTATCCTGTTGTCGGGCACCAAGCTGCGCAAGGCGCTGTCGGAAGGCGAGGACGTCTCCGACAAGTTCTCGCGGCCGGAAGTGCTGGAAATCCTGCGCGCCTATTACGGCAGCATTAAGGACGAAGACAAGGTCGAGATCAAGATGTCGGGTCACTCGGCCAAGTAACGACTCTAGAGACCGTTGGCGGCTTACTGTCAGCGGATGATATATCACTGAAGTAAAGTAAAACGGAGATAGAACCATGCCAACATTTGTGCGTACCGATAAGTGCGATGGCTGCAAAGGTCAGGATAAAACCGCCTGCATGTACATCTGCCCCCACGACCTGATGATGCTCGACAAGGACGGTTCCCAGACCGGCCACGAAATGCGCGCCTTCAACCAGGAACCCGAACAGTGCTGGGAGTGCTACTCCTGCGTGAAGATCTGCCCGCAGCAGGCCATCGAAGCCCGTCACTATGCCGACATCGTGCCCCTGGGTGGTTCCGTGCAGCCGCTGCGTGGTACCGACTCCATCATGTGGACCATCAAGTTCCGCAACGGCACCATGAAGCGCTTCAAGTTCCCGATCCGCACCACGCCTGAGGGTTCCATCGATCCTTACGCAGGTAAGCCGGCTGCCGACATGTCCAAGATTGCGGACAATGGTTTCTTCAACCATAACGAGCAGAATGGCTACCGCGAAGGCGATCGCAGCGAGCTGATCAAGCTGTAAGGCTTCGGACAACAGATTTAAATTCAGTTAAAAGTACTTAGAGGTAACTACAAATGGCAGGAGAATTCGGAAATCCTGAAGTCGTCGAAGAAGAAGTTGATATTCTTCTTATCGGCGGTGGTATGGCTTGCT
The DNA here is from genome assembly GCA_965544455.1 of uncultured Thiogranum sp. Lineage (GTDB taxonomy): Bacteria > Pseudomonadota > Gammaproteobacteria > DSM-19610 > DSM-19610 > Thiogranum. The sequence goes on from CBEUNK010000018.1 coordinate 19,065, forward strand.
GCGGCGCCGCTTTCGAAATCATGCGCTGGGCAGAAGGCACTGACCTTAACATCAAGCTGGTCGACAAGGCCGCCATGGACCGTTCCGGTGCCGTGGCACAGGGTCTGTCCGCTATCAACACCTACATCGGCACCGAGCAGGATCCGGCTGATTACGCACGTATGGTCTCCAATGACCTGATGGGTATCACCCGTGATGATCTGGCTTATGACCTGGGCCGCCACGTCGACGAATCGGTGCACCTGTTCGAGGAATGGGGCCTGCCGATCTGGAAGACCGACGAAAACGGCGAACGTCACGACGGCTCCAAGGGCATGACCCCGCTGAAGGACGGCGGCAAGCCCGTGCGCTCCGGTAAGTGGCAGATCATGATCAACGGTGAATCCTACAAGTGGATCGTTGCCGAGGCCGCCAAGAAGGCGCTGGGTATCGACAACATCCAGGAGCGTATCTTCATCGTTGAGCTGGTGAACGACAAGAACGATTCCAACCGCATCGCCGGTGCCGTCGGTTTCTCGGTTCGTGATCACAAGGTCGTCGTGTACAAGTTCAAGGCCTGCCTGCTGGCTGCCGGTGGCTGCGTCAACCTGTTCCGTCCCCGCTCCGTCGGTGAAGGCCAGGGTCGTGCCTGGTACCCCGTCTGGAATGCCGGTTCCACCTATGCCATGGCCGCCCAGGCCGGTGCCGAACTGACCATGATGGAAAACCGCTTCGTGCCGACCCGTTTCAAGGACGGTTATGGTCCTGTCGGCGCCTGGTTCCTGTTGTTCAAGTCCCAGGCCACCAACGCCATCGGCGAAACCTACATGACCCGCAACAAGGAAATGCTGGACGACTATCCGCCCTACGGCCATGCTGCCGTGCCGGCTTCCTGCCTGCGTAACCACCTCATGTTGAAGGAAATGAAGGAAGGCCGTGGTCCGATCTGGATGGACACCGTCAGCGCCCTTGCCAAGCTGCGCGAAACCCTGTCTCCGCGTGAAGTCAAGCACCTGGAAGCGGAAGCCTGGGAAGACTTCCTCGACATGTGTGTTGGCCAGTGTGGTATCTGGGTGGGTGAAAACATCGAGCCGGAGAAGAAGAACTCCGAACTGATGCCGACCGAACCCTACCTGCTGGGCTCACACTCCGGTTGCTGTGGCATCTGGGTGTCCGGTCCGACCGACGTCGGTGCGCCGACTGATGAAGAGTACGATGGTATACCCGAGCACCTGCCGAAGGGCTGGAGCTGGGGTTACCGTGGTATGACCACGGTCAAGGGTCTGTTCACCGCCGGTGACGGCGTGGGCGCATCCGGCCATAAATTCTCCTCCGGCTCCCACGCCGAAGGCCGTATGGCTGCCAAGTCCATGGTCAAGTACTGCCTGGACAACAAGGACCTGAAGCCTGAACTGGACCGCCCGGTCGAAGAACTGGTGGAAGATGTTTACCGTCCGGTAAAGACCTACCTGGAACACAAGGACTACACTACCGCGATCGACATCAACCCCAACTACATCACGCCCAAGATGCTGCAGTTCCGTTTGCAGAAGATCATGGATGAATATGTAGCCGGTGTTGCTACCTACTATACGACCAACGGACACATGCTCGAAGTGGCTGAAGAAAAGCTGGGAATGCTGAAGGAAGATGCCATGAAGATGCGCGCCAAGGACCTGCATGAACTGCTGCGGGCCTGGGAGAACTACCACCGCATCCTGACGGCGGAAGCCCACATGAAACACATCCAGTTCCGTGAAGAATCCCGTTACCCGGGCTTCTACTACCGCATGGACAAGAACTTCGTCGATGAGGAAAACTGGAAGTGCTTCGTTAACTCGGTCTATGACCAGAAATCCCAGACCTGGACTTGCTTCAAGCGCAAGCACGTGGATCTGGTCGACAAGAGCAAGCTGTTCAAGTAAAAGCCCTTGTCAGGCAGACCGGGGGCAGGTGCAAGTCTGCCCCCCGGCTACCACGAGGTCCGGGCGTCGCGAGGCGCCCGGACTTTTTTGTTTTTCCCTGTTTTTAGTGGTTAATTGCCGTGTCGGGGTGCGTGCTACACTGGCGCCCCGATGGCATTTCAGAGGTTACAGCCATGGCTGATGCAGACATCGATATCAAGGATTCACCTTTTGCGGAAAGTCCGGTTGTTCCGGAGCAGTTTGACGAAGATCACGTCATCAAATTCCGCTGTTACAAGGGGATAGAATGCTTCAACGCCTGTTGCCGCAATATCGATATCACGCTGACACCCTACGACATCATCCGGCTGAAACAGCGCCTCGGGCTGACATCCTCCGAGTTTCTGGCCGGGTACACCTACCCCTTTGAATTCGGCAGGAACAGTATCGCCGGCGTCAAGATGCAGCCGGTAGAAGAGGGTACCGCGTGCCAGTTCATGACCGACGAGGGTTGCAGCGTCTACGAAGACCGTCCCACGGCCTGCCGCTACTATCCCGTGGGGCTGCTGTCGCTGCGTCGCGCCGACGAAAATTTCGACCGTGCTTCCTACGCGCTGGTGAGGGAAGATCATTGCAAGGGCCATCTGGAAGACCGCGAAATCAGCATCCGGGACTACCGCAAGGAGCAGGGACTGGAGGAGTACGATGAACTGGGGCGTGGCTGGCGCCAGTTGATCCTCAAAATGAAATCAGCCGGTCCCTCGATCGGTAACCTGTCCAAAACCAGCCTGCAGTTCTTTTTCATGGCCTGTTATGACCTTGACCGCTTCCGGGAATTTATCCGGAGCGAGGGTTTCAGCGCGACCTTCGATATCGACGATGAAACCCGGCAGGCGCTGTACGAGGACGACCTGGCGTTGCTGAAATTCGGCGAACAGATGATCCGCCAGATCATGTTCGGTGAAGAAACCATCAAGCAGAAAAATGACGCCTACGATGCCCTCGTGGCGCGTCGTGAGCAGCAGCGCACGCTACGCGAGGAAATGGAGTCCGAGCCGGACCAGGACGCCGCCGACGAGTAGCGCTCTCCTCGATATCCATAAATATTTCATAGAGTTGGTGTGCTGTTCGTGCAGCTGTGCGAGGCACGGTGTCGACCAGATATATAAGTTTCTCTTATAGATTTGATCATAAATATTTACTTTCATTAATACATCGAAGGGTCTAGCATCGCATTTCCACTTTGCCGGCGGGCTAACGCCCCGGCGAACAGATTTGCAAACGGTCCTCAGCGGACCAGGTTCGACAGCAGCATCGTCGGGCCAGCAAAACCGAAAACTACGCTAGGAGACTACAATGGCAGAGAAGAGCTATAACGCGGGCGTTAAAGAGTACCGCGAAACTTACTGGATGCCCGATTACACGCCCAAGGACACCGACCTCCTGGCGTGTTTCAAGATCACCCCTCAGCCGGGTGTGCCGCGTGAAGAGGTTGCAGCAGCAGTCGCCGCTGAGTCTTCAACCGGCACCTGGACCACCGTGTGGACCGACCTGCTGACCGATCTGGATTACTACAAAGGTCGCGCCTACGCTATCGAAGACGTGCCGGGTGATGACACCTGTTTCTACGCCTTTGTTGCATACCCGATCGACCTTTTCGAAGAAGGTTCTGTCGTCAACGTACTGACCTCGCTGGTTGGTAACGTATTCGGCTTCAAGGCGCTGCGGGCCCTGCGTCTGGAAGACATCCGCTTCCCGGTCGCCTACGTGCTGACCTGTAATGGACCACCTCAGGGTATCCAGGTCGAGCGCGACATCCTGAACAAGTACGGTCGTCCGCTCCTGGGTTGCACCATCAAACCGAAGCTGGGTCTGTCTGCCAAGAACTACGGCCGTGCCTGCTACGAAGGTCTGCGTGGTGGTCTCGACTTCACCAAGGACGACGAGAACGTCAACTCCCAGCCGTTCATGCGCTGGCGTCACCGCTTCGACTTCGTAATGGAAGCTATCCATAAGGCCGAAGCCGAAACCGGCGAGCGTAAAGGTCACTACCTGAATGTTACCGCGCCGACGGCTGACGAAATGATGCGTCGCGCAGAATACGCGAAAGAGCTGGGCGCACCGATCATCATGCACGACTTCCTGACCGGTGGTTTCTCTGCCAACACCATGCTGGCTCAGTGGTGTCAGAACAACGGTATCCTGCTGCACATCCACCGCGCCATGCATGCTGTTCTCGACCGCAACCCCCACCACGGTATTCACTTCCGCGTACTGACGAAGTGTCTGCGTCTGTCCGGTGGTGACCACCTGCACTCCGGTACCGTTGTCGGCAAGCTGGAAGGCGACCGCGAGGCAACTCTGGGCTGGATCGACACCATGCGCGATTCCTTCATCAAGGAAGACCGTTCACGTGGTCTGTTCTTCGATCAGGACTGGGGCTCCATGCCTGGCGTTATCCCGGTTGCTTCCGGTGGTATCCACGTCTGGCACATGCCTGCGCTGGTCAGCATCTTCGGTGATGACTCGTGCCTGCAGTTCGGTGGCGGTACGCTGGGTCACCCCTGGGGTAATGCTGCCGGTGCGGCTGCCAACCGTGTTGCGGTTGAAGCCTGCGTCGAAGCCCGTAACTCCGGTCGCGAGCTTGAGAAGGAAGGCAAGGACATTCTTACCAAGGCTGCCAAGTCCAGTCCGGAACTGGCTGCCGCGATGGAAACCTGGAAAGAAATCAAATTCGAATTCGACACCGTCGACAAGCTGGACGTTTCGCATAAATAGTTAGGAGTACCCGAAAAGCGCCGGGCATAAACGCCGCCTTTGGCGCGAATTCGGCATCCCTCGCGGCGGGCAATCGCGGCGAGGGGCGCCGCTCCTACAGTGACCAGTTCGAATTTAATTTAGAGGAAGTAACCGATGAGTACTGTACAAGACTACAATTCAAGCCTGAGCGATGCTGAGCAGAGCAGAAAATATGAAACCTTTTCCTACCTGCCGCCGCTGAGCGAAGAATCCATACGTGCGCAGATTCAATACATCGTTGACAAGGGGTGGAACCCGGGCATCGAGCACACCGAGCCGGAAAATGCTATCAGCAACTACTGGTATATGTGGAAGCTGCCCATGTTCGGCGAAACCGATGTAAACGCAATCCTGGCTGAACTCGAAGCCTGTCACAAGGCGCATCCGAAGAACCATGTTCGTCTGCTGGGTTTTGATAACTTTGCGCAGTCTGCAGGGGTCGCAATGGTTGTTTACCGCGGTAAGTCTGTTTAATCCACAGGCAGGTTAGTCGCGTTAAAAGAGCCCCTGCCCGATTTAAGTCGGCCAGGGGCTTTTCTTGTAAGAAATGGAGCGTATGACAAAGCCACAGACATATATCGGTATAGACCAGGAAATATATGGCGGAATGACTGCTATCGGTAAGTTGATCCGTGATGCCTGGGTGTTCGGAGTAATTCCGGAAACCGAGACCTGCGCCGGCTGGGATCTGGCCAGGATCGATGCCCTGCTGCACAAGGTCAATGACGAGTGGGACAAGTATGGTTGTCTGGTCAGTCATTTGCCTGACGAGTTGCGTGAACGTCACCAGAGAATACATGGTGAAGCGATCGAGCGCGCACGAGCGGCTGGCTGGAGTGGTGAAATCGAAACAGAAGATGAGGTTTGATGGCGCGAAAGTCATCGATTTCCTATCACAAGCATCTGGAAGGTGAGAAATGTCCGCTGTTGATATCAAGCAATACAAGATAAAGAAGGAACCTTTTTATAAAGCTGTCGGCGATGAGGTTGCGTTGTATGAAGCGGCTTATAACGCGCGTATGCCGATGATGCTCAAGGGGCCGACCGGTTGCGGCAAGTCCCGCTTTGTCGAGTACATGGCCTGGAAACTCGGCCGCCCCCTGATTACCGTTGCCTGTAACGAGGACATGACCGCCTCCGACCTGGTGGGCCGCTTCCTGTTGGACAAGGAAGGCACCAAGTGGCAGGACGGACCGCTCACCACCGCCGCACGTCTCGGTGCCATCTGTTATCTCGACGAAGTCGTGGAAGCGCGCCAGGACACCACGGTTGTGATCCATCCCCTGACCGACCATCGCCGCACCTTGCCGCTGGATAAGAAGGGCGAGTTGATCGAGGCGCACGAAGATTTTCAGCTGGTGATTTCCTACAATCCCGGCTACCAGAGCCTGATGAAGGATCTGAAACAGTCCACCAAACAGCGTTTCGGCGGTCTGGATTTTGATTATCCTGAAGAAGCGACCGAGACGGATATTGTTGTTCAGGAGTCAGGTGTGGACAAGGATACGGCACACAAGCTGGTACAAATCGCGCACCGCGCACGTAACCTCAAGGGCCACGGGCTCGACGAAGGTATCTCCACCCGTTTGCTGGTGTACTCCGGTCAATTGATACACAAAGGTGTCGAACCCATCGCGGCTTGCAGCATGACCATGGTCACGCCGCTGACCGATGATCCGGACATGCGCGATACCTTGAACGCATCAGTACAGACATTCTTTGGTTAAACCTCTGTTTGCGCGTGAGCAGGCGGTAGCGTCAGGGTTCCGTCTCGTGTGTTTCCGGCGATGCCCGGTGTGTGGAAGCGTGTTATGGCCATCAAGCTAGAAGACTACGAACAATATCTGGAAGGCATTGCGCCGGAAATCCGCGACGTGCTGGAAGGCACCTTTACGGAGGCCTCGCATGTCATGTCGCCGACCGGCATGGAGACTTACCTGGAAGGTGCCAAGGCCCTTGCCAACCTGGGGCGTGGCAAGGAGCTGGTGATCTCCTATCTGCAGCAGATGCCGCTGGTCGCCAAGGAGTGCGGCGAGGACATTGTTAGCGATTGCCTTAGCGCGGCCATGAAACTTTCCTCGATGACCTCGGGGGAAGTCATTGCGCTGTTGTTCGACAGCCTGCCGACCGCCTCACGACGCCTGGGTGATGCCGAACTGTTACGCGGTTACCTGACGCTGATTCACCAGCTCTCGGCGACTGCAGCGCGCGGCCTGCGCCCGATGCTGGGCCATATCGATGAACTGCTCTCCAAGCTGACCCTGAGCGGCCTGCGACGCTGGGCCAACTTTGGAGTGCAAGCCTATCGCCGTGATTTCCAGAACCTGACGTCCTACTTCAACCTGGAATCCCAGGACAGTCGTGCCGTGCTGCAGAAAGAACGGCGGGGTACGCTGTTTATCGATACCCAGCGTAAACTCAACTTCTATTTGCGCGCGCTGTGGGGGCGTGATTTCTTCCTGCGACCGACGGGGGCGGACTACACGGATTTTCGACCCTATATCGACAAGAACATTGTGCACATGCCCGATGCCGTCGATGCCATCGGCGATATCACCGGCCTGGAACTGTACCGCGCCACCTCGGCGCACATGGCCGCGCATATCTGTTATACCTCGTCGCGCATTTCCGCCGAGCAGCTGAGTCCGGCGCAGATGTTTTTTATCGGCCTGGTGGAAGACGCCCGTGTCGAATACAAGGCGATACAGGAATTCCCCGGCCTGAAAAAACTCTGGCGTTCCCTGCTGGTGCTTGAGCCGGAAGAAGAGGCGGAACACCCGAGCATGCCGATCCTGGAGCACTTTGCGCTGATGTTGCTGGATTCGCCGGAACGCTGCGATGACGAAGAAATGAATGCCCTGGCCGAGCGTTTCCACGCCGACATCGAGCAACAGCAGGATAACAACCAGTTCTCCTGGAACCTGGGCGTCGATCTGTTCAACCTGCTGTCGGCACGCCGGGAAGTCCCCAGCCTGCGCATCCTCGAACGTATCCGCATACCGTATCGCGATGACAACCGTTTCGTCTGGGAGTTCGAGGAATTCGACTGGAGTCAGGGCGTGGAGTATCTGCCGGCCAGTCAGCGCCAGGTGCGACGCAAGGTCAACATCATGGAGATGGTTAACGAGATCGACTGCGAGTTGGCAGGTGACGATGCCCAGGAGATCTGGACTTGCGAAACCGAGCTGTTTCCCTATGAAGACGAGGGCGTCAGCTACAACGAGATGTGGGGCAAGGAGCCGGTATCGGAACCCTTCCATTACCAGGAATGGGATTACCAGATTCAGCTGCACCGCCCCGATTGGGCGACGCTTTACGAACGTCGCCAGCCCAAGGGTGACCCGGAAGAGATCGAAAACATCATCACCGAGTATAAACCGGTAGCACATCGTATCAAGCAGATCATTGACCTGTTGACGCCGGAAGGTGTCCAGCGCGTGCGCAATATGGAAGACGGCGACGAAATCGACATCAATGCCGCCATCGATGCCATGGTTGCTATCCGCATGGGCGAACAACCCAATCCGCGCATTACCATGCGTAATGTCCTTAAAAACCGTGACTTGGCCGTCGTGGTGTTGATGGACTTGTCTGAATCCACCAATGAGACCGTGGAAGGTTCCGACAAGACCATACTGCAGCTTACAAAAGAGGCATCGACGCTGGTGGCTACGGCGATCAACGGGATTGGCGACCCGTTTGCGCTTCACGGTTTCGCCTCGGATGGCCGTCATGATGTACAGTACTATCGCTTCAAGGATTTTAATCAGCACTTTGACGATGAAGCGAAATCACGCCTGGCCGGTATGCAGGGCGGTTTGTCCACACGCATGGGAGCCGCCATGAGGCACGCGGGGCAACATTTGCTCAGGCAGCCCGAGCGCAGAAAGCTGTTACTGCTGATTACGGATGGCGAGCCTGCTGATATCGACGAACGCGATCCTCAACATCTGCGCCACGATACCAAGAAGGCCGTTGAAGAACTGTACAGCAAGGGCGTCCTGAGCTACTGCCTGACGCTCGATCCCAATGCAGACAATTACGTGAAGCGCATCTTCGGGATGAACAACTACACCATAGTGGATAATGTACAGAAGCTGCCGGAGAAGCTGCCGGTGCTGTTTGCAACCCTGACATCATAGGCCTATGAAATCAGGCTCCGAGCCGGGAGATGACGGCTAGCCGCTCCGCACAGGTGATCTAGTATGGATATCAGTTTTGAGCGAGGTGATGAAATCGGGCGCGAGCTGCGTACCCTGCCGGCTGAGCATTACCGCATCATTCACCTGCTGTTTACCCGTAAGGGAAGTGACAGTCTCTTCGTTCCCATTAGATCCATGCAGTACCTGGGTATTATCGACAGGGATGAAATAGTTTTTATCGATGGTCAGGGACCAAGAGTTATCGAGCTTTCCTGGTGCGAATTTCAGCCAAGTGAACGTGAAGATCTCCGTGCACCGGTGACTTATACTTGCGTTTACTATAGCGATAAAGACCGCGAAATCATGAGTCGCCTGCAGAGTGAATTCTTCAAGGCACTCGAATTGATGGAAGACCGGCAGCATAAACCGGCGGATGCAACGATCACGCCTTTTGAACGTCAAGGCGATTAAATAACTTGTGGACGAGACACTGATCGACTTTATGCGCCACGGTGAGCCCGTGGGCGGGCGCCGTTACCGGGGCGATGGTGTCGATGACCCCTTGAGTGAAAAGGGCTGGCGGCAGATGTGGGATGCTGTCGGCGGGTGCATTCCCTGGCAGTGCGTGATCAGTTCGCCCATGCAGCGCTGCGAAGCTTTTGCCCGATCGCTGGGCGGGCGTCACTCGCTGCCCGTGTCGATTGACCGCCGCTTTCGCGAAGTGGGGCTGGGAGACTGGGAGGGTCTCAGGCCGGAGGAGGTTATCGCGCGTGACGCAGCCGGGTACCAGGCCTTTTACCGCGACCCGCAGCGTAACCGGCCGGCCGGCGCGGAGCCGCTGGAAGCATTCGGGCAGCGTGTGTCCACAGCGCTGACGGCCCTGCTGGAGGCGGCCGGAGGCGACCATCTCCTGGTGATAGCCCATGCCGGTGTGATCCGCGCCGCCCTGGGTTATGTGCTGAAATCGGAGCCCGACGCCTGGTACCGGACCCGCATCGATAACGCCGGGTTTACCCGTTTCCGCCATACCCCTCATGGCCTGCGCCTGGAATTCCATAACCGGGCGGGCCTGCCGGAACATGACATAATCAGCTGACAATTTGTCCGAAACCGGGCTTTCAGGTCTGAACAAACGGGTAGTGCGCCAGTGGCATTTTCGGCGCTACTATTGCATGGTCAGGAGAGGAGGATTTGTCATGGCTCATATAGTCATTCTCGGTGCCGGTACAGGCGGAATGCCTTGCGCTTACGAAATGCGCGACGCGCTTGCACGCGAGCACAGTATTACGGTCATCAACGCCAGTGAAAATTTCCAGTTCGTCCCGTCCAACCCCTGGATCGGTGTCGGCTGGCGCAAACCCGAGGACATCAGTTTCCCGATGCGCCCCTACCTGGAAAAGAAGGGCATCGACTTTATTGCCCAGGCGGCAACGGAAATCGATGCGAAGCAGAACCGGATTACGCTGGCGTCCGGTGACACCGTCGACTATGACTATCTCGTGATCACCACCGGGCCCCGCCTGGCGTTCGAGGAAGTCGAGGGCTCGGGGCCGGAAGGCAACACCCTGTCCATCTGTACGCTCCCGCATGCCACCCAGGCCTGGGAGGAATACCAGAAATTTGTCGAGAACCCGGGCCATATCGTCGTCGGCGCCATGCCGTTTGCCAGTTGCTTCGGCCCGGCCTACGAGTACGCATTTATTCTCGACACCGATCTGCGCAAGCGCAAGATCCGTGACCAGGTTCCGATGACCCTGGTGACGTCGGAGCCCTATATCGGTCACCTGGGGCTGGGCGGTGTCGGCGACTCGAAGGGCATGCTGGAGTCGGAATTGCGCAGCCGTCACATTCAGTGGATTACCAATGCCAAGGTGACCCGCGTGGAAGACGGCAAAATGCTCGTTGACGAATACAACGAAGACGGCGAGGTGAAGAAACAGCACGAGCTGGAATTCAACTATTCCATGATGCTGCCGGCATTCAAGGGTGTCGATGCAGTGGCCAATGTCGAGGGACTGTGCAATCCGCGCGGTTTCGTGATCATTGACGACCACCAGCGCAACCCGACCTACCCGAATATCTATTCCGCCGGCGTCTGTGTCGCCATTCCACCGGTCGAGGCGACGCCCGTACCGACCGGGGCGCCCAAGACCGGCTACATGATCGAGTCGATGGTGACCGCCATCGTCGAGAACATCAAGGGCGAGCTCGCAGGCAAGGAGCCGACCCACACGGGTACCTGGAATGCCATCTGCCTGGCTGACATGGGCGATACCGGCGCGGCCTTCGTGGCCTGTCCGCAGATCGGTCCGCGCAACGTCAACTGGTTCAAGAAAGGCAAGTGGGTGCACTATGCCAAGGTGGCGTTCGAAAAGTATTTCATCCGCAAGATGAAAAAAGGCAGTTCCGAACCGATCTACGAGAAACACGTGCTGAAGGCGCTGGGCATCGAGCGCCTGAAAGAGAAAAAGGCCGGTTAACTGCTGTACTTTCGCGGGTACTCGAAACGGGTAAGCCTGCCGGTGTCCCGGTAGGCAGCCCGCCAGGTATCGACTTCGAGGTCGATGACGGCGATCCCGCAGGTCGGCAG
>CBEUNK010000019.1:0-29690 GCA_965544455.1 uncultured Thiogranum sp.
CAACCGGTAGCGCCGCTTGACCACGTAGACCATAAGCAGCAGCAGGAAGAACAGCGCCAGCAAGGCACCCGACAGCAGGTGAGCCTGGCCATACTCCAGCGCCTCCACATGGTCGTAAATGGCAATGGAGAGCACCTGGGTCTCGCCGGGAATGCTGCCGCCGATCATCAGCACCACGCCGAATTCACCTACGGTATGCGCAAAACCCAGTACCAGGGCGGTCAGGTAACCGTGACGGGCCAGTGGCATGGCAATGGTGACAAACCGGTCAACCGGTGTGGCACGCAGTGTTGCCGCCACTTCGAGCGGCCGTCTGCCGATGGCACTGAAGGCGTCCTGCAGGGGCTGTACCACGAACGGCAATGAATACAGCACCGAGCCTACCACCAGGCCGCTGAAAGTGAAGGCAATGGACTGGCCGCCCAGGCCCTGTAACAGACCGCCGACGGGGCCTTCGGGGCCAAGGGCGATGAGCAGGTAGAAACCCATCACCGTGGGCGGCAGAATCAGCGGCAGACTGACCAGCGCATCGATCACCACTTTCAGGCGGCAGCGGGTACGCGATAACCACCAGGCCAGTGGCGTGCCAAGCAGCAACAGAATCAGCGTCGTCAGCCCCGCCAGTTTCAGGGTGATCCACAGCGCTGTCAGATCGGCGTCAGTAAGCAAGGTAGCCATGGTCACGGATAATCGTACGCGCTTCCGTGCTTGTCAGATAAGCCCAGAAAGACCGTGTCGCGGGGCGGTTTGTCAACAGCACCGCCTGCTGTTCAATCGGGCGGTAAAGTGCCGGCGGCACCTCCCAGCAGGAGCCGGTGAACGGTGTGCCGGGCCGCCTGATCTGGGCATAGGCGACGAAACCGAGTTCCGCATTGCCGGTTGCCACAAACTGAAACGCCTGCCCGACGTTCTCTCCCTGTACCAGCCGGTCCTGCAGACGGTCCCACAGGCCTCGTGATTCCAGCACCTGCCGGGCGGCCTCACCGTATGGCGCCAGCTTCGGTTTGGCCAGTGCCAGACGGCGGAAATCCGTGGTTTCCAACACCCGGCCGTCGGGATCCACCAGGCTTTCATCGGCGCTCCACAGCACCAGGCGGCCGGTGGCATAGGTGAAGCGGCTACCGGTCACCGTCCGGCCCGCCTGTTCAAGCCGTCGCGGCCGATGTGAATCCGCGGCCAGGAAAATGTCGAAAGGTGCGCCGTTCATGATCTGTGCATAGTGCTTGCCGGTAGCGCCCGGCACCAGGACGAGCCGATGGTCGCTGCGCGACTCGAAATCTGCCGCCAGTGCACGCATCGTGTTAATGAAGTTAGAGGCAACGGCCAGTCTGATTTCGGCAGCGCCGACCGTGGCGGCAGACAGGCAGAAAACAAGGAAGATCAACAAACCGGGAAACCGGTAAGCTGTTCCTGCCAGGTAAACAATTCCCTGAGCCCGGAACCTTGTGTGCACGCTAGGTATCATTTCCATGCCGGGTCAGCAGCCGGTCCAGGTGATTCGCAAATGATTGCCGGTCACTCTGGCTCAGCGTCGCCGGACCACCGGTATGAATGCCACTGGCACGCAGTGTATCCATGAAATCCCGCATATTCAGGCGCGCCCTGATGGTATCGGCCGAGTACAGTTCGCCACGGGGATTCAGTGCGAAAGCCCCCTTCTCTATGGCCTCCGCCGCCAGCGGAATATCACCCGTGATGACAAGGTCGCCGGCACCGAGTCGTCTGATGATTTCGTTGTCAGCGACATCAAAGCCGGGCGCCACCTGAATCGTGCTGATGTATCGCGAAGGCGGGACGCGCACCGCCTGGTTGGCCACCAGCGTCAACAACACCCCGGTACGCTCCGCCGCCCTGAACAGAATATCCCTGATCACGGCAGGGCATGCATCGGCGTCTACCCATATTTTCATTTCAGATCGCTTCTTATGCCCTGATAACTGCCTGCCGGTATTTTCGTGAAAATGCCCCGCTCATGATTATACCTGTGCCACTGAACCCCTCCGTACGGCCGCGAACCGTGTGACGACCCGGCAATATCCCGGCCCGGCGGGAAACCGCAGGCCGATCACGGTATTTAAACGCGGCGGGCTTACGCTGCGGCCCATGGCACCTTTGGTGTACAATCTACGGCCATTTTCAGTGAATTGTAAGGGTGCAACGTGGAGCAGTACCGCGGGACAACGATTCTTTCCGTGCGTCGCAACGGCCGCGTGGTGATTGGTGGTGACGGACAGGTGTCCATGGGCAACACCGTGATGAAAGGTAATGCCCGCAAGGTACGCACGCTGTACCACGGCAAGGTGCTGGCCGGGTTCGCCGGCGGAACGGCCGACGCGTTCACGCTGTTCGAGCGGTTTGAAGCCAAGCTGGAAAAACACCAGGGCCACCTGGTGCGCTCGGCGGTGGAACTGGCCAAGGACTGGCGCACCGACCGCATGCTGCGCCGCCTGGAGGCACTGCTGGTAGTGGCCGATACGGAATCATCCCTGATCATTACCGGCAACGGCGATGTCATCGAACCGGAGGACTGCCTGATGGCGATTGGCTCCGGTGGTCCTTACGCCCAGGCGGCGGCGCGCGCCATGCTCGATACCACCGAACTGGATGCCCGCGCCATTGTCGAGAAGGGGCTGGAAATAGCTGCCAGCATCTGCGTCTACACCAACCGGAACCTCACCCTGGAAGAACTCGAGTATTAAGTCGACCCATGTCTGAAATGACCCCCCGCGAAATCGTCCAGGAACTGGACAAACATATCATCGGCCAGGACGAGGCCAAACGCGCTGTTGCGATTGCCCTGCGTAACCGCTGGCGTCGCCAGCAGGTGGAAGAACCGCTGCGTGGTGAAATCACGCCGAAAAACATCCTGATGATAGGTCCGACCGGGGTCGGCAAGACGGAGATTGCCCGTCGCCTGGCACGGCTGGCCAACGCCCCTTTCATGAAGATCGAGGCGACCAAGTTTACCGAGGTCGGTTATGTCGGCCGGGATGTCGAATCCATTATCCGTGACCTGATGGATGTCGCCATTAAAATGGTGCGCGAAGACGAAATGGCCAAGGTCCGCCACCGCGCCGAGGACGCCGCCGAAGAGCGTATCCTCGACGTGCTGTTACCCAAGCCCCGTAGTGTCGGCTTCAGCACCGAACCCGAGGAAGATGCCGGTAGCGGTGAGACCCGGCAGAAGTTCCGTAAAATGCTCCGCGAAGGCCGGCTCGATGACAAGGAAGTCGAAATCGAAGTATCGGCTACCCCCGTGGGAGTTGAGATCATGGCACCGCCCGGCATGGAGGAAATGACCAGCCAGCTGCAGGGCATGTTCCAGAACTTCGGCAGTGGCCGCACCAAGACGCGCAAGCTCAGTGTCGCCGATGCCATGAAAATCCTCACCGAGGAAGAAGCGGGCAAGATGATCAACGAGGAAAACCTCAAGCTGAGCGCCCTCAATGCCGTCGAGCAGAACGGCATCGTGTTCATCGATGAAATCGACAAAGTGACCCAGCGCAGCGACCAGGGCGGCAGCCCGGGTGTGTCTCGCGAAGGCGTGCAGCGCGACCTGTTACCGCTGGTTGAAGGCAGCACGGTGACTACCAAACACGGTATGGTGAAAACCGACCACATCCTGTTTATCGCCTCCGGCGCCTTCCACCTGTCCAAGCCCTCGGACCTCATTCCCGAGTTGCAGGGCCGACTGCCGATTCGCGTGGAGCTGAAGGCGCTGGGCGTGCAGGAATTCATCCGCATCCTGACTGAACCGGATGCCTCGCTGACCGAACAGTACAGTGCCCTGATGGCGACCGAGGGCCTGCAACTCGACTTTGCCGAAGATGGCATCGAGCGTATCGCGACGGTCGCCTGGGATATCAACGAACGCACCGAGAACATTGGTGCCCGGCGACTGCATACCGTGATGGAGCGCCTGCTGGAACAGGTGTCATTCGAGGCCGCCGATAAAGCCGGCAGTCACGTTGCCGTGGACGCTGACTATGTCGATCGTCAGTTGACCGACCTGGCCCAGGACGAAGACCTGAGCCGTTACATACTCTGAGTGCTTGCGAGGTTTGATATGGCACAGAAACACCCCCACCCGACGGAAATCAATCTGCACCAGCAATCGAAAATGCTCGAGATAACATTCGACGACGGCGCCCGTTTTGAAATGAGCTGCGAATACCTGCGCGTGCACTCCCCCTCGGCGGAAGTCCAGGGCCATGGCCCGGGCGAGGGCGTCCTGCAGGTCGACAAGGAGGGCGTCGGGATAGAGCGCATCGAACCGGTCGGTAACTATGCTATCCAGATTTACTTTGACGACGAGCATAACACCGGCATTTATTCCTGGGATACACTGTACAAGCTGGGTGCCAACCAGGAAAAAAACTGGCAGGCTTACCTCGAACGCCTGAAAGCTGCCGGCGCACCCCACTCCAAACTGGGCACCAGGGCCTAGGAGCTGTTTGCCAGGTAACGACCATGACAGAAAAAACCACACATTTCGGCTACCAGCAGGTCGACTGGAAAGAGAAACAGCGCCGTGTCGCCGGCGTGTTCGATTCCGTGGCGGACAACTACGACCTCATGAACGACGTCATGTCGCTGGGTATTCACCGCCTGTGGAAACGCTTTGCCATCGAGCAGGCAGGTGCCCGCCCCGGCCAGCGCATTCTCGACCTGGCCGGTGGCACCGGTGACCTGGCCGCACGCCTGTCACGCCTGGTCGGACCGCAGGGTGAGGTGGTCATCGGCGATATCAACGCCTCCATGCTGGGCGTCGGCCGTTCCCGCCTGCTGGACCAGGGCATCAGCAGCAATGTCCGTTTCGTGCAGGCCAATGCCGAAAACCTGCCATTTCCACCCAACAGTTTCGACTGCATCACCATCGCTTTCGGCCTGCGCAACGTGACCGATAAACAGAAAGCACTGGCGTCCATGTACGCGACGCTCAAGCCGGGCGGCCGCGCCCTGGTACTGGAGTTTTCCAAACCGACACTGCCGCTACTGAAGCAGGCTTATGACCTGTATTCATTCAGGGTACTGCCACTGATGGGCCGCCTGATCGCCAGGGACGAAGACAGTTATCGCTACCTGGCGGAATCGATCCGCATGCACCCGGACCAGGAAAAGCTCAAGAGCATGATGCAGGAGGCCGGTTTCGAGGACTGCGATTATTTCAACCTCAGCGGCGGCATCGTCGCCCTGCACCGGGGCTTTCGTTATTAAGCACGCCTGCGCTGCCATTGAAACGGATACCCAGTGAACCCTGCCTCGACATTGGCCGCCGCTCTGGAAAGTGCCCTGAATCTGTACCTGAAGCAGGATCCGGACGCGTTACAGCACGCCGCCGGGCTACAGGGAAAAACCATCGCCATCACCCTCTCGGGGACTGATTTTACACTGTACTTTCTGCCTGATCCGAAGGGTGTGCAGGTGCTCGGACACTACGAAGGTGACGTAGACACCCGGCTCACCGGTACGCCGCTGGGCTTTGCGCGACTGGCACTGGACAGCCGCGAGGACGCCCTGTTCCAGGGTGCCGTCAGAATCGACGGCGACACCGATACCGGCCAGGCTTTCCAGGACCTGCTTACGGGCGTGGACTGGGACTGGGAAGAACAGCTGTCCCGCATCACCGGCGACGTCGTCGCCCACCAGGCCGGCAAACTGGCCGGGCAGGCGAAGCATTTTCTCAGCGACAGCCGCGACACCCTCAGCCAGGACTGCAGCGAGTACCTGCAGGAAGAAGCGCAATGGTTGCCGAGCCGGACCGAAGTCGACTATTTCCTTACCGACGTGGACCGGTTGCGCGATGACGTCGAGCGGCTTGAAGCGCGTGTTAAACGGCTGCAACAGACCGTGGATCCGGGCGAATGATTCGCCCGGCGCAGATCTTCCGCCTGGTGGTGATCAACTGGGTGCTGGTGCGTAACGGCCTCGATGAAATCGTTCTCGCCACCCACCTGTTCCGGCCGGTACGCTTTCTCGGTTACCTGGCACCCTGGCACCGGATCGTGCGCAAAACGCCCCGCGCCGTGCGTATTCGGAAAACACTGGAAGACCTGGGCCCGATCTTTGTTAAATTCGGGCAGATACTGTCGACGCGCAAGGACCTGTTGCCGGAAGATATCGCCACCGAACTGGCACGACTGCAGGATCGGGTGGCGCCGTTCGACGGCGCCGTGGCGCAAAAACTGATCGAGCGCGCCTTCCAGCAACCCGTTTCCCAGGTGTTTGCCCATTTCGACAGCCAGCCGCTGGCATCGGCCTCCATCGCCCAGGTGCATGCGGCCACCCTGAACAGCGGCGAAGACGTCGTGGTCAAGGTGTTGCGGCCGGGCGTGGAAAATGTGATCCGTCGCGACGTCAGCCTGCTGTACACCGTGGCCGGCCTGGCGGAACGCTACTGGAGCGAAGGCCCGCGCCTGCGCCCCCGCGAGGTGGTAGCCGAGTTCGAGAAAACCCTGTACGACGAACTCGACCTGCTGCGTGAGGCCGCCAATGCGTCGCAATTGCGCCGCAATTTCAGCGACACCGACCTGCTTTACGTACCCGAAATCTACTGGCCCTACTGTCGCCGCAACATCATGACCATGGAACGTATTTACGGGATACCGGTCAACGACCTGCCGGCCCTGCGCGAGGCCGGCGTGGATCTGAAAGCACTCTCCGCGCGCGGCGTGGAGATCTTTTTTACCCAGGTATTCCGGCACAATTTCTTTCACGCCGACATGCACCCCGGCAACATTTTCGTCTCGCCCCAGGGACAGTATATGGCCGTGGATTTCGGCATCATGGGAACGCTGAGTCCCGAAGACCAGCGTTACCTGGCGGAAAATTTCCTGGCCTTCTTCCACCGCGATTACCGGCGCGTGGCGGAGCTGCATGTTGAATCGGAATGGGTGCCGCAGGGCACGCGGGTCGACGAATTCGAAGCCGCCATCCGCTGCGTGTGCGAACCGATATTCGAACGCCCGTTGAAAGAGATCTCCTTCGGTAACCTGCTGCTGCGACTGTTTCAGACCGCCAGGCGGTTCAACATGGAAGTCCAGCCGCAACTGGTACTGCTGCAGAAAACCCTGCTCAACATCGAGGGCCTGGGCCGCCAGCTCTACCCCGACCTGGACCTGTGGCAGACCGCCAAGCCGTTCCTGGAACGCTGGATGAGCGAGCAGGTCGGCGCCCGCGCCTTCGCCGGCCGTCTGCGCCGCAGCCTGCCGGAATGGAGCGAACACCTGCCGGAGATACCGGCGCTGTTGCACCGCAGCCTGCAGCAGGCGGCGGAAGGCAAACTGCGCGTACAGTGGGAGTCACGCGAATTGCAGCTACTGCGAAAACAGATGCGGCGCGCCAACCGGCGCACCCTCGCCGCGATTTCCGGCGGTGCGCTGATGATCAGCGCCTCGGTGATTTACGGCCTGGACGGCTATACACCGCTGATGCTGGGCGGCGCGCCCCTGCTGACCTGGCTGCTCGGTGGCGTGGCCGTGCTGCTGCTGGTGTACGCCTGGGATGACAGCACATAAAAAACCCGCCTGACGGCGGGTTAACTGGGCTCTTTCGTGTTGGTTTTATTTGAATGCCTCGAGCCTTGTTGTTGTCATGGGACGCTGTAGGACCCCTCCGTCACGCAGCGTTTTGTTCTAATCGTCTCCTCCAACACCGTTTTCATAAGCTCTTACAGTCGCAACCCTTTTGCTTTTGCGGTCGGTATCCATTCGGTATCGGTAGGGTCTATAGAGCAACAACCGTGCCTGATTTTAATATATAGAAAATACAGTGAGTTACTGCCAGAAACAATAATTATTTAAAAAATTTGTAAATATTTCCGACAAACGTGTCGCATTAGTGCCCCCTTATATATTTGGGTTTTTAACTACTTACTGTCGCTAGAATTAACTGTCCGGGCGCAGGCGTGCGTAAAATATTCCGACACACACACTGCATTCCGACAGTTACAGCCGACTGTCTAGGTTGCCGCCCAGTTGCGCAAATAGACGGCCAATAATACGACCAGCAGCGCGACCCCCCAGAACAGACCGACCCAGGCGGCCGATTGCTGCGCCTGGCGCTTTTCGATCCAGGTTCGCGGCTTGACTCCCTTGAGTAGAAAAACCAGGTTGGCCGACAGATTGACGCTGACGATATTTACCGCCAGCAACAGCGCGGCGCCGGCCGCCAGTTCCTTTTGACCGGCTGCCAGCAACATGCCCAGCGTCGCGGTCGGCGGCAATAACGCCACCGCCACCATGACCCCCACCAGCGCGCTGGCCAGGCCGGTGGTTAACGACAGCACCGCCGCCGCGCCGGAGGCCAGCGCCAGTACCGCACTGTCGAAACCGACATCGGTACGCGACAGCAACTCCGCATTGGGAGGACTGGTGATGGGCCAGATCCAGCCGATCAGCAGAGACAGGGACAAGGCGATAGCCAGGCCGAACAGGTTGGTGCGCAACGATGCCCACATCAGGCCGCGGTCCCCCAGGGTGGCGGCAAAGGCCAGTGCCAGGTTGGGCCCGAGCAGGGGAGCGATCACCATGGCACCGACAATCACCGCCACGTTGTTTTCGAGCAGGCCGATGGCGGCGACAACCGTCGACAGCACCGCCAGGATCAGATAATTGGCGTCGAGGCGTGCCCCTTTTTCGATCTGGTTATACAGTTCCTCGCGGGTTGCACCGCTGGTTTTACTGCCGGTTCCGTTGTTTTTCGCCGCTTCCGCGTCCTGTTCGGGGCGCGGCAGCACCGCTTCCACCGGCAGAACAACGATACGGTCTTTGCCCGTATCGGACAGCAGTTCCTGCAGGCTGTCGAGCACCGCCTGGCGGTTTTCATCCGCCACCAGCATGCGAATGCTCTGGCGCTCACCCTCGCCGACCTGCCCGTACCAGTAGTCCAGCGGCTTGTGTTGTTCGGCGATAAAACTCGCCAGTGTGTGCAGGTCACTGGGGTCAGCGACGACTTCAATCAGTTTCATGGGGTATCAGTGACGCGGTCGCTGCAGGCCGGCCTCGACTTCTTCGCGCTTGTCGCTGCCGACCAGGTTTTCAATCAGTGCGAGGGCAAAATCCATGGCCGTGCCGGGACCCCGCGAGGTAATGATCTTGCCGTCCTGGACCACGGCATCATCGGAATAACTGAAGCCGTCGAAGCCGTCGAGGGAACCGGGATAACTGGTGGCACGCCGTCCCTGCAATAAGCCGGTACTGGCGAGCACCTTGGGCGCGGCGCAGATCGCCGCCGTGTAACGGTCGGTTTCTGCCATCTCCTTTAACAGGCCACGGATACGCGGGTCGTCGTTGAGGTGGTCGGCACCGGGCAGGCCGCCGGGCAGTACGATCATGTCGTAACGCTGCTGCACGGCCTCGTCCAGTGTGACGTCCGGCAACAATACGGTGCCGCGCGAGGCCCGTACCGGCTGGTCGTCCAGGCCGGCGGTCACCACGCCGATGCCGGCGCGGCGCAGCAGATCGATTACAGTGACGGCTTCGAGTTCTTCGCAGCCTTGGGCGAGGGGGACCAGGACGCTTGCCATGTGGGCTCATCCTCCTGCTGTATTTGAATCAGTTCTTCGACAGGCACCAGGCGGATACCCTGTCGAGCCAGGGCCGGCAGTCGCTTTTCCAGCAGCGCCAGTGTCTGCGGGTAGGGGTGGCCGATGGCCACGGCGCTGCCGTGCTTGCGTGCCAGCTTCAACAGGCGCCTGAACTGGTAATCCAGTTCCCCGTCTTCAAGCCGGTTATCCAGAAACACGTTGCGGTCAGTACTGGGAACACCGTTTTCCCAGGCCAGCCTGCGCGCCACCGTGGCGACCGTGGTACGGCTGTCGACGAAAAACAGCGGGGTATGCCGCTGCAACTCCTGCATCAGCCAAAGCATATGCCCGGGATGGCGCGTCAGCAAGCTGCCCATGTGGTTGTTGATACCCTGAACATGCGGAACGGCGGCGAGATTGGCGGCCACGGTGGCGGCGAATTCGCCGCGCGTCATGTTAAGTGTCACGGCCCCGGCGTCCAGGCGCCGTCCATCGACACTGTCCATGGGCTGGTGCAGCATTACTTCCTTGCCAGACGTGTGGGCCGCTTCCGCCAGTTTTCGCGTATACGGCGCACGCGGCAGAAAGGCGCAGGCTACCGGACCGGGCAAGGCCAGCACCCGCCGGCCGCTGTCCAGGCGCTTGCCCAGGTCGTCGATGATGACGCTCACCACCGGCTTCGAGGGTTGGGCAGCCTGTAACTCCGCCTGGCCCAGAAGACCGAGGCAGAAAAAAAGAACCGGCCACAGGGGGCCGGTTCCGCGCTTCATTGCATGTGCTCCCTTTGTATCGAAAGCCCGCGCAGCAGGTTGAGCGCTTCGTAGAGCTGGTAATCACTCTGCGCCAGCGATTCTTCGTCTTCGGCGGCCGCATCACCGTCCTTTTTACCGACCTTTTTACCGCCTTTCTTGCCATTGCCATTGGCCAGGTGGCCGGACAGGTCGGCTTCCTTGATCGGTTCGAACGAACGCTCCACCGCCGATACCCGCACCGGATCCAGCACAATATCAGGCACGATACCCTCGGCCTGTATCGAGCGTCCGGACGGCGTGTAGTAACGCGCCGTGGTGAGCTTTACGGCGGTGCCATTGCTCAGCGGCAGAATGGTCTGCACCGAACCCTTGCCGAAGGTCCGCGAGCCGACAATGATGGCGCGCTTGTGGTCCTGCAGTGCACCGGACACAATTTCCGATGCCGACGCCGAACCCTGGTTGACCAGCACCACCAGCGGTGCCCTGTTGAGAATATCGTCCGGGGTGGCGTTAAAACGCAGTTTCGAGTCGTTGACCCGGCCCTCGGTATACACGATCAGACCTTTCTTCAGGAAGGCATCGGACACAGCCACGGCACCGTTCAAGACACCACCGGGGTTATTGCGCAAATCCAGCACCATGCCTTTCAGCGTACCGCCGGCTTCTTTTTTCAGTTTCTCAATAGCATCGGCCATATTGTCGGCCGTTTTGGACTGAAACTGGGAAATACGCACATAGCCGAAACCGTCATCGAGCATGCGCTGCTTGACGCTTTTCACCTTGATGACATCACGCTTGATATCGATCTTCAGCGGCTGCTCAATACCCTCGCGAACCACCGTCAGCTTCAGGATGGTACCCGGCTTGCCGCGCATGATCTTGACCGCCTCGTTCAGCGTCAGGCCTTTCACCGGTGTATCGTCCAGGCGAATGATCAGGTCGCCGGCCTGGATACCGGCACGCTGTGCGGGGGTATCGTCGATGGGGGCAATGACTTTGACAAAGCCGTCTTCCATACCGACCTCGATACCCAGGCCGCCGAATTCACCCGTGGTGCCGACCTGCAGTTCCTTGAACTGCTCCTGGTCGAGATAGGCGGAGTGGGGATCCAGCCCCGACAACATGCCGCGAATGGCATTTTCCAGTAAATCCTTGTCTTCGACGTCTTCGACATAGTCGTTTTTAATCCGTCCGAAGACATCGCTGAAGGTGCGCAACTCCTCGACCGGCAGTCCGCTGGCCGGAACGGCCTCGCGCTCGGCAAATACGCCGTTGGCGATCGAAATCGACAAGCCGGCCAACAGCCCCACCAGGAGCAGCGCAATATTTTGTCTCTTAATACTCATCTACAGATCCAACCTGGCGGCCCCGAAGACACGCCATTTATAAAAAAGGTAAGTAAGACCATACCATAGCCGGGCTCAAGATGGCATAAAGCCGCTTACCCCGAGACCCTGCCGGGTTTTCCGGCACACCAGCGCAACGGATTGACCGGATGCCCGTTGTGGCGGATTTCAAAATACAGGCCGGCATCTGTCTGACCGCCGCTGGCCCCCAGCGTTGCCACCACTTCTCCACTATCGACCCATTCCCCGACTTCCTTATAGAGGGCCTGGTTCTGGCCGTACAGACTCATGTAGCCGTCACCGTGGTCAATAATCAGCAACAGGCCGAAGCCACGCAGCCAGTCGGCAAACGCCACCCGCCCCTGTGACACGGCACGCACTTTTCCACCTTCGGGCGCCCTGATCACAACGCCCTGCCACTTCAAGCCGCTGTCACCCCGCCGGCTGCCGAAGTTCCGTGCCAGGCGGCCCCGTGCCGGCCAGTGCAACCGGCCCTTGAGGGATTTGAATGGCTTCTGCTGGCTGGCTTCGGGGGGAATATCGGAGAGTAATTCCTGCAGTGAAGACACCAGTGCCTGCAACTGCTTTTCATCACGTTGCAGACGCCTGAGTTCGCCGCCCTGTTGCTTGAGCTGTTTACTCAGGGCGGCCAGCACCTGTTTGCGCTGTTTTTCCTGCGCCTTGAATGCCGCTTCCTGCCGGCGCTGTTTTTCCTGCAAGCCGACCAGCGACCGGGTTTCCGCCTGCACCTCGATTTCCAGGGTATCGAGCTCCTTCAGGGTGCCGCGCATCGACTCGATATTCGCCTGGCGCGCCCGCGAAAAATAGGAAAAGTAAACCAGCATGCGGCCGACGGCCGAAGGCTGTTCCTGGTTGAGCAGCAGCTTAACCTGTTGCTGACGCCCCATTGCGTAAGCGGCCCGCGCTTCGCGCCCCAGCGTATCGGACTGGCGCTGTAGCCGGGCCGACGCCGATTGCTGTTGTTGTTTCAGAGACGCCAGTCGGGTGGCGAGGCGGTCCAGCCCCGCCTCGGTCTTGTGCAGGGCCTGCCGGGTCCGGCTGATTCGCTGCTCTACGTCCTGGAGTTGCCGCTCGGCACGGGTTTTCTTTTTACGCTTGGCTTCGAGACTGACCTTGACCTTATCGATCCTGGCTCGCAGCTGCTCGAGCTCGGCAGCCTTTGCCGCAGGGTCCTCGGCCGCTTGCGCGGTCACCGCCACTAGCGCGGCGGAAATGATCAGCAGCGCTAACCGCACCAGGTAGCCGCCTGCCAGCGGGGAAGCCGCCACGCTCAGGCTTCCGCACCCTCATCGACGCCCTGCGCCACCGGCGCGCCCTCCGGTAACAGCTCGACCAGAGATCGGCCCGACATTTCCGGCGGCGCCTTCAGGCCCATGAGGTGGATCAGTGTCGGCGCCACGTCGGCCAGCGCACCTTCGTCCAGGTGTGCTGGTCGGCCGATATACAGCAACGGAACGACATTGGAGGTATGCGCCGTGTGCGCCTGTCCGGTTTCCTTGCCACGCATCTGCTCCGCGTTACCGTGATCCGCGGTGATCAGCGCTTCGCCACCCACTGATCGCAGTGCGTCGTAGACCCGGCCGAGCGATGCGTCAATCATCTCGATGGCTTTGACCGCCGCGTCGAAATTACCCGTGTGCCCCACCATGTCCGGGTTGGCGTAGTTGCAGATGATGACATCGTATTTACCGCCCTGAATCGCCTCCACCAGGTGATCGGTGACTTTCGACGCGCTCATTTCCGGCTGCAGGTCGTAGGTGGCGACCAGTGGCGACGGCACCAGGATGCGGTCCTCGCCTTCAAAGGGCTCTTCGACGCCCCCGTTGAAGAAGAAGGTCACGTGCGCGTACTTCTCGGTTTCCGCCAGTCGCAGCTGGTGCAGACCGAGCTTTGAGATGAATTCGCCGAACACGTTTTTCAGCCGTTCGGGCGGGAAGGCGACCGGGATATCGAAGTCCGAGTTGTACTCGGTGAGACTGACAAAACCACCCAGCTTCGGCGTGACCTCACGCTTGAAGCCATCGAAATCAGGCTCGATGAACGGCCGGGTGATCTGGCGCGCGCGGTCGGAGCGGAAGTTCATGAACACCACGACATCACCGTCATCGACCGTGACGGCCGTTTCACCCGGCGGCACGATACGCGTGGCCTTGACGAACTCGTCGCCCTCGTCACGGGCGTAGGCCATTTCCAGCCCGGTAATCGGATCCTGTGCTTCATATTCGGCCCTGCCCTGGGTGACCAGGTCATAGGCGGCCTGGATGCGCGGCCAGCGGTGGTCGCGGTCCATGGCGTAATAGCGGCCGATCATCGAGGCAAAGCGGCCACCACCCAATTCACGGAACTTGTCCTCCATGGCCTGGATCGATGCAGCCGCGCTGCGCGGGGGCGTATCGCGGCCATCGAGAAAGGCGTGCAGATAGACGCGCCTGGCGCCCCGCTGCACGGCCAGCTGTACCATGGCGTGAATATGTGCTTCGTGACTGTGTACACCGCCGGGTGACAGCAGACCGATAATATGCACCGCGCGATCGGTTTCGATCGCCTTGTCGACCGCATCGGTCAGCGTCGCATTGGTGAAAAAGGAGCCGGTCTTGATCGACCGGCTGACCCGGGTAAATTCCTGGTACACCACGCGGCCGGCGCCGAGGTTGAGGTGCCCGACTTCCGAGTTGCCCATCTGGTCACCGGGCAGACCGACCGAGGCGCCGGAGGTACGGATGAAGCTGTGGGGACACGTCTGCCATAACCGGTCCCAGACCGGTTTATGCGCCGCGGCGATGGCGTTGTAGTCGTGTTCTTCGCTGTAACCCCATCCGTCCAGGATGATGAGCGCTACAGGCTTGGGATTTTTTGACATAACCTCAGATTTCTAGGGTTGCAGCCGGTATTTAGACTAATTCTAACCCGAAAGTGGCCCGGTCACCACGTCCTGCCGGGCGGATTCGTACAGTTTACAACTTTCTTCACAGGCGTATTATTGTATAATGTTTTGTTTATAAAGGGCAGGGTCAAAATAATAGTCCCGTGCCCGTATTTTGTGAATATTCAATGACACCGCAGGTGGAAAAATATGGTGGTGCCCGCTAGCGAAGGCCTTATTACACGTGACGACGACATCGATCGCGCCTCCCGTTCCCTGAAAGCCATGTCGCATCCCTTGCGGCTCAAGATCCTGTGCACCCTGGGTGACAAGGAGGTCAGCGTGCAGGATATTGTCGAGCATGTCGGCACCTCGCAAAGCAACATATCCCAGCACCTGGCCATCCTGCGCGACAAGGGCATCCTGGCCTCGCGCAAGGACGCCAATCGCGTTTACTACCGGGTCAGCGATTCACGCACCCTGCGGCTGATCAGCATGATGCGCGAAGTTTTCTGCAGCATGGAAAACGCCTGACCGCCACAACATCCGAACAATCGACCGACCTGGAGGCCATCCCGCGTGGATTTCGCCCGCATTATCGAATTCACCGGTAACCACCCGATCCTGATCCTGGCTTTCCTGGGCACACTGGGTGCCTTGCTGTACAGCGAGATCAGCCGCCGTGCGAGCGGCATGAAGTCGGTCGGCCCGTCCGAGGCCACCCAGTTGACCAACCGGGAAAACGCCGTGTTTCTCGATATCCGTGAAGACGGCGAGTACAAGGGTGGCCATATCCCGGACGCCATTCATATCCCGCTCAAACAGTTGCCGGACCGGGTTGCGGAACTGAACAAGTTCAAGGGCAGCCCCGTGATCACCTACTGCCGCTCCGGCACACGCACCGGCGGGGCGGCCGGCATATTGAAAAAACACGGCTTTGAAAACGTGTACAATCTCGGCGGTGGCATGATGGCCTGGCAGAAAGACAATCTGCCGGTCAGTACAAAATAAATCGCCTTACATTTAGCACTGGATATTACAAGATGACTGAAGAAAACCCACAGGCAGCGGCGGGTGGAGAGCCGCAGTTCGGCATTCTCCGCATTTATCTGAAGGACGTTTCCTTTGAGACCCCGAACTCGCCGGCGGTTTTCACCGAAGACTTCAAACCGGACGTAAACCTTCAGTTGAACACGTCAGTCAACGAATTGCAGGACAACTTGTACGAGGTGGTTCTGAACCTGACTGTTACGTCAAAACAGGAAGAACGAACCGGTTTTCTTGTCGAAGTTCAACAGGCAGGCATCTTTGAAGTGAAAGGCTTTGACGGGGCACAGAAGGGGCATATGCTCGGTGCCTACTGCCCCAATATGCTGTTTCCTTTTGCCCGCCAGGCAGTCGCCGACCTCGTCGCCAAGGGGGGATTCCCACAGCTGTTGCTGGCGCCGATCAACTTCGACGCACTGCACGCCCAGAAACAGGAACAACTGCGTGCGCAGGCCGCCTCGCCGCAGCAACAGGGCGCGCACTGAACCGCACCATGTCGACGACAGGCGTCGTCATCAGTGTTCTCGGCGCCGGCTCCTGGGGCACGGCGCTGGCCATGCTGCTGGCGAGAAACGGTCATACGGTGCGACTCTGGGACCGTGATGCCGAGCATATCAAGGCATTGAACGAGCAGCGCGAGAACGCGCGCTACCTGCCCGGCATTCCACTGCCGGACGGCCTGCACCCGGTCGATGACCTGCACACCGCACTGAGCGGCAGCGACTATATCCTGGTCGTGGTGCCCAGCGCCGGTTTCCGCGACGTGCTGCAGAAAACCCGCGCGCACCTCGGCGCCACCTTCAACCTCATCTGGGCCAGCAAGGGCCTCGAACCCGGCACCGGCAAGTTCCTGCACCAGATCGTCGACGAGGAGCTACCCGGCCACAGCGACATCGCCGCCGTCTCCGGCCCCAGTTTCGCCAAGGAGGTCGCTCGCGGCCTGCCGACGGCAGTGACCGTGGCGTCGAAAAACACCGGCTATGCCACCCGCGTCGCCGAGCTGCTGCACTGTCCGCGCTTTCGGGCCTACACCTGCGAAGATGTCATCGGTGTGGAGCTGGGCGGTTCGATCAAAAACGTACTCGCCATTGCCGCGGGTATTTCCGATGGCCTGGGTTACGGCGCCAATGCCCGTGCCGCCCTGATTACGCGCGGTTTGGCCGAAATCATGCGCCTGGGTACCTGCCTGGGCGGACAGCGTGAAACGTTCATGGGGCTTGCCGGTGTGGGCGACCTGGTGCTGACCTGTACCGACGACCAGTCACGCAACCGCCGGCTGGGGCTGGCACTGGGCCGCGGTATCGAACGCGATCAGGCTGTGACCGAAATCGGCCAGGCCGTCGAGGGACTGCACACGGCCAGGGAGCTGGATGACCTGGCAGATCGTTGCGGCGTGGAGATGCCCATCACGCGCCAGGTCAGGCGCGTCCTGTTCGATGGCGAACCTCCGGTGTCGGCCGTCGATGCGCTGCTGGCCAGGGATGCCAAACCGGAGCTGCTGTAGCACCTTCCCGCACGCATCAGTTCGGCCCCCGGGAGGGACATCCCGGTCCGCTGAATCAGTTCCAGCCGCGATAATCCCGGTTCTTGATTTAAGTTAAGGTACCGGCGAGAGGCTGGTGTATAACCACACCTTGATGACCGCCTTACACACCGAAAGAACACCGCAACTGCCCCGCTTGCTCGCTGTGCCGTTCGCCCGCCTGCCCGATCGCCTGCACTCGCAGCTTCTGGCGCGCGTCCTCGGCGATGCGCTGCGTGCACCGCTGCAGAACGGCGAGCTGGATTTTCTGCAGGGCCGGACACTGTCGGTTAAAGTAGGCGACGCCGGCATAAAATTCGGGCTGACGCTGGAAAACGGCCGGCTGCGTGCTGCGGGAGCCGCTGACGAGGCGGATCTGCTGATCGAGGGAACGGTCTACGACTTTCTTCAGCTCCTCGGCCGCCAGGTGGATCCCGACACCCTGGTTTTCCAGCGCCGCCTGGTTATGCAGGGCAGTACCGAACTCGGTCTGCAGGTCAAGAATTTTCTGGACGGTCTGGACATCGAGTCTATTTCGCTTTACCGGCATATCCAGCCACTGCTGCTGAAACTGCTTCCGGTTTACAGGAACCTATTCGGCTAGCGGCTCGTGGCTGCAATCCGTCTCGGGCCAGCGCCGTTTCATGCACAGCCATTGCTGGGGACGTTGCCGAATCCAGCTCTCAAACAAGGCGTTGAGGTCGGCGGTGGCCTTGAGCGTTCGACCGGGGTCCGCGGGTTCGTGACCCGTCAGTAACGGTGCATGAAAGGTGACCTGGTAACATGCATCCCGAATGCGCTCGACCTGCACCGGCACGATGGGACAGCCAAGCTTCATCGACAGCCACGCCGGACTGGTAGTTGTCGGCGCATCCAGTCCGAAAAACGGGACTGACACGCCGTTATCGACGCGCTGGTCGGGCAGCAGGCCGATGGACCGCCCGGCGCGTATATCACGAACCAGTCGCGAAACGGCATTGGTCTTCGTAAAAAAGCGGCAACCCCATGACCGGCGCCGCTCCTGAATCAGTGATTCAAGTACCGGATTCCCCTGCGGCCCGTAGACAACACTCAGTGGAATACCTTTTGCCGCGAGCAAAGCCGCTACCAGCTCCCAGTTGCCCAGGTGAGCCGTGACATAGACTGCAGGCCGGTGCGCCTCGAGAATCGATCCGGCTGCGCTGTTGATCACCTGCCTGATCTGCAGGGACGTACCACCCGTGCTGATTTTCGATAAATGCGGGTATTCGGCGAGCACTGCACCGAAATTCTCCCAGACATCGCGCGCGAGCATTTCAAGATTGTGCTCATCCAGCCCGTCGAAAGCCTTTCTCAGATTATTTTTTACGCGTGAATGCTTGTGGGTTCCAGGACCGAGAAAGCGAAACAGCCTTCTTCCCGCAGCAGATGCCCGTGCCGGACTCATGCATCCTGTCAGCAGCCAGAAGAGATAAAGAAGCGCGCCTTCCAGGTGATCACCGAAGTGACGTGCCCAGCGAAACCGCGGCAATGCACCACGCCACAGAATACGACCCATGGTCCCCACCATTACCAAGCAAGAGATTTACAGCATATGACAAGCAATTTGTGTCTGTCGCTCCACCGGGGGGGACGATTCAAGCCGGGACCACTCGGTATTTATACTGCGCCGCCATCGAAACAAGTCTTCTGTGTTGTATCGGGAATGCGACATCGATACAACTGTTGTAATCAGGCGCAAATCAGGAACGAGGAAAATATATGCGAAGTCTTTCGATTGACGGGAAAGCCATACAGGACAACGCACCCTGCTATGTCATCGCAGAAATTGGCCATAATCACCAGGGCAACCTGGAAACGGCCATGGAAATGTTCCGCGTCGCCAGGGATTGCGGCGCTGACGCCGTGAAATTGCAAAAAAGAGACAATCGAAGGCTGTTCACTCGTACGGGTTATGGCAAGCCCTATGACCATGAAAACAGTTTCGGGAAAACTTATGGCGAACACCGCGAATTTCTGGAATTCGGCTGGAATGAATACCGGACACTGCTGGATTACTCGCGCGAAATCGGTATCACCATGATGGCAACAGCCTTCGACGAACACAGCGCGGACTTTCTGGCAAAGCTGGATGTGCCGGCGTTCAAGATAGCGTCGGGCGACCTGAAAAACATCCCGCTGCTGACTCATATCGCCGGGTTTGGCAAGCCAATGATTGTCAGCACCGGCGGCGGCTCCATGGAAGATGTCAATCGCGCCTATGACTCAATCATGCCCCTCAACCAGCAACTGGGCATTTTACAGTGCACTGCCGGCTACCCGGCCGAGTTCGAGGAACTCAACCTGCGCGTCATCACGACTTTCCGCGAACGCTTTCCTAAAGCAACGATCGGCCTGTCTTCACACGACAACGGTATCGCCATGGCAATTGCCGCTTTCATGCTGGGCGCGCGAATAGTCGAGAAGCATTTTACTTTCAACCACACCTGGAAAGGGACCGATCACGCGTTTTCGCTCGAACCTTCGGGTTTTCGCAAACTGGTGCGTGACCTCGGCAGGTTGAATGTGGCGATCGGTGACGGCGTCAAGCGCGTCTATCCGAGCGAAATCGGGCCGATTACCAAGATGGGCAAGAAACTGGTGGCCGCCCGTGATCTGCCGGAAGGTCACACACTGCGGCGCGAGGATATTGCTATCAAGTCGCCGGGCGACGGACTGCCGCCCTATGAAATCGGCAAGGTGGTCGGACGCGTCACCCGCCAGGCGCTGAAGGAAGACGACAACATAGCCTTCAGCGTGCTTAACGGCGCCGAGCACTGGCAGGAACTGGCGGTCTCTTGAATCCTCTGTTTGATCTGGACGGCGACACCGCCATCGTCACGGGCGCACTGGGACGACTGGGTAACGTCTGGATCGAGGCACTTTTGGGCGCCGGCGCCAGGGTGTTCGCACTTGACCTGGCAGACACACCGGTATCTGGAACATTTGACGCCCTGTGCGCGCGCCATGGACAGGACCGTCTTGCGCTGGTGCGTGCCGATATACGCGATCGACAGGCGCTGGAAGAGGCGTGCCGGTCATGTGAACAACAGTTCGGGATACCCACCGTTCTGGTGAATAACGCCGGTATCGATCGTCCTCCGGGCGACGCCGGACCGGACCATCACCTGGAAGATATTCCGCTGTCGGTCAACCGCGAGATCTTCGAAGTCAATACGCTGGGATTGTTCCTGACCACCCAGGTTTTCGGCGCGCGCATGATCAGCGCCGGTTATGGCTCGATCATCAACATCGGCTCCCTGTACGCCGGGGTATCACCGGATGCCCGTTTTTATGACCACATCCGCTCGGACCCGCCGTTTATCAAGCCGCCGGCGTACGGTGCGTCCAAGGCTGCCGTGGTCAATCTGTCGAAGTACCTTGCGACGCACTGGGCACCGCGGGGCGTGCGGGTCAATACCCTGTCACCCGGAGGTGTACAGGGCGGCCAGGATGCCCATTTCAGGCGGAAATTCTGTGCGCGTGTGCCGATGGGCCGGATGGCCAGAGACAGTGACCTGCATGGACCATTGCTGTTCCTTGCATCGCGTGCCTCCGCTTACGTCACCGGCACGGAAGTCGTTGTCGACGGAGGTTTCAGCGCATGGTAAACGCCCCTGAGCCCCTGAGGATAAGGCCGGACCTGGTCCCTGCGCGTATTCCCAACTGGATTGGTGGCCGCCAGGTGTCGGCAGCCGCTGGCGGTGTGTTCACCAAGCTGTCTCCCCATAACAGTGCTGCGCTTTGCGAAGTGACGCGTTCACGGGCAGATGATGTCGCCACCGCGATCGGGGCGGCATCAGCGGCGCAAACGGCCTGGGCCGACCTGACAGCGGTGCAGCGCGGCGATCTGCTCTACGAAGTTGCCGAAGGGCTGCGCCGGCGGCGCCGGGACATGGCGGATGTAGTCGCCATGGAAACCGGGATGTCACACCCGGCTGCCCTCGGTGAAACGGATGCCGCTGTTGCCCAGGGCCGTTTCATGGCCGGCGAAGGCCGACGTTTTTATGGCCGCACCACCACCAGCGCTGTCATCAATAAAACGGCCATGACCATCCGCCAGCCACTGGGTGTGGCCGGACTGATCATTGCCGCCAACACCCCGATCGCCAATCTCGCATGGAAGGTATTTCCGGCCCTGATCTGTGGCAACACCGCCGTACTGAAAGCCGCCGAAGACACGCCGGCCAGCGCCTGGTTGTTCGGTGAGATCGCACACAACGTCGGTCTGCCCGCCGGGGTGCTCAATGTGATCCAGGGTTACGGTGACGAAGCCGGTGCACCACTGGTCGAGCATAGTGACGTGGCTGTTGTCAGCTTCACGGGTTCGACAGCGGTAGGCAGACATATTGCCGCCGTAGCGGGACAGCGTCTGGCACGCGTGTCGCTGGAGCTGGGCGGCAAGAATCCCCTGGTAGTGTGCGACGATGCCGATCTGGACCAGGCCCTCCACTGGGCCCTGCAGTCGGCTTTCAGCAACGCCGGACAGCGCTGTGCCGCCGCCAGCCGCCTTATCGTTTTTGACGCAATTTACGACACGTTCCGCGACCGGCTGGTGGAACGCACCCGGCAGCTCCGGGTTGGTCCCGCGGCGGATGATGATTTCGGGCCGGTCATCAACGAACGGCAATTGAGCAATATTTTCGCCGCCATTCAACTCGCCCGCGAGGAAGGCGCCATACTCCTGACCGGCGGGAAACGCCTGGTTGATGAGGCGCATGCCGACGGCTTTTACATGGCACCGACCATCCTGGAGCAGGTCGGCCCCGATACCGGTATTTCGACGACCGAGTTGTTTGGCCCGGTTACCTGCCTGTACCGGGCTGCCGATTTCAATCATGCCCTGCGACTTGCCAACCAGTCGCCCTATGGCCTGACCGCCAGTATCCATACCCGCAGTGTTCACCGTGCGGGCCTCTTTACCCGGCGTGTGCAGTCCGGCGTGGCGGTCGTCAACGGCGGCACCCACGGCAGCGAGCCGCACATGCCTTTCGGTGGTCTGAAACAGTCAGGTAACGGCTCGCGCGAACCCGGGACCGAGGCACTGGACGTTTACTCCTCGCTGAAAGACATTTATACCAATGTCGATCCGGAGCAGCTGTGACATGAACGTTGACACCCGCTCCACCGTGGCACTGATCCCGGCGCGCGCCGGATCAAGCCGCGTAAGGGACAAGAACATCCGGCCGCTGGCCGGCCATCCGCTGATGGCCTACACGATTTCAGCCGCATTGCAGAGCGGTATCTTCGATGACGTCATTGTTTCGACAGACTCCGCTCACTATGCCGAGATTGCCAGACACTATGGTGCGGAAGTGCCTTTCTTAAGGCCCGGGGAATTGGCCGGTGACCTGTCACCGGATGCCGAGTGGCTGAGCTACACACTTGGCACCCTGCGGAAGTCCGCACGTGACTATGACTGCTTCAGCATTCTGCGGCCCACCAGCCCGTTCCGCCTGGCAGCGACGATCCAGCGTGCCTGGCGCACTTTCGAGACAGACACGGGCGCCGATTCCCTGCGTGCCGTTGAAAAGTGCCGCCAGCACCCGGGCAAAATGTGGATCGTGCAGGGACGGCGCATGGTGCCACTACTGCCGTTGCAGACCGGGGACCATCCCTGGCACAGCAGCCAGTACCAGGTGCTTCCACCGGTCTACAGCCAGAACGCCAGTCTGGAGATCGCCTGGACACACGTGGTTGCGCGCACCGGCAGCATCGCCGGCGACGTGCTCATACCGTTTTTCACCCGGGGCTACGAAGGTTTCGATATCAACAGCGAGTACGACTGGCAGCTGGCCGAACACCTGGTGGGCAGCGGGCAGGCAGAGCTGCCCCCCATCCACTGTTTTCCCTACCTGAACGAGGTACGACAGGCACCATGTTAGACATCAGGCTTATTCCCGAACATCAATTCCGGCGGGTGCGCGAAACCCGCATGGACCACAATACCCGGCTGCGCCTGCTGTCGGAAATGTGCCGCGCCAATACCCTGGCGACCGTCAAGCATGCCGGATCGGGACACCTGGGTTCCAGTTTCAGCTCGCTGGACATCGTGATTTTTCTTTACTACCACGAATTGAACACGGTCAACCTTGGCTTCACCCACCCGGATCGCGATATCTATTTCTCCTCCAAGGGACATGATGCACCGGCGTACTATGCCGTACTGTATTCACTGGGGATTATTCCCGAAGCGCAGTTCATCAAGCTTCGCCGGCTCGGCGGCACGCACGGTCATCCTGACGTCGGCATTTCAGGCATCGAAGCCAACTCGGGGTCACTGGGCATGGGTATATCCAAAGCCAAGGGGATGGCGCTGGCCAAGCAACTGAAATGTGCAGCCGGACGCGTACTGGTAATGACCGGCGACGGCGAATTGCAGGAAGGACAGATCTGGGAATCGCTGCAGACTGCGGCGCACCAGTCAGTCGGAAATCTTACCGCCATCGTTGACATGAACCGTATCCAGTCCGACAAACCGGTTTCGGAAATCATCGGCCTGGGAAACCTGGAACAGAAATTCGCTGACTTCGGCTGGCATACGGCCCGGTGTGATGGTCACAATTTCGATCAGCTGGCACAGGTATTTGCCGATTTCCGCGAAGTCCACGACAAACCGAAGATCCTTATCGCCGATACCATCAAGGGCGCGGGAGTATCTTTCATGCAGGGGCCGGTCGCCCTGAGTTCCGGGAAAGGCCTGTACCCCTGGCATTCCGGCGCCCCCGACGATACCAGCTTCGAACAGGCCTACACAGAAATCTTCTCGCGAATCGAGGACGCATTCCGTTGTCACGGTCTTGGTGAATGCGAGACAAAAGTGATCGAGACACGGGAGAAACACCGCGCCCGCCTGAAAGACAGCGCAGAAAAAGTCGTTACCGCCTACGGCGAAGCCCTGGTGGAGCTGGCCGGCAGGCGCGAGGATCTGATCGTGCTTGACGCCGACCTGTCTGCCGACTGTGGCCTGCGCCCGTTCGAGTACGCATTTCCGCAGCGCTTCATCGAATGCGGTATCGCCGAGCAGGACATGGTATCCACCGCCGGTGGCCTGGCACTGCAGGGTCTGCTGCCCGTGGTCAACTCCTTCGGCGTGTTCCTGGCCTCCCGGTCCAACGAGCAGATCTACAACAACGCCACGGAACAACGCAAAGTCATCTACGTCTGCCATTACGCGGGACTGATACCGGCGGGCCCCGGTAAATCTCACCAGAGCCTGCGGGATATTTCACTGTTCGGCGCACTGCCGGACTGCAGCGTCATACAACCGTGCAATGCACAGGAAACCCGGCTTGCACTGGCCTGGTGTGTCGAGAAAGCAAAAAGCAGCTGCATGTTACGGCTGGCAATCGGCCCTTCGCCCCGAAAGATTTCACTGCCATCCGGCTACCGCTTCACACCGGGCAGAGGCGCCATTTTTCGGCAGGGGAGTGATGCCGTGCTGCTCGCCTACGGACCCGTGATGCTTCACGAGGCGCTGCTCGCCGCCGAACATCTGGAGACGCGGGGCACATCACTGCAGGTGATCAATATGCCGTGGCTCAACCAGGTCGACAGCGAGTGGCTGGAAAGTTTGTCCGCCGCCTTCGATACGCTTTTCGTTCTGGATGATCACGCGCCCGTTGGCGGGCTCGGCGATAGCTTGCTGAACGCATTGTCCGACAGCGGCTCGCTGCGACATACCCGGCTGTTCAAATTTGCGGTAGACGGCCACCCCGCCTGTGGCACACCTGCCGAGGTGCTCGATCACCACGGGCTGAGCGGCGTTCGACTGGCCGAACGCATCGAATGCACGCTGAACGGGGAAGTCGATTGCCTGCCGGAGTCGGCAAAGCGTGTGTTCTCCCACGCCTGACGCAAGCGCTTGTAACCATGCATACCCGAAAATCACTGCTGCTGATCCCGGTCGAGAACCAGGTGCGCGAACTTGACCCCAAGCTGCTGCTGGCCTGCATCGCCGCGCGGCACGGTTTTTCGTCAATAATCGGCTCACGGCGCGAAATGGAGTTCAATATCGACGCCTTCCCCAGCGCGATTTATCTGTCCAAGAGCATGACCATACGCAGCCTGCTGTTTTTCAGAATTGCCCGGCGCTTCGGTCACCGCATCGTCGCCTGGGACGAGGAGGCACTGGTTCATCTGCCGGCGGAGACTTACTTTTCCCGCCGCCTGCACCCATCGGCCATCCGCCAGGTACTGAGACTCTTCGCCTGGGGAACAGATAATGCCGAGCTGTGGCGCCGATATCCCCAGCTGCCATCGGACACGCCCATATACGCCATCGGCAATCCCCGTAGCGACATGTTACGCACAGAGATACGCGCTTATTACGCGGCCGAAGCAGAAGCCCTGAAGCAACGCTACGGCGACTTCATTCTTCTCAATACCAACTTCAATCATGTCAATGCGTTCGGTCCGGATATCAACCTTTTCAGGCCCGCAAAAAAAGCCGGTGCCAGGGCACGATTCGGGCGCGGCGCCCGGGGGATGAGCCGGGAGTATGCACAGGGCCTGCACGATCATAAGCTGGCGATTTTCACGCATTTCAAATCACTCATCCCCGCTCTTGAACGGGCCTTTCCCAGGCACACCATTGTGGTGCGCCCTCACCCGACCGAGAATCACCAGGTCTACCGCGATATTGCCGCCGGCTGCGAGCGTGTCGAGGTATGCCAGGAAGGCAACGTTATACCCTGGCTTATGGCGACCCGGGCACTGGTGCACAATGGATGTACGACGGCCGTCGAGGCCTACGTAATGAAGGTACCGGCTGTCAGTTATCGTCCTGTCGTCAACGCAGAGTATGATAACGGCTTTTACTATCTGCCCAACCAGCTCAGCCACGAGTGTTTCAGTCCCGGCGAACTTTTTGACCTGTTGCAGGAAATCATACAGGGAGAAAAGGGGGCTGCCGGCGGGGAACAGCGCGAGTCACTGATCAGGCACTATCTTGCCGCCCAGGAGGGTCCCCTGGCCTGCGAGCGCATGATCAATGTCCTGGAGGACATGCACCTGTGTCATTCGGAGTCCGGCCCGGCATTCCTGCAGCGCTGGATGCTGGCTGCGGGACTCCGCCTGGCGCGACATTTAAAAGCCAGGCTTCCCGGCTCGCACAACAAGCCCGAATACCAGCTCCACCGTTATCCATTGCTGTCCCCGGATGAGGTCAGTACGCGCCTGGCACGCTTTCAGGCGCTGCTTGGCTTCACACAAGAGCTGGACATACAACCCCTGTCGGACGTCATGTTTCGCGTCGAGGCGCGCTAGGCCGGTCATGCAGGTATCGCCGATGAAACCGCCACTGATTATTCCGGTTGAAAACCAGGTACGCGAGCTGGACCCCAAGTTACTGCTGGCCTGCGTGGCCGCCCGGCGGGGATTCACCAGTATCATCGGCTCTCACCGCAAAATCGATTTCCGCATCGCCTCACTGCCGCGCAGCTTTTACCTGTGCAAGAGTTTCACAATCAAGAACCTGCACATGTTCAGGATCATGCACGGGCTCGGCCAGGCCATCCTGTCCTGGGACGAGGAGGCACTGGTACACCTGCCTGACGCCATGTACTTTTCACGCCGCCTGTCACCGCTCTCATTGCGTTACGTATCGCATCTCTTTGCCTGGGGTGAGGACAATGCACGCATGTGGCGCCGTTACCGCGATATGCCCGGTGATATTCCCATACACATAACCGGCAACCCACGTGCCGATTTGCTGCGGCCGGATATCCGGGACTTTTATCGTGACGAAGCGGATGCCCTGCGTGAAAAATACGGCCGTTTTGTCCTGGTTAACACCAATTTCAATCACGTCAATGCCTTTTACCCCAGCCAGAACCTGTTCCGCCCCGTAAAGCACCCGGGAGAGCAGGCGAAGTTCGGCAAAGCGGCCCGTGGCATGAGTCATGAATTCGCGCGCTCCCTGCAGGAACACAAGCAGGCCCTGTTCGAGCATTTCAAGGCCATGATTCCACGGCTGCATGATGCTTTCCCCGACTACAGCATCGTTATCCGCCCGCATCCCACGGAAAGCCCCCTGGTCTATCAACGCCTTGCAGCCGGCCGCGCGCGAGTACATGTGATCAATGAGGGTAATGTCGTACCCTGGTTAATGGCCACATCGGCGCTCGTACACAATGGCTGCACCACGGCCGTCGAGGCCTACAGCCTGGGACTTCCGGCCGTCAGCTACCGTGCCAGCGTCCACAATGAGATCGACGAAGCATTTTACGGCCTGCCAAACCGGTTGAGCATACAGTGTTTCACCCTGGAGGAGCTGTTGCAGTCCCTGGATGAAATTCTGAGCGGTGACCGTGGCGATACGGCCAACGGCAAGCATGACACCCTGGTTGACCGGCACCTCGCGGCCCGGGAAGGGCCTCTGGCCTGTGAGCGGGTCGTGGACGTGCTCGATAGCGTCAGCCGTGACTGGCAATGTCTGCCACAACCATCCCTGCACCGGCGCCTGGCCGGGGCTTCACTGGCCAACGGACGGCATTTGCTGAAGCGACTGTTGCGCTATCTGCCCGGCAAACATGCCCCCCCCGAATTCCACCGTCATCGCTACCCCGGCATCACCCTTGGTGATTTGCGTGAACGGATAGCACGGTTCCAGAACACGCTGGGTGATGACACCGAATTGAAGACGGAAGAAATCTATGACCAGATTTTCCGCATCAGCGCCTGAAGGCCGGAGGATACTATGCACATCATGATACTGGGACTTGGCAAATCGGGCACCACGGCACTGCTGTATAAAATCGCCGCCGGCCTTCCCGGCAGCAAGGCGTTTTCCGGGGGGCGCCCCGGCAAACACAGCGGAAACTACGAGAACGCGGTGTTCAAACATACCTATGAGGCCCGCAAGGGCAAGGACTTCGATCTTTACCGTCGCCACCTGGGTACAACGCCGTATGACTGCAAAATCTGGCTCGCGCGCGACCCCCGGGATGCCGCCGTCAGTCGTATGCTGTACCGCTGGCACCGTGGCCTGGCCGGGAGCAAACATCAGTTTCGCGCACACCTGGATCTTGTACTGGAAAAAGAGCTTAACCCCGCCTCAATCCCCTTCCATGAGATCTGCCGCTATGCCGTTCACGGTGACTGGCCGGCAAGTGTGCAGCAGATTGTGGAGGAGGAGCGGCTCCGCTACGAACAAATGCATGAGTTCGTCGCTGGTCTCGATGAGGACTGGTTTCTGTTCACATTTGAAAAGATGGTCGCACAGAACTACGACTCGCTTAACCGCTATCTGGGGTTTGAGATAGCTGCAGACACAGAAGTGCCCGAATCGACCGGCAAGGCAAAGGTTGTCCGTAAAAAGGCCAGCGGTGACTGGCGGCAGTGGTTTACACCCGAGGATATCGATCTCTTCAAACCTGTATACAAGCCCTATATGGAACTGATCGGTTATGACACCTCCGACTGGTCGCTGGCGACCGAACCAACCATCGATCCGGCCTATTCATCGGACTATATGCAGAAACTGCCGGCACGGGTGGCGCGTGACACGGTGCGACGCTTCACGAACCGGGCACGTCGTTTGTTCGGCGCAGGTGACGACCCGGGGTCAGCGGAAGACAGCCGCCACAACGGCACGAGCACCCGATGAAAGCGTTGATCCGCTCCATCCGCTTCGTTGCCTTCGATTTCGACGGTGTCTTTACCGACGACAGAGTGTATGTCATGGAGGATGGCCGTGAAGCAGTCCGCTGTTTCAGGGGAGACGGTATCGGCCTGAGGAAGCTGGAACAGCTGGGTATCGAGACCGCGATCCTGTCGACTGAATCCAACCCCGTGGTCTCTGCGCGGGCGCACAAACTGAAAATTCGCTGCATACAGGACTGTGGTGACAAACGGCAGGCGCTGCAGATACTGGTTGAATCACTGGGTATCAGCCTTGCCCAGACCGCATTCGTCGGAAACGATATCAATGACCTGGACTGCCTGCGCAGCGTCGGCCTGCCCGTCGTTGTCAGCAACGCCCACCCGGATATTGTGCCCTGTGCACTTTATCGCACCCGTCTGGGAGGGGGCCAGGGTGCCGTGCGTGAAATCTGCGACTGGGTTGAGAGCGCCTTTGCAGGGACAGACAAGCTGTCTGGCGCCTTGTGATATCCGCGCCTGCCTATCTGCTGATGACGAGTCGTCGCTGGGCCACTCGCATACCATCGCTGGCTATCGCCGGCCTGGGCGCACTGCCATTCTGCCTGCTTCTTTTCCCGAATGCCGGAGAGGCCGCATTCCTGCTGGTATCCCTCGCCGGCTTGTGGAGCGTACTGAATAACAGACCGACATCCGGCGAGAAATACCTGGTTTTCATTATCAGTTTCCTGCCGCTGCTGTTCTTCGGGATTGCAGTGCTGTCGGTAGTCGTGTCAGGTGACTACACAGGATGGTATCACCCTTTGAAAAAGCTGGCCGAACTGTTGGCAACTCCATTTATTGCCATATTACTGCTGCGGATATCCGTTGATCCGAAACATTTTTCAACGGTTGCAAAAACCACTGTGCTGCTGTTGTTCATGGTTGCTCTCTACCAGTCGACCATCATGCACAACCCGCGCCCGGGTGGCGCAATCAGCCCGCTGCAATTCGG
>CBEUNK010000020.1:0-29115 GCA_965544455.1 uncultured Thiogranum sp.
TACGAGCGAAGCCTGTGATGAATACGCCATCACAGCACAGTGCACCGGCAGTAAACGGTGACGGGTATCGCGCCACTTTCATGAACAGACACTGGGGCAGTTCAAACAGCGCAGTGCACAGCGTCGTGATCTGATGCGACAGCGGCGGCAGATTGTGGAGCACCACTTCGGGACCATCAAGAGAATGATGGGGCAGCCACGATTTCTGACGCGGGGACTGAGAAGTGTAAGTAGTAAAATGGCTCTTTCTGTACTGGCCTATAACCTGATGAGAGCCGTCAATGAGCTCAGCGTGCGGAAAATGAGCACCGCCTTGGCCGGCTGATAGCGGGGGATTCCCTCGCCCGAAGAAAAAGCCGCCTCAAATGAGACGGCTGTTGTTTTCACACACCCTGTCCAGCGGGGTTTTCTTTTAGTCAGGAATGACCTGGGTTGGCAAAGCTCGGATGTTTAGCTCCACTGCCGCTTAGAGTTTTGGTGGTGGCTATACTTATACATATGACATGAAGACATCATCAAAGAAAAGGAGGGGCCGTTTATGGGCAATATACGTTTTCAAATTGCTCCGGATGTAGAATTCAAGATGGATCTGGAGGTGGAAGGCATTGAATCGGGAAGTCGCGATTATGATGTCCAGCAACATAAAGCGGAGGTTTACCAGGAATTTGAGCGGCGTCTGAAAAATGCGTTCCCTGAAGGCATTAAAATCGACAGTTTTGAATTCGGGGTAAGTATCGAGCCGGATGGCTGATCAATGGCTTCGTAATGGCCTGATTTACCGGAATGCGCGAATATCTGAAATTGGAACTCCGCAATCGCCGCGGAGGACGGCACCCCTGCGACAGGCTTATGACCGGTTCCGGGCAGAGCGCTCGAGCAGGCGGTTTTGGCTGGATAGATTCCGGCGTTCGCCGGTTCGATATCTCTAAGTCTTTGAATTATGGTAGCAAGGGGCGGATTCGAACCGCCGACCCCAGCATTATGAGTGCTGTGCTCTAACCAACTGAGCTACCTTGCCAGAATTTCCGTCATCCGGCGCAAGCGCCGCGAAAGAGGCGAAATTGTAGGGATTTCGTCGCTTTCTGTCCAGCTAGACGTTGAATCGAAAGTGCATGACGTCGCCGTCGTGGACGACGTAATCCTTGCCTTCCAGGCGCAATTTCCCGGCCTCCTTCGCGCCCTGCTCGCCTTTGCAGGCGACAAAATCATCGTAGGAGGTCACCTCGGCGCGGATAAAGCCTTTCTCGAAATCGGTGTGGATGACGCCGGCGGCCTGCGGCGCCGTGGCGCCGATGGGGATGGTCCAGGCGCGCACTTCCTTGACCCCGGCGGTGAAGTAGGTCTGCAGACCCAGCAGCCGGTAGCCGGCGCGGATCACCCGGTTGAGGCCGGGCTCGTCCAGGCCCAGTTCTTCCAGAAAAGCCTGCTGTTCCTCTTCGTCAAGTTCGACCAGTTCCGCCTCGATCGCCGCGCACACGGGCACTACTTCCGCGCCCTCTTCTTCCGCCAGTTTGCGTACGGCATCCAGGTAGGGGTTGTTATCGAAACCGTCTTCGGCCACGTTGGCTATATACAGGGTCGGCTTGATGGTCAGCAGATGCAGGTCTCGCAATTGCGCCCGCTGGTCATCGTCCAGTGACAGGGAACGCACCGGCCGGCCAGCGTCCAGGCACGCCTTGACCGGCTCGAGTACCGCCAGCCTGGCCCTGGCGTCCTTGTCACCGCTCTTGGCGACCTTGGCAGTGCGCTGGATATTTTTTTCCACGGTCTCGAGATCGGCCAAGGCCAGCTCGGTGTTGATGACTTCGATATCCGACAGCGGATCGACCTTGCCATCGACGTGCACGACATTCTCGTCTTCGAAACAGCGCACCACGTGTACGATGGCGTCGGTTTCACGAATATTCGCCAGGAACTTGTTCCCCAGCCCTTCGCCCTTGGACGCCCCCGCGACCAGCCCGGCAATATCGACGAATTCCATGGTGGTCGGCAACACCCTTTGCGGCTTGACGATCTCGGCCAGCCTGTCCTGGCGGGGATCGGGTACGGGCACCACGCCGACATTCGGATCAATGGTGCAGAACGGGTAGTTTTCCGCCTGTATTTCCGCCTTGGTCAGTGCATTGAACAGCGTGGATTTACCCACGTTCGGCAGCCCGACGATTCCACATTTAAAACCCATAAGTCTTGATCTGTATCCTGTTGTTCAGTCACCGGGGCTGTGCAGCATCTGCATGGCTTTTGCCATGTGGCCGCCAACCACCGCCGGCATGACATCCAGCGCTGCATCAAGCGCATCCTCGATCAGTCGGCGATCGTCTTTACCCGGTTTTTTCAAAACGTAATCGACCACCTGGTCCTTGTGACCCGGGTGACCGATACCGATCCGCAAACGGTGGAAATCCTTGCTGCCGAGGTGGCTGATCAAGTCCCGCAGGCCGTTGTGGCCACCGTGACCACCGCCTTTTTTAAGCTTGACCACGCCCGGCGGCAGGTCCAGTTCGTCGTGTGCCACCAGGACCTGTTCGACCGGAATCCTGAAAAACTGCATCAGCGAGCGCACCGCCAGACCGCTGCGATTCATGAAGGTCTGCGGCTTCTGCAGGCGGCATTCCCCGCCCTCCAGCAGGCAGCGTGCGATTTCACTGTGAAAACGCGCCTCGGCGCGGAAGCCCTGCTGACAGCGCCGGGCAAGTTCGTCCACAAACCAAAACCCGGCGTTATGCCGGGTTGGTTCATACTCGGTACCGGGGTTACCCAGTCCGACAATCAGCTTAATCGCCGGCACCGGCCGGTCTGTCAGCTTTCGCCTTCGGGCGCTTCTTCGCCACCTTCGGCTGCGCCTTCAGCACCGGGCTGCTCTTCCTCGACGACACGCGGCGCATGGATGGACACCACCGGCTGGTCATGGCCTTCGCCACGCGCCAGTTCCACCAGTTCACCGCTTTCCGGCAGCTTCAGGTCGGTGAGGTGCAAGGCATCACCGATTTCAAGGCCGGATATATCCACGCTGATAAACTCGGGCAGGTGCCTCGGCAGCACTTCCAGCTCCACGTCGATCATTTCATGGGTCACCAGACCGCCGGCTTTCACGCCCGGCGCGATATCTTCACCTTCGAAATGCAGCGGGACGTTGACACGGATCGGCTTGTTGGTCTCGAC
Organism: uncultured Thiogranum sp.; assembly: GCA_965544455.1. Classification (GTDB taxonomy): domain Bacteria; phylum Pseudomonadota; class Gammaproteobacteria; order DSM-19610; family DSM-19610; genus Thiogranum. Next base: position 3,163 of record CBEUNK010000020.1, read on the forward strand.
GCGCTGGAAGTCCATGTGCATCACCACTGGCTTCGAGGGATGGCGCTGCATGTCGCGCAGCACGGCCTTGCTGGCCTTGCCATCGACATTCACCGTGAGGATATGCGAGTAAAACCCTTCATGGTCGAGGCGCTTGATGACTTCACTGTGCACCAGGGTAATGGACTGGGGATCCGCATCGCCACCGTACATAACGGCGGGTACCTTGCCATCACGACGCAGGCGGCGGCTCGCACCTTTCCCCATGTCTGAGCGTGATTCAGCTTCGAGTTCAAAAATAGACATTACAACTGTCTCCACTTGGTTTAACGACTCCCCCGCGACCAGGGGAGACAATGAACCTTCTGCACCTTGTACAGAAGACTTTCTGTCAGTCCATAAACATGGAACTGACCGATTCCTCGTTGTTGATGCGACGTATCGCTTCAGCCAGCATCTCGGCAATACTCAACTGGCGAATGCGCGTACAGGCCTGCGCATCCGGCCGCAACGGGATCGTGTCCGTTACGACCAGTTCGTCCAGGTCCGAGTCACTGATATTACTGATGGCATTGCCCGATAACACCGGGTGCGTACAGTATGCCACCACCTTTTCGGCACCATTGTCCTTCAACGCCCTGGCGGCCTGGCACAAGGTACCGGCGGTATCCACCAGGTCATCGACCAGTACACAGCTGCGGCCTTCGACTTCACCGATAATGTGCATGATCTTGGCGACATTGGCCTTGGGCCGGCGCTTGTCGATAATCGCCAGGTCGGCATCATCCAGGCGCTTCGCCAGTGCCCGCGCCCTGACCACGCCACCGACGTCCGGCGACACCACCATCAAATTCGGGTGCTTCTGCCGCCACACGTCACCCAGCAATATCGGCGAGGCATAGACGTTGTCCACAGGCACATCGAAAAACCCCTGGATCTGTTCCGAGTGCAGGTCCACGGTCAGCACCCGGTCAGCACCGACATCACCGATCATCTTGGCGACCACCTTGGCCGTGATCGGCACACGCGCCGAACGCGGCCGGCGGTCCTGGCGGGCGTAGCCGAAATAAGGGATGACGGTGGTTACGCGCGCCGCCGAAGCGCGCTGCAGTGCATCCACCATCACCAGCAGTTCCATCAGGTTGTTGTTGGTCGGCGCGCAGGTCGGCTGCACGACGAACACATCACGGCCACGGACGTTCTCCATGATTTCGACCATGATTTCGCCATCGCTGAACTCGCTGACCACGGCCTTGCCGAGGTTCAGGCGCAAGTGGTTGGCGATGGACTGCGCCAACGGCGGGTTGGCGTTGCCCGAGAACACCATCAGGCGATTGTCTGCATCCGATGAAGGCATGCCTTTCATAGTCTTGCCACCCGCTGAATTGAACACACTGACCCGAATTCCAAACTATGGCTGGGGCGGCAGGATTATTCGCGACCGTGTCGCTCACCCCTGCGGGGCCGGCTGCGCCGTTCAAATCCGCTACGCGGATTTGTCGAACCTTTAGGTTCAAATCCTGCCGCCTTGATCACCGCTGCTGCTAATCTCAACAGCGTGATAACGCAACACTAAACAAACTTTGGCTGGGGCGGCAGGATTCGAACCTGCGCATGCTGATACCAAAAACCAGTGCCTTACCGCTTGGCTACGCCCCAATAATCATGCTTTCCGCAGCGCTGCGAGTTTCTCCCTCAGGGGAGACCGATTCCGGCCGCGCGCCACAAAACCCGCCCAGGGCGCCGGTAATTGCGCCAGTATCGCTTCCGCCTGCCGGCGGTCCGGGCAGCGGGCGAACACACAGGCACCACTCCCTGTCATCTGTGCAGGTTGGTGTTTTGACAGCCAATCCAATGCTTTACCTACTTCCGGATACCGCCGCACAACCACTGGCTCGAGCTGGTTGACTCCCGCGCCCGAGAGAAAGGCGGGTATTTTGAGGCTGGGGCCGTTACGTGTCAATCCGGGATCGGAAAAAATCTCGGCCGTAGATACGCTTACCCGCGGATCCACCACCAGGTACCAGGGTTCTTCCAGTTGCGGCAGCGGTGTGAGTTTTTCGCCCACACCCTCCGCCCAGGCCGCCAAACCGCGCACGAACACCGGCACGTCGGCACCCAGCGCCAGTCCCAGCGCGGCCAGCCGGTCGTCATCAAGCCCCAGACCCCACAGGACATTCAGCGCGACCAGGACGGTGGCGGCGTCCGAACTCCCGCCGCCAAGTCCGCCGCCCGCCGGCAGTCGTTTGTCCAGCCGGATGCGGGCACCCAGGCGGCAGCCGGTATGCTCGCCAAGCAATCGCGCGGCGCGTTCGACCAGGTCTTCACCGGCCGCAATCCCGGGCAGCCCGCCCTGCAGTTCGATACCCGGTCGATCGAGCACGTCGAACCACAGGCGGTCGCCAGCGTCCAGAAACTGGAATACCGTCTGCAGCTCATGGTAACCGTCGGGACGCCGGCCCGTGACATGCAGGAACAGGTTGAGCTTGGCGGGCGCCGGCCAGACCTCCGCTGCAGATCCCGTCGTCATGGTATCTGCCATTTGTCGATGACCAGCCTGACCTGCAGGCGGTCACGCGTCATTCGCACTTTGTCCGGCAATTGCCGGCCGCCGACCTCCCGGTAGCGGGGGTATTCAATAGCCCAGCCATCCTGCTGCAGGGTCTGCAGGCGTCCCTGCTGATCCCAGTCGAGCGAGGCGGGCTGCGACTCCACCGGCAGGCCACGCAACCAGTCGACCAGCCCCAGCACGGGCAAACGCCAGCCGATTTCCTGCGCCAACAGATCCTCGGCACTGCGTGCATAGACCGGTGGCTGGTCGCTGCGGCGCAGCCACACACCCAGGCTGTCGCCGTGCAGTTCAACGCCGCCCTGGCCGAAAGGACCCCGTAAGCGGATACGGTAATTCCCGTGCCGCTGTTGCCAGTCGAAGCTGGCATTCCAGCCGTCTTCACCACGGCGAATGGCAACCCGCCCCTGTACCTGCCAGTCGGCGAGCGCTTCAAGTGTCGCACGGTGTTCGAGCCAGACCGATTCCGCCGCGGTCTCGCCAACGACGGGCGGGCGGGTCGCACAACCAGCCGCGAATATCAGCGCCAGGGTTGGCGCCAGGATAAAATAGCGATGACTGGTCAACACAAAACCGGGGACTCTTACCGAAAGCAATTCAGCGCAGGTAACGGCGCACCGTATCTTCGAGCACCGGGTCGCCCGGCGTCGCTTTGCGCGCCTTTTGCCACAGCGCCCTGGCCTGGTCCCGGTCACCCATGGCCCACATCACCTCGCCCAGATGGGCGGCGATTTCGCCGTCCTTGGTCATATCGTACGCTCTTTGCAGGTGCTCACGCGCTTCCTGCAAACGGCCCAGCCGGTACAGAACCCAGCCCATGCTGTCGATGACGGCAGGGTCATCCGGCGTCTGTGCCAGCGCCTTTTCAACATAGCCCAGGGCCTCCTGGTAGCGGTCGGTACGATCGGCCAGTGTATAGCCGAGGGCATTCAGTGTCCGTGCGTTATCCGGATCGAGCGCCAGGACGTGCCGGAAATCGCGTTCCGCCACATCGAGCCGGTCCAGGCGTTCCGCCACCAGGGCGCGCGCATACAGGATCTCGGTGTCGTCCGGCTGGATTTCCAGGTAGTCGCTGTACAGCTTGTAAGCTTCCTCGTGCCAGTCGATCTGGGACAGTATTTCACCTTCGACCAGGAACAGGCGCTGGGTTTCCCCCGGGTGCGCCAGGCGGATTTTACGCAGCCGTTCGCGTGCGCCGTCGACGTCACCGGCCTGGGCTTCCAGGCGGGCCATGCGGATCTGCACCTCGATCCAGTGATCGCCTTCCTCGACCTTGTTATACCACTGCATGGCACGCGTGGGTTTGTTCTGTTCTTCGGCAATGGCGCCCAGGTAGTAGTAGGCCTGCTGCACCTGGTACTCCAGGCCCACCAGCTTCTCGAAAAGGTTTCTGGCGTCCTTCAGCTGCCCGGCTTCCAGCGACAGCAGCGCCAGCGAATACACCACCTGGCCGTTATCCGGCTGCGCCTTCAACAGCACCCGGTACTCGCGCCGCGCCGCATCATAATCGTCCAGGTCTACCAGCAGGCGCGCGTAGGCCAGGCGCAGATCGTTATCCTTTGGATTGTGTTGCAGCGCGGACTCCAGCTGCTGACGGGCAATGCCACCCTGCCCCTGCTTGAGGTTTACCTGCGCCTGCAGAATCAGTGCGCGGGTCCAGCCCGGCTTCAACAACAATGCCTGCGCCACTTCATTTTCCGCCAGTGGCCAGTCCTGGGCGTGCACGGCCAGCTGGGCGTAGGCAAAATGCGCCTCGGCATCACCGGGACGTAATTCCACCAGCCGTTTCATGACATCGAGCGCCCGCGGCTTGTCGGGTTCGCGCGCCAGCAATGCCAGTAATGACTGGTAGGGGTCGGTGTTATCGCCGTTACTGTGCTCCAGCAGATACTCGAACTGCTGCAGCGCCTCTTCTTCCTGCTTGATGCGCAGCGCCAGTACCGCCAGGGATTGCCGGGCTTCCAGGTTGTCCGGCGCCAGTGTTACCCAGCGGCGCGCCGCCTCCAGCGCCAGGCGGGGTTGCTTGGCGTACACGGCTATTTTCAGGGCGCGCTCGGCGATGCGTGGATCATTGCTCTGCCGCGCCGCTTCCAGGTAACTGGCCCCCGACACGTCGAGTCGGCCACGCTGTCCGGCAATTTCGGCGAGCAGCACGTCATAGAGCAGTGGCGCCGTCAGGTTTTCTGCCGCGGTTACCGGAGGTTCGGCAGGCACAGAACCCTCACCACTGTCAGCCGCCGCGGGCTCAACCGGTACCTGCCCCGGTTCCGGTGTTGCCTCCCTGACCGGCGGCTGCACACAGGCGGTCAGCCACAGCCCGGCCGCCACCAGAACAGCGATGCGCAAAGGCGCATTTTTACATTTAAAACCAATCATCTTATCCGGAATTGGGCTTCACAGGTTTAACCTGTGACACTATACGGCAAACGCCGGGGAAGCTACAGCAACACGAAGTTCAACTTGTATTCAACCCACCCATAGCCCAAAATTTCCCGTTTGAGTTTATCGTCGCTGGTCTGTCCATGTCCCTGATTGCGCTCGGCATCAATCACCGCACCGCACCGGTCGAACTGCGTGAGCAGGTCGCCATCACGGGCGAGCGTATCAAGACCGCGCTGCGCGATCTTGCCGCCCTGCCGTCGGTGCATGAGGCCGCGATCCTGTCGACCTGCAACCGTACCGAACTCTATTGCGGTTTACAGGATAACCAGATCGACGCATTGAGCGAGTGGCTGGCCCACTTCCACGCCCTCGATCCGGCCCAGATCCGGCCGCACCTGTACAGCTTCCCGGACGCCGACGCGGTCCGTCACCTGCTGCGCGTCGCCGGCGGACTGGACTCCATGATACTCGGCGAACCCCAGATTCTCGGCCAGATGAAAGCGGCCTACCAGACAGCCAACGATGCCGGCACCCTGGACGCCGCCCTCGAACGTTTGTTCCAGCATACCTTTTCAGTGGCAAAACAGATCCGCACCGATACCGCCATTGGCGAAAGCCCGGTATCGGTGGCGTTCGCGGCCGTGAGCCTGGCAAAACAGATATTCAGCGACTTCGAGGCGCACACCGCGCTGCTCATCGGTGCGGGCGAAACCATTGAACTGACTGCCCGGCACCTGCGCGAACAGCGCCTGGGCCGTATCGTCATTGCCAACCGCACACCCGAACGCGCGCACCAGCTGGCAGCACAGTTCAATGGCTACGGGATCAGCCTGGATAAAATCCCTGCGCACCTGTCAGAGGCCGACATCGTGATTTCCGCTACCGGCAGCGACAGCGTGATTCTCAAGCGGGACATGATCGAGGGTGCACTCGCCAGCCGCAAACACCGTCCCGTGTTCATGGTCGATATCGCCGTGCCCCGGGACATCGATCCCGCGGTCGCGGAGTTCGAGGACATCTACCTGTATACCGTCGACGACCTGCAGGAGGTCATCCAGGAGAACCTGAAGTCGCGCCAGGATGCAGCGCACCAGGCTGAAGAAATCATCGATGTCCAGGTGGAACGATTCATGGCCTGGCTGCGGGCGCAGGACGCCGTATCGAGTATCCGCAGCTACCGCCGGCACGCCGAACAGCAGCGCGACGAGGTGCTGGACAAGGCGCGTCACATGCTGGCCAGCGGCAAGGCGCCCGAGGAAGTCCTGCAATTCCTGGCCAATACCCTGACCAACAAACTGACCCACACACCGAGCGTGAAGATACGCGAGGCGGCCGAAACCGGGGATGTCGAACTGCTGCAGGCGGCGTTACACGTTTTCAATCTCGACAAGGACTGACGTGAACCCTTCGCTGCAACGCAAACTGGAAACCATTGTCGAGCGTGCCGAGGAAGTCAGCGCCCTGCTGGCCGATCCGGACGTGATTGCCGACAGCGGGCGCTTCCGCGACCTGTCGGTTGAGTATGCACAACTCAACCCTGTAGTCAGTTGTTTCGACGCGCTGCAGAAGACGCGCGAAGACGAGCAATCAGCCCAGGAAATGCTCAAGGATCCGGACCCGGAACTGCGGGATATGGCCACCGACGAGCTGCAGCAGGCACAGGCAAGGCGCGCACAGCTCGAAAACGAGTTGCAGAACCAGCTGCTGCCGAAAGACCCCAACGACAACAAGAATGTCTACCTGGAAATCCGCGCCGGCACCGGCGGCGATGAAGCCGCCCTGTTTGCCGGTGACCTGTTCCGCATGTACTCACGCTATGCCGAGAATCAGCGCTGGAAGGTCGAGATACTCAGCGAAAGCGAGGGTGAACACGGCGGCTACAAGGAAATCATCGCCCGCATCAACGGACAGGATGTCTACGCGCACCTGAAATTCGAATCCGGCGCACACCGGGTACAGCGGGTGCCGGAAACCGAGTCGCAGGGTCGGATCCATACCTCCGCGGCCACCGTGGCGGTCCTGCCCGAGGCCGAGGAACAACAGGCCGTCAACATCAACCCGGCGGACCTGAAAGTCGACACCTACCGTGCATCGGGGGCCGGCGGTCAGCACGTCAATAAAACCGATTCCGCAGTACGCATTACCCACCTGCCTACCGGTATCGTCGTCGAGTGCCAGGATGAGCGTTCCCAGCACAAGAACCGCGCCCGCGCCCTCTCGCTGCTGGCGGCGCGCATGCAGGCGGTTGAAGATGAAAAGCGCCGCAGCGAGGAATCGGAAACCCGCCGCAACCTGGTCGGCAGCGGCGACCGTTCGGAACGCATCCGTACCTACAATTTTCCCCAGGGGCGGGTGACCGACCACCGCATCAACCTGACGCTCTACAAGCTCGACGAAATCATGCAGGGTGCGCTGGAACATATCGTCGAACCGTTGCGCAGCGAAGACCAGGCCGACCGACTGGCGGCGCTCAGCGCCCAGGAAAACTGACGACACCGTCGAGCTCAACTGTGATGACTATCACACAGGCGCTGCAACAGGCCACCGGCCGGCTGGCGCAGCACGAGACTCCGCGCCTGGACGCCGAGGTCCTGCTGATGCACGTGCTCGGCAAACCCCGCAGTCACCTGCACGCCTGGCCGGAACAGCACCTGACCGCGGATCAACAGGTGCGATTTGAAACCCTGATAACGCGCCGGGCCGCCGGCGAGCCGGTCGCCCACCTCACCGGTGAACGCGAGTTCTGGTCACTGCCCCTGGAAGTCACTGCCGACACCCTGATTCCGCGCCCGGATACCGAGATCCTGGTGGAACAGGCACTCGCAGTGCTACCGCACGACCCGCCGCTGCGCGTTGCCGACCTGGGCACCGGCAGCGGCGCCATCGCCCTCGCGCTGGCGCACGAATGTCGCCGCTGGCAGCTGGTCGCGCTGGACCGTTCGTCCGCCGCCATCCAGGTGGCCCGACGCAACGCGCAGCGATTGACGGAAACACCCCCCGCCTTCGTCGTCGGACACTGGTGCGACGCCTTCGCCGCGGCCTCACTGGACGCCATTGTCAGTAATCCGCCGTACGTCTGCGACAACGACGCCCACCTCGGCCGGGGCGATGTGCGCTTCGAGCCACGCACCGCACTGGCCGCGGGTGAAGACGGACTGGACGACATCCGTTACCTGATCAACGGTGCCGGCCGGGTGCTGGCGCCCACTGGCTGGCTGTTTCTCGAGCATGCTCCGGAGCAGACTGCGGAAATACATAAGCTACTAAAAGACAAAGAGTTTAATCCCCCTGAAGTGGCCCTCGACCTGGCCGGCCGGGAACGGGTCAGTTTCGCCCGCCGGCCATAATTTACGGTGCTCGCCTTATCCCTGTATATACTATAGGATTCAGCTATGGAACGAACCAGCCCGGCATCCATCAAGCACCGGGAAATCGGATTTCGCGACCCGCACCCGGACCCACAACAGGCGCGGACAGCGCTCTTGCTGCTCGCTGATGTCGAGGGCGTGATGCATGCTTCCATCCCCGATTCAGGCGGCAACGCCATTACCATCAGTTATGACCTCAGCCGCATCTGCCTGCGGGTAATCGAGGCCCTGCTCACCGAACTCGGTTTTCATCTCGACAACAGCCTGATGTCCCGGCTGAAACGGGCGCTGTATTACTACACCGAAGAGAACGAAATGGAATCCACGCTGATCCGGGACGACCAGGATCACAGCACCCGGGAAATTTTCATGCGCTGCTACCGGTGCAAGACGCACGGCTGCCGTGACGAACGCCCGGAACACTGGCGCAGCTACCTGTAAGCCCGGCCAACCCGTCACTCAAACTGCTGATTTCTGCACCACGGAGCGGTATCTTGTGCTCATGGATGATCAGCAACTGTTACGTTACAGCCGCCAGATCCTGCTGCCCCGGGTCGGCACCGAGGGCCAGCAGAAACTGCTCGACGCCCACGCGGTGATCGTCGGTGCCGGCGGCCTGGGATCGCCGGTCGCCATGTACCTGGCCAGCGCCGGGGTAGGACGCATCACCATCGCCGACCCTGACGAGGTCGATCTTTCCAACCTGCAGCGACAGATCCTCCACGGCAGCGATGACCTGGGGCGGCCCAAGGTCGAGTCGGCCAGGGACCGCCTGGGTGCGCTTAACCCCGACGTTGACGTCACTGCGCTGAACGCCCGGCTCGACGCCGCACAGCTGCGGGAACTGGCACAGCGGGCCGACGTGATCGTCGACGCCAGCGATAATTTTACAACCCGTTTCGCCGTCAACGCGGCCTGCTGCGCCACCGGCACGCCGCTGGTGTCCGGCGCCGCCATTCGCCTTGAAGGCCAGTTATCGGTGTTCGTCCCTGCCCGTCCGGACAGTCCCTGCTACCGCTGCCTGTACCGTGAAGGCGAAGAACCCGACCAGACCTGCACCGACAACGGCGTACTCGCGCCCATCGTCGGCGTTATCGGCAGCCTGCAGGCCCTGGAAACGCTCAAACTGCTGATGGGCGTTGGTGAAACGCTGTGTGGCCGTCTGCTGGTATTCGATGGCCTGTACCAGGACTGGCGCAGCATCCGTCTCAGCCGCGACCCGGATTGTCCGGTGTGCGCCGAGTACCGCGGTGAACAGGCCCCGGGGAAATAAAGGCAGCGTAACGCTCAGTCACCGGCAAACGCCAGCACGTCCGCCAGCAGCCCGCTGTCCACCTTGAGGCCATGCTGTTCTGCCAGGTAAGCGGCAAATGCCTCGACAGAAGCCGGGCGCACCTCCATGGCCCGCAGGAAACCCCCAAGATCCTCGATCACCGCCCACGGGTAAATGATCCAGCGCCACTGCACGACTTCTGCAGCATAGTAGTCGGGCACGAAGGCGGAAACCCGCTTGTGATGCAGGACCGCGGTGCGCAGCTCCGCGGGTTCCCCGTGTTCCTTCAAATGCCGCACGGCAAGCTCGAAGGTTTCCCCCGAATCACTGACATCATCGACCAGCAGCACCCGCCGTCCACGGCTGTCGGCGGTGAGTGGATAGCGGATCCTGGCGACCGGTTGCCGGCGGGCGCCGCGATAGTGCTCGATTCTGACACTGGCCAGGTCAAAGACATCCAGGTAGTCGGACAACACCCGCGCCGGCAGGTAACCGCCACGACCGATCGCGACGATCAGGTCGGGACGATACCCTGTGGCATGAACGGTTCGCGCCAGCTTTTGCGCCAGGCGGTAAAAATGTTCCCAGGTAATCAGCTCACAGGGAGTACTCGTGGCTGCCGTTTCATGCAAACGGGGCGGCGGCACCCTGCACCTCGGGGGGTGAGCCGGGTGGCACCTCGACCGGCGTTGCCGGCGGCACTTCCGGTACCGGCTCGGCCGGCACTTCCGGCGGGCGTTCGGGGGGCACCCCGGGCGGCTCCGTGGATGGTGGTTCCTCGGGGGGTGTCCCGGGCGGAATTTCCGGCTCGCCGTTACCATATCGGGTTGCGGATAACTGAACCATGAGCGACCTCCCTGGTTAATAACCCTACTTAACGTAATCCTAGCGCCTGCACCCGGTCGGCGCCAGCAGGAGGTCCCGGGCGGTGCATCAAACCGTCGTGACGTACTAGAATACCTATAAGACACGAACCAAGAGGATTATTCGTTGACGACTACCCCTTCAAGCCTGGCGGTCGAGGTACCCCGGCAACTGGAAAACGAGATCCGCAGCCTTGCGGCCCATGCGCCACGCCCCGCGCCCGTGTCAGATGCGCAGCGTGATGACCTGTTCACGCGCATCAAGGACCTGCTCAAGTCTGAAAATGCCGTGCTGGTCACGCACTACTACGTCGATGAGCAACTGCAGATCATCACCGATGAGAGCGGCGGCTATGTGGGCGATTCGCTGGGCATGGCGGACTTCGGTAACCGGCATTCTGCCGATACGCTGGTGGTCATCGGCGTGCGTTTCATGGGCGAAACCGCCAAGATCCTCAACCCCGAAAAACGGGTGCTGATGCCTGACCTGGACGCCACCTGTTCGCTCGATCTCAGCTGTCCGGCGGATGCCTTCAGCCGCTATTGCGACGCCCACCCGGACCGTACTTCCGTCGTCTATGCCAACACCAGTGCGGCGGTCAAGGCAAGGGCCGACTGGATGGTAACCTCGAGCAATGCCGTGGATATCGTCAGCCATCTGCACCAGCGCGGCGAAAAGATTATCTGGGCCTCCGACAAGCACCTGGGACACTATGTCCAGGACAAGACCGGCGCGGACATGCTGATCTGGCAAGGGTTCTGCGTGGTACACGACGAGTTCAAGGCGGTCGCGCTGAAGAAACTCATGGAAGAAAACCCGCAGGCGGAAGTGCTCGCCCACCCGGAATCACCCGCCGCCGTGCTGGCGCTGGCCGACTTCATCGGTTCGACCACGCAGTTGATCAAGGCGGCCCAGGCCTCATCGGCAGGTGCACTGATCATCGCCACCGATTTCGGCCTGTTTCACAAAATGCGCGAAGCCGCACCCGACAAGCAGCTCATCGCCGCTCCCACCGGCGGCGAAAGCGCAACCTGTGTGAGCTGTGCGCACTGCCCCTGGATGGCAATGAACAGCCTGGAAAACCTGGCGGCGGTGCTCGAAAGCGGCCGCAACGCGATTCATATTCCTGAGGACATCCGCACCCGGGCCCTGCGCCCCATCGAACGCATGCTGGAATTTTCCCGCGCCGGGGACTAGGCCTACGGCGATACACTGGCACATGGCCCGCCGCGCTGGTTATAGTTAGCGCGTGGAAAGCATCATTCTGCCCCGCCAACTGGTCAACCAGATCCTGCACCATGCCCGGTCATCACCGGACGTCGAGGTCTGCGGCCTGATCGCGGCCCGAGGCGGGCGGCCACAACGCTGCATACCGGTGCCCAACGTGGCGGACCAGCCGCAGCGGCTGTTCGTCATGGATCCGGCCCGCCAGATCGCCGCCCAGCGGCGTATGCGCGAACAGGGTGAGGAACTGTTCGGTATCTATCACTCCCATCCACACAGCCCGGCGGAACCCTCAAGTACCGACCTCGAACAGGCCGGCTATCCCGAAGCGCTGTATATCATTGTGTCACTCAACACCAGGGGTGTACTGGAAATGCGTGCTTTCCGCCTTCGGGAGGGCAAGGCCACCGAGGTTCAGCTGGAGATTTAGTCAACGTCCACCTGATCCGGGAAAACCGCTAATGCCGGGTCGGCGGCACATCGGGTTGATCCGCGGCCGCGAACAGACGTTCCACATCGACCGCATCATAGGCATAGTGCTGGTTGCAGAACTCACAGTGGACACTGACCTTGCCCTGCTCTTCGAGGATGTCGCGCACCTCGTCATACCCCAGGCCGCGCAACATGGTTTCGATGCGTTCGGCCGAACAGGAACACCGGAAGCTCACCGGCTCGGCCTCGAACAGGCGCACATCCTCTTCGTGAAACAGCCGGTGCAACAATTCCCGCGCCGTCAGCTGGATAAGCTCGTCACGGGACACCGTCTCACCCAGGAATACATCGCGGTTCCAGTCTTCATCGTCCCGCGCCTGCCCCGGCAGGCGCTGTAACAACATACCACCGGCGCGCCGCTCGTCCGCCGCCAGCCACAACCTTGTCGCCAGTTGCTCTGAACGCCGGAAATAATCTTCCAGGGTCCCGGCCAGTGTCTCCTGTTCGACATTTACCAGTCCCTGGTAACGTTCCCGACCGCCACCCGGGTCGATGGTCAGCATCAGGCGTGCCGCGCCGGTCTGCGCACCCAGCGGTGCAGCCGGCACTTCGCCTTCCCAGTGCGCCAGGCCGCGCAGCGTCCGCTGCGCGGTCACCTCGACCAGCAGCAGCCTGACCGGGCCATCGCCCTGTAGCTGCAAGTGCAATGAACCGTTGATTTTAATGGTTGCCGACAGCAGCACCGCGGCTGCCATTGCCTGGCCGAGAAGATCGCGTACCGGTGCGGGATAATTCTTGCGCTCCAGCACCGCGCGCCAACTGGCATCCAGGTGTACCAGTTCGCCGCGCACATCGGTGTGCTCGAAGACGAAACGGTGCAGACAATCGGAATCTCTGGAGGACATGACCGGCGACTTCAAGACATCCTTAATTATTGCAACAGACACCACTCAGCGCTGAACCAGGGGCAGAACGCTCCCCTGGGACCGGGAAGAAACCGCTACCGCAACCGCGGGCGGAGTCACTCCGCCAGCAGTCGCTTGAGAATCTTGTTCACCTCGCCCGGATTGGCCTTGCCCTGGGTGGCTTTCATTACCTGGCCGACGAAATAACCCAGCAGCTTCTCCTGGCCGCCCCTGTACTGTTCAATCTGTTTGGCATTGTTATCCAGTACTTCGCGCACAATTTTTTCAATGGCGCCACTGTCACTGATCTGCTTGAGACCTTTCTTTTCGATGACGGCGTCGGCATCACCTTCCCCGGCCCACATCGCCTCGAATACCTGCTTGGCGATTTTGCCGGAAATCGTGCCGTCGCTGACGCGCTGCAGCATGCCGCCCAGCATCGCCGGCGTGACCGGGCTATCGATGATATCGCGGCCTTCCTTGTTCAGAACTCCCGCGAGTTCGCCCATCACCCAGTTAGCCGACAATTTACCTTCACCGCCGGAAGCCGCCACGGTCTGTTCGAAATAGTCCGCCATTTCCCGGCTGCCGGTCAGCACCGCGGCATCGTAATGCGACAGGCCGTAGTCACTGATAAAGCGATCGCGCCTGGCATCCGGCAGTTCCGGCAGGGTTGCCGCCACCGTGTCGAGAAATGCCTGGTCAAGTTCTACCGGCAGCAGGTCCGGGTCGGGGAAATAACGGTAGTCGTTGGCTTCCTCCTTGCTGCGCATGGGTCGGGTTTCGTTTTTGTCGGCGTCGTAGAGACGGGTTTCCTGTACCACTTCGCCACCGCCCTCGACAACGTCGATCTGGCGTTCGATTTCGTAATTGATGGCGCGTTCGACGAAGCGGAAGGAGTTGATATTCTTGAGCTCGGTACGGGTGCCGAATTCCTGCTGGCCCTCCGGACGAATGGAGACGTTGGCATCACAGCGGAACGAGCCTTCCTGCATATTGCCGTCGCAGATTTCCAGGTAGCGTACCAGCGAATGGATTTTTTTCATGTAGGCGACTGCCTCGGCCGGCGAACGCATGTCGGGTTCCGACACGATTTCCAGCAGCGGCGTCCCGGCACGGTTGAGGTCGATACCGGTCTCACCGTGAAAATCCTCGTGCAGTGATTTACCGGCATCCTCTTCGAGATGAGCGCGGGTGATACCGATACGCTTGGTCTCCCCGTCTTCCAGGTCGATGTCCAGGTGACCGCCGTGGACGATGGGCAGCTCGAACTGACTGATCTGGTAGCCCTTGGGCAGGTCGGGGTAGAAATAGTTCTTGCGGGCGAAAACCGATCGCGGTGCCACGGTCGAATGGGTGGCGAGGCCGAACTTGGCCGCCATGCGTACCACCTCGGCGTTAAGTACCGGCAACACCCCGGGCAGACCGAGATCGACCGCGCAGGCCTGGGTATTGGGTGCGGCACCGTAAGCGGTCGAGGCCCCCGAAAAAATCTTGCTGTTAGTGGCCAGCTGGGCATGGATTTCCAGCCCGATGACGACTTCCCATTTCATAGACAGCTTCCCATGACACGTCAGGTAAAGGCCGGCGGTACCTGCCGGTGCCAGTCGGTCACCTGCTGATAGCGGTGTGCGATGTTCAACAACCGGCCTTCGTCGAAATAGTTACCGATCAACTGCAGGCCCACCGGCAGGCCGGCGACCAGGCCAGCCGGCACGGACATGCCCGGCAATCCGGCAAGGTTGACCGCGATGGTATAGATATCCGACAGGTACATGGTCACCGGATCGTCGGCTTTCTCGCCCAGCCGGAAGGCGGTACCCGGTGACGTCGGCCCCATGATCACATCGACGTCCTCAAAGGCGCGGACAAAGTCATCGCGGATCAGGCGGCGCGCCTGCTGCGCTTTGAGGTAATAGGCGTCGTAATAACCGGCCGACAGTGCGTAGGTACCCACCATGATGCGGCGCTTGACCTCCGCACCGAAACCCTCGCCGCGCGAACGCACGTAGAGGTCTTCCAGGTCTTTCGGATTGTCGCAGCGGTGACCGAAGCGCACGCCGTCCATGCGTGACAGGTTGGACGAACACTCGGCCGGGGCCACGACGTAGTAAGTCGGTACCGCCAGGGCGCTGTTGGGCAGGCTGATATCCCTGACCTCGGCACCGAGTTTCCTGAATTCCCCGACCGCGGCCTCCACCGCGGCGGCGACGCCGGCATCCAGCCCGGCGTCGAAATACTCTTTCGGCAGGCCGATCTTCAATCCGGTGAGGTCCGCGCCCAGTTGCCCGGAATAATCCTCGACCGGCCGGTCGATGCTGGTGGAATCGCGCTCGTCGAACCCCGCCATCGCCGCCAGCAGGTGGGCTGCGTCTTCGGCACTGGCGCCGAACGCCCCGCCCTGGTCGAGACTGGAAGCAAAGGCGATCATGCCGTAGCGCGATACCCGCCCGTAGGTCGGCTTGATGCCGGTGATACCACACAGGGCCGCCGGCTGGCGGATCGAACCACCGGTGTCCGTGCCCGTGGCCAGGGGCGCCAGGCGCGCCGCCACCGCAGCGGCCGAACCGCCGGAAGAACCGCCGGGCACGCGTTCCAGGTCCCAGGGGTTCTTCACCGGCCCGTAGAAACTGGTCTCGTTGGACGACCCCATGGCGAACTCGTCCATGTTGGTCTTGCCCAGCATGACGGCGCCGGCTTCCTTCAGCTTGTGGCTGACCGTGGCGTCGTAGGGGGCCTCGAAACTGTCCAGCATGCGCGAGCCGCAGGCGGTACGCACACCCTCGGTGCAGAAGATATCCTTGTGCAGGTAGGGAATACCGGTCAGCGGCGTGGCGCTGCCGTCTTTCAGTCGCTGGTCGGCGCGCCTGGCGGCGGCCAGCGCAGCGTCGGCCGTCAGCGTCACCACGCTGTTAAGCTGCGCATCGTATTTTTCGATGCGCGCGAGAAAGCTCTGCGTCAGCTCTTCGCTGGAAAACTCGCCGGCGCGTAAACCGGCGGCCAGCTCGGAAATCGTCTTCTGAAACATAACCGGTTCCGTGTTACTCGATCACTTTGGGGACCAGGTACAGGCCGGCCTCCACCCTGGGGGCGATGCGCTGAAACTGCTCGCGCCGGTCGCTTTCCGACACCTCGTCCGGTCGCAGGCGCTGGCTGGCATCCAGGGGGTGCGCCATCGGCTCGACGCCGGTGGTGTCCACGGCATTCAGCTGCTCCACGAAGGACAGAATGTCCGACAGGTTGCGCGTGTAGGTGTCGTACTCGGCCTCGTCCACGCCCAGGCGGGCCAGGTAGGCGATTCTGCTGACGGCCTCTTTATCCAAAGACATGCGGTAATCTCGATTGGCTGCTCCGGGAAAACGCGAAAGGTAGCATACTTGGGCGAGCGATGGGTATGCGCGCCACCTCCCGCCGGCCTGCACGGGAGGAATCTGCTTGCCCGTTCCTGCCCCGGTTGTGTTAGATTACATCCCTTTAATTAAGCTAGGGATTCAGCCTTCCATGTTCAGAAGTCTGATGGGGATGTTCTCCAACGATTTATCCATTGATCTGGGTACCGCCAATACCCTGATTTATGTCCGTGGCCAGGGCGTGGTGCTCGACGAACCCTCGGTGGTCGCCATCCGCCAGGACCGCGGTCCCGGCGGCCCGAAAAGCATCGCCGCCGTGGGCGCCGAGGCCAAGGCCATGCTGGGCCGCACCCCCGGTAATATCACCGCCATACGGCCGCTTAAGGAAGGCGTGATCGCCGATTTCACCGTCACCGAGAAAATGCTGCAGCATTTTATCCACAAGGTGCACGAGGCGCGCTTTTTCCGCCCCAGCCCGCGGGTGCTGATCTGTGTCCCCTGCGGTTCCACCCAGGTGGAACGCCGCGCCATCAAGGAATCGGCAGCCGGCGCCGGCGCGCGCGAGGTATATCTCATCGAGGAACCGATGGCTGCCGCGATCGGCGCCGGTATGCCGGTGGACGAAGCCCGTGGCTCCATGGTGCTGGATATCGGTGGCGGGACCTCCGAGGTCGCCGTTATCTCCCTGAACGGTATTGTTTATTCGTCGTCGGTACGCATTGGCGGCGACCGCTTCGACGATGCCATTGTCAACTATGTACGGCGCAACTACGGTACCCTGATCGGCGAATCGACCGCCGAGCATATCAAGCAGCAGATCGGCTCGGCCTACCCTGGCGCCGAAATGAAGGAACTGGAAGTCAAGGGCCGCAACCTGGCCCAGGGCGTACCGCGCAGCTTCACGCTCAACAGCAACGAGATCCTCGAAGCCCTGCAGGAACCGCTGGCCGGTATTGTCGGCGCCGTCAAGACGGCGCTGGAACAGACGCCACCCGAGCTCGGGGCCGACGTCGCCGAGCGTGGCATCGTGCTCACCGGCGGCGGCGCCCTGCTGCGCGATCTGGACCGCCTGCTGATGGAAGAGACCGGCCTGCCGGTGGTGGTGGCCGACGATCCCCTGACCTGCGTGGCACGGGGCGGCGGGCGCGCCCTGGAACTGCTCGACGAGCGCGGCGGTGACGTTTTCGCGGTCGAATAGGCCTGCCGTCCGGTTGACCGGAAGAGGCGCGCAGACAGCCGTGCCAGGACGGGCCACAGCCCTGCCCCGTGAAGCAGCCGGGTAAAGAGGACCACCATTAAACAGATATTCACAGCCGGCCCACCCCTGTTTGCCCGCCTGCTGGCACTGGCCGTGCTTTCCATCGCCCTGATGACCATCGATCATCGCCAGCACCACCTCGACAGCGTACGAGCGGCCCTGTCGGTGGTGGTCTACCCCCTGCAATGGCTGGTCGACCTGCCGGGATCGACCAGCGAGTGGTTCCGCGAGTCCCTGTCCACGCGCCGCGAACTGCAGGAGGAGAACGCCAGCCTGCGCACCCAGCAACTGGTGCTGAACACCCAGCTGCAGAAACTCGAAGCGCTGGAGGCGGAAAACATGCGCCTGCGCGCGCTGCTGGATTCCTCCTTCCAGGTCGGTGAACGCCCCATGCTGATTGCCGAACTGCTGTCGGTGGACATGGACCCCTACCGTCACCAGGTCGAAATCAACAAGGGCAGCCTGGAACACCTGTTCGACGGCCAGCCACTGCTCGACAGCCAGGGTGTCATGGGACAGCTGGTCCACGTGGCGCCATTCACCGCCACCGCCATGCTGATCACCGACCCGAGTCACGCCATCCCCGTGCAGATAAACCGCACCGGGCTGCGCACCATTGCCCTGGGCACCGGCAGCATCGACCGCCTGGAGCTGCCGCACATCCCCACCAACGCCGATGTCCGCGTGGGTGACCTGCTGGTCAGCTCCGGCCTGGGAGGCCGCTTCCCGCCCGGCTACCCGGTTGCCGAGGTGATATCGGTGGAGCAGGACCCGGGGAACCCGTTTTCCACCGTGATTGCGCGCCCACGCGCCAGGCTGGACCGCAGCCGCGAAGTGCTGCTGGTGTGGCCGCCGGAAGCACCGCCGGGCCCTGCAGCACTCACGACGCCGACGACTACCGCACCGGACACCGCGGCCGGCGATAGCAGCAACAGCGAGACACCATGATGCTGACCAGGCACCATGGCGGCTTTTTCATCATACTGAGCTTCGCCGTCGCGCTGCTGTTGACCATCGTGCCGCTGCCCGATGGTCTGCGTACCCTGCGCCCCGACTGGCTGGGGATGACGCTGATTTTCTGGTGCCTGGTTCTGCCCTACCGCGTGAGTGTCGGCTCAGGCTTTATCGCCGGTCTTTTGCTCGATGTACTCAGTGGCACACTGCTCGGCGAGCATGCCCTGTCACTCAGCCTGATCGCCTACCTGTGTGTCCGCCTGCACCAGCGTATCCGCGTTTACCCCATGTGGCAGCAGGCGCTTACGGTAATGGTGTTTCTCATCCTGCACCAGTTGCTGACGCTGTGGATAGACAGCGTGATCGGTCGCCCCACCCCCACGCTGAGTTACTGGCTGCCCTCATTGCTGGGTGCGGCGCTGTGGCCATTCGTGTTCCACCTGCTCACGTCGCTGCGCATTAATTTCTCGGTTCAGTAGACCATGCCGTCGCGGGTCACGATCAAGGATTACCTGTTCGAAAGCCACCTGTTCATGCAGCGTTCCGTACAGGCGCTGGTATTCGCGACCCTGCTGATCGCCGTGCTGCTCGGCCGCCTGGTGTACCTGCAGGTACTGGCACACGAACACTACATCACGCTGTCCGATGACAACCGCATCAAGATCCTGCCGCTGCCGCCCAACCGCGGCCTGATTTTCGATCGCAACGGCATCATCCTGGCCGACAACCTGCCGTCCTATCGCCTGGAAATCACACCGGAACAGGTGCACGACATGCAGGCGACGCTGGATGGCCTGGCAAAACTGATCAATGTTCGTGACGTCGATCGCGAGCGCTTCGACAAGTTGCGCGCCCGCACCCCGGCCTTCAAGCCTGTGCCCCTGCGTTTCCACCTCAGTGACGAGGAAGTGGCGCGCTTTGCCATCGACCGTTACCGTTACCCCGGCGTCGACATCGTCGCCGGCCTGTCGCGCCACTACCCGCACGGGCCGCTGGCCGCCCATGCACTGGGCTATGTGGGTCGTGTCGATGAACGCGACCTGCAGCGTATCGATGCGTCCAATTACAGCGGCACCACCCACATCGGCAAGGTCGGCATTGAAAAAACCTACGAAGACACGCTGCACGGTACGGTGGGTTACCGGCAGGTGGAAACCAACGCCGAGGGACGGGTATTGCGCACCCTGGTGCGCACACCGCCGGTGCCTGGCGAAAACCTGTACCTTACGCTTGATGCCGAGTTGCAGAATATTTCCGAACAGACCTTCGGTGAGCGCGCAGGCGCCGCAATCGCCATTGAACCGGACAGCGGTGAAATACTCGCCTTCGTCAGTAAACCGACTTACGACCCCAACCTGTTCGTCAACGGCATCGACAGCGACACTTACCAGGCATTGCGCGACGACGACAAGCAGCCGTTGTTCAACCGTGCCTTGCGCGGCCAGTACCCGCCGGGATCGACGCTGAAACCCTTTGTCGGCCTGGGTGGACTGGAGCAGGGCATCACCAGCGAACACGCCCACACCTTCTGCCCCGGGTTTTACCAGTTACCCGGCAAGGAACGGAAATACCGCGACTGGAAACGCAGCGGCCACGGCAGCGTCGACCTGACCAGCGCCATTGCCCAGTCCTGCGACGTCTATTTCTATGACCTGGCACTTTCCATGGGCATAGACCGGCTGCACGACTTTCTGGCCCAGTTCGGCTTCGGCGTGCGCACCGGCATCGATATCAGTGGCGAACTTCCCGGTCTGCTGCCGTCGCGGGAATGGAAACGCGCCGCACGCAACCAGCCGTGGTTTCCGGGTGAAACCCTGATCGCCGGCATAGGCCAGGGGTTTGTACTGACCACGCCGATTCAACTGGCCAGCGCCACCGCCACCCTGTCAAAATACGGCCTGCGCATGCAACCGCACATTGTCGCGTCGACCCAGGAGTACGATGATCCTGAATTATCACCGGTACCGAACGAAGCGGTGCTGGACATTGCGATAGAAGATCGCGGTCACTGGGACACGATAATCAACGCCATGCACGAGGTGGTCCACGGCCGGCGTGGCACCGCCCGCAAGGTCGGGCGGGGCGCTGGTTATGAAATCGCCGGTAAAACGGGTACCGCACAGGTTTTCGGCCTGAAGGAAGAGGAGAAATATGACGCGGAAAAACTGGCGGAAAAACTCCGCGACCATTCCCTGTTTATCGCTTTTGCCCCGGCCCATGCCCCGAAGATCGCCGTGGCGGTCATTGTTGAGAATGGTGGCAGCGGCAGTGCCGTGGCCGCACCGATTGCGCGTACCATCCTGGACGCCTACCTGAACAAGGGCGGCACACCGTGAGCACGCTGCTGGACAGTCATCGGGAGGATGCCAGCCGGCGTGACTGGCAGTCCGTCCTGCACCTGGACGCCCTGCTGTTATTCAGCCTGGTTGCATTATCCACGCTCGGGCTGTTCGTGCTTTACAGCTCGGCGGGTGGCGATGACCAGCTGGTATTGCGTCAGTGCATCCGCCTGGGTATCGCCTTTGGCGCCATGGCCCTGGTCGCCCAGCTGCGGCCACAGTGGCTGCAGCGCTGGACACCCTGGCTGTACGGGGTCGGCCTGCTGCTGTTACTGGCGGTGCTGCTGGTCGGAGACATCGGCAAGGGAGCACAGCGCTGGCTGGACCTCGGCTTTGTACGCTTCCAGCCCTCGGAAATGATGAAACTGGCCGTTCCCATGATGGTCGCCTGGTATTTGTCCGACAAACGCCTGCCACCGTCACCGTCACGCCTGCTGATCGCCGGCGCACTGATCGTGGTACCGGTATTGCTTATCGCCAAGCAGCCGGATCTCGGCACCTCGCTGCTGATCGGGAGCTCGGGGTTTTTCGTGCTGTTTCTGGCGGGACTGTCCTGGCGCCTGCTTGGCGGTCTCACGGTGCTGGCCGGTGCCGGCGCGCCGGTACTGTGGCATTTCATGCACGATTACCAGCGGCAGCGTGTCATTACCTTCCTCGACCCCGAGCAGGATCCACTGGGCGCCGGCTACCACATCATCCAGTCGAAAATCGCCATCGGCTCCGGTGGCCTGTTCGGCAAGGGCTGGCTGAACGGAACCCAGGCGCACCTTGAATTTCTGCCGGAACGTTCGACGGACTTCATTTTTGCGGTACTCGGTGAGGAATTCGGTCTGTTCGGCATCGCCGTGTTACTGCTGATCTACAGTTTCATTATCATCCGCTGTGTCTATATCGCCACGCAGGCCCAGGATACCTACAGCCGCCTGCTCGGCGGCAGCCTGGCGATGACCTTTTTCATCTATATTATTGTCAATACCGGCATGGTGACAGGACTTCTGCCCGTGGTTGGCCTGCCGCTGCCGATGGTGAGTTACGGCGGTACGTCCATGGTGACGATGATGGCCGGTTTCGGTATCCTCACGTCTATCCATACGCATCGAAAACTTCTACCTACTTAGGGAAATACCAGGTGTCAGAACACAGAATCATAAGTACTTGGCTCAGCCTGCTGGCAGGCATACTCATCGCCACACCGGGTTGTGCCGGAGATTTCCGGGACAATGCCGAGGTCAAGGTGTTTATCGAGGACATGGTCAAACGGCATGGCTTCGACCGCCAGGAGCTGGTAACGCTGTTCGACCAGGCCAAAAAACGCGATGACATACTCGAAGCCATTGCGCGCCCCGCCGAGAAAACCAAGCCCTGGTACGAGTACCGTAAAATTTTCCTCAAGCCCGCGCGCATCGAGGGCGGCGTCGAATTCTGGCAGGATAATGCCGCCATACTGGAACGCGCGGCGAAACATTACGGCGTCGACCCGGCGATCGTGGTCGCCATCATCGGTGTGGAGACCCGTTACGGCAAGCATACCGGTTCCTACCGCGTCGTCGATGCCCTGTCGACACTGGCCTTCGCCTACCCACCACGCGCCAAATTCTTTCGCAGCGAACTGGAGCAGTTCCTGATACTGGGTCGCGAGGAACACGTCAACGTCAGCGAAGTGAAGGGTTCCTACGCAGGGGCCATGGGCTACGGCCAGTTCATCCCCTCCAGCTACCGCAATTACGCCGTCGACTTCAGCGGTGACGGCACGCGCAACCTGTGGAATGACCTGGAGGACATCATCGGCAGCGTGGCCAACTACTTCCACCGCCATGGCTGGAAGGCCGACGAGCCGATCACCGCCCGGGTCACGAAAGGCCTGCCCTCGGCCGACATCCAGGTTTCCGACAGCCTGAAACCGGCTTCTGCCACGACCGCCACTTTCGCTGCCAGAGGTGTCGAAACCCGGCCGGCGCTGCCCGCCGACCTGAAAGTCGCCCTGCTGGAACTCGAACAGGCCGAGGGCCCCGAATACTGGCTGACTGGCAACAATTTTTATGTTATTACTCGTTATAACAGGAGTCCGCTGTATGCCATGGCGGTCTACCAGTTGAGTGAAGCGATTCGAGATGCGTACAAGGAAGCCCGGCAGTAAATTCATCGCTCATGCAGCAGGGCAAGCCCTGCTCTGCCTGGTGCTGCTTGCCGGCTGCAGCGGCAGCCAGCAGGCCAGCCGCTACGCGCAGGCACAGGACACCGCCCCCGAAAAGCACGTCGATGTCTCCCGGGTCAAGGATGCCGTGCCCAGAGTCGAACCGGTCAGCCGTTACGGCAACCCGGCTTCCTACGTCGTTCGCGGCAAGCGATACCACACGCTAACCAGCCGGAAGGGCTACAAGGAACGGGGCATTGCCTCCTGGTACGGCACGAAATTTCACGGCCACCGCACTTCCAGTGGTGACACCTACGACATGTACCAGATGTCGGCGGCGCACAAGACCCTGCCGCTGCCAACCTACGCCCGCGTCACCAACCTGAGAAACGGCAAATCGGCCATCGTCAAAATCAACGACCGGGGCCCGTTCCACGACAACCGCCTGATCGACCTGTCCTATGCCGCCGCCTCGCGGCTGGGGATTCTCGGCAAGGGTACCGGCCTGGTGGAGGTCACCGCCATCAATCCCCGTCACTATCCGGAAAAACCCATACAGCCACGCATTTCACCAAGCCGGCCGAAAGTCGCCGGCAAAACGGCACGACCGCAATCCCACGAGCCGTCTCTGTACCTTCAGCTGGGCGCCTTCCGCAGCCGTGACAACGCCGAGCGCCTGGAATCCCGACTGAGTAGTATCGGTCTTCCCCTCAAACCGCGCATCAGCGAGAGTACCGATGAGCAGCAGCGTATATTCCGGGTACGTATCGGCCCCCTGGCCAGCGTGGAAAGCGTCGACCACCTGACACATTTGCTGGCCGACCACGGCATTCAGTCACCACACGTAGTGATTGACTAGGTCTGTGCCTGCAGCAGCCCGCTTCCGCTTCGCCGCGCGGCTGAACTGTCCCCAAACGGCCACATTGAAAAACCGTTAACAAGCGTTGACAATAGCTCGCTAACTCAACCGCAGCCAGACTCATGCAGACACTTCGACAGATCGCCATCCTCCTGGGGTTTTTCAGCCTTTTCTTCGGCACCGTCAGCCAGGCGGCCACGCCGGTTCCCAAACCGCCGGCAGTGGGGGCCAAGGGTTACCTGGTCGAAGACTTTCTCAGTGGCCAGGCCATTGCGGAAAAAAACGCCGACCAGCCGCTGGAACCCGCCAGCATCACCAAGCTGATGACGGCCTACGTGATCTTCAACGAGATTCGTGACGGCTCGCTGTCATTGTCGGACAAGGTACGTATCAGCGAAAAAGCCTGGCGCACACCCGGTTCGCGCATGTTTGTCGAGGTCAATACCCAGGTCAGCGTTGCCGACCTCATCAAGGGAATGATCATTCAGTCGGGCAATGACGCCACGGTGGCACTGGCTGAACACGTAGCCGGCAGTGAAGACAGCTTTGCCGCACTGATGAACCAGCACGCGCAAAAACTGGGTATGACACATACCCATTTTGTCAACAGCACCGGCCTGCCGCACAAAGAGCACTACACCACGGCACGCGATATTGTCAAAGTCACCCGCGCCCTGATCAAGGATTTCCCCGAATACTACCAGTGGTACTCGGAAAAAAAATTCACCTATAACGACATTACCCAGTACAACCGTAACAAGCTGCTGTGGCGCGACGAATCCGTCGATGGCCTGAAAACGGGGCATACCGACTCTGCCGGCTATTGCCTGGTGACCTCGGCCGAGCGTGACGGCATGCGCCTGATCAGCGTGGTACTGGGCACCAAGAGCGAGGAGGCCCGCGCCGATGCGAGCCAGGCGTTGTTGAATTACGGCTTCCGCTTTTTCGAAACCCACAAACTCTACGATGCCGGCTCCAAACTGACCAGCGCCCGTGTCTGGAAAGGTGCCACGGAAAATGTCGACCTGGGACTCGCCGACACGCTGTACGTCACCATCCCGCGCGGCGAGTACAAACACCTGGATGCCAGCATGCAGCTGCGCGACCAGATTCTTGCTCCCGTCGCCGCCAACCAGGGACTGGGACAGGTGGTGATACGCCTGGGTGACCAGCCCGTCGTGGAAAAAGACCTGGTGGCATTACAGCCGGTTGCCGAGGGCAGTTTCTGGCAACGGATTGTCGACGAAGCGCTGCTGTACTTCGAGTAGCGATGCCAACTGTCTACCTGAATGGCACCTTCATGCCGTTGGAGGACGCCTGCATACCCGTGACCGACCGCGGCTTCCTGTTCGGGGACGGTGTCTATGAAGTCATACCGGCCTATGGCGGCCGCCTGTTCCGGCTGCCACACCACCTGCAACGCCTGCAAAACAGCCTGGACGGCATCCGCCTGGCAAACCCGCTGGATGCTGCGGGGTGGGAGACGGTACTGAACGAGCTGTTGTCACGCAACGCCGCGGAAGCCGGTTCGAACAATGACCAGGCAGTGTATCTGCAGGTCACCCGTGGCAGCGCGACCAAGCGTGACCACAGCTTCCCGGCCGATACCCGGCCAACGATCTATGCCACCAGCAACCCGATACCGGAAACCGACCCGCAGATTGCCCGCCTGGGCCTGGCAGCCGTTACGCTGGACGATATCCGCTGGAAACGCTGCGACATCAAGGCCACCACCCTGCTCGCCAACGTGCTGCTGCGCCAGCAGGCCGTCGATCAGCAGGCGGCGGAAGCCATTCTGGTACATGACGGGCTGGCAACCGAGGGGGCAGCCAGTAATCTGTTCGTGGTGAGTGACGGCGTCATCGTAACGCCCCCGAAGAGTGAATGTCTGCTGCCCGGCATTACCCGTGACCTGGTACTCGAGCTTGCCGAAAAACATGAACTGCCCTTCAGGGAAAACGATATTCCGGCCGAACAACTGCTGCAGATGGATGAAATCTGGATAACCAGCTCGACCCGGGAAATTGTACCCATTACCCGTCTCGACAATCAGCCCATCGGTG
>CBEUNK010000021.1:0-28137 GCA_965544455.1 uncultured Thiogranum sp.
CCTGCTCGCCCGGATTCCCCCGGCGCAACACTTTGTCAGCGACTCGCTTGTTGCAAGGAACAAGCCTGAACAACAATTCGCCACACACAGGTAGACGGCCCGATAGCAATACGCTGCTGAGCGTGTCTATTGCTGGAAACCCATCGTCATTGAACCGCTGAAAAGGACGTAAAACGTGATTCTATTGGGAAACAGGGAATCTATTGGGAAGTCGCACAAAAAGTGCGGGCTTTAGCTTCCCGCAACTCATTGTTAATTATGGTAATTTGGCGCGCCCGGAGAGATTCGAACTCCCGACCGCCTGGTTCGTAGCCAGGTACTCTATCCAGCTGAGCTACGGGCGCGTAAATGTGGAAGCGCGGGATTATCCATTAGAGGGCGTTAAAACTCAAGGCCTGACTGAATCAACGGCGACTTGCCACCACCCCATAAAAAAAGCCCCTTGCGGGGCTTGTCTATCTGGCGGAGAGGGAGGGATTCGAACCCTCGATGGGCGATTAACCCATACTCCCTTAGCAGGGGAGCGCCTTCAGCCTCTCGGCCACCTCTCCTGTCTGCGGAAACGACCCCGATGGGGTCGTCTGCAGAAGGCGAGTAGCATACCGGCGCTTGGTCATGAGGTAAAGTTAAAATCAGGAATCAGCAGGCTCAGCGGGCGACTCGGCGTCCTGCTCCCGCTTGATCCGTTCGTAAATTTCTTCACGATGCACTGCCACATCCTTTGGCGCGTTTACACCGATGCGAACCTGGTTACCTTTAACGCCCAGGACGGTAACCGTGACTTCGTCACCGATCATCAGGGTTTCGCCAACCCTGCGTGTAAGTATCAACATTCCTAGTGTCTCCTTGGACCAACTTATTCGTTACCAACCTCGGGATGTCATGGCTGGCCATATATCAACAGGCAGCCAACATTGCTTATGTCGGCCACCGACTATAAAACTAAAACCACACAACAGTATTTTGTTTTTATTGGCTTTATTGAAGACGGCTAATGGCCGCCCCAATGCACTCAGGCGCTTACTGCCTGGTCCAGCTGGAAGGCTTCGTGGAGGGCGCGAACACCAAGTTCCAGGTACTTTTCATCCACGACCACGGATACCTTGATTTCAGAGGTGGAAATCATCCTGATATTGATACCTTCCTTTGCCAGAGTCTCGAACATGGTGGAGGCAATGCCGGCATGTGAACGCATCCCCACGCCCACCAGGGAGATCTTAACAATTTTTTCATCGCCGGATACCTCTTTGGCGCCCATTTCACCCGCCACCTTCTGCAGGATTTCCAGCGCGCGGGGGTAATCGTTGCGATGAATGGTGAACGTGAAGTCGGTGGTTTTGCCGTCCGGCGCCACGTTCTGGATGATCATGTCGACTTCGATATTGGCATCGGCGACGGGCCCCAGGATCAGGTGCGCCACACCGGGCTGGTCCGGAACGCCCACCACGGTCAGCTTGGCCTCGTCGCGATTAAAGGCAATGCCCGAAATCAGCGCCTGTTCCATGTGCTCTTCCTCGTAAGTGATCAGCGTGCCCTCGCCTTCCTCGAAACTGGAGAGCACACGCAGGGGTACATTGTACTTGCCCGCAAACTCGACGGCACGGATTTGCAGCACCTTTGAGCCCAGGCTGGCCATTTCCAGCATTTCCTCAAAGGTAATGCGCTCCAGCCGCCGGGCGTTGGGCTCCACCCGCGGGTCGGTGGTATAGACACCGTCAACGTCGGTAAATATCTGACATTCATCCGCTTTCAGGGCAGCCGCCAGGGCCACGGCGGTGGTGTCCGAGCCGCCACGCCCGAGGGTGGTGATATTGCCGTCGGCATCCACGCCCTGAAAACCGGCCACCACCACGACCCGGCCGGCGGCCAGGTCGGTGTTCACCCGCTGGCCGTCGATGGCCTTGATGCGCGCCTTGTTGTGCGCGGCATCGGTCAGGATGTGCACCTGGGCGCCGGTATAGGAACGCGTGGGACAGCCGCGCGCCTCCAGCGCCATCGCCAGCAGGGCGATGGTGGTCTGTTCGCCGGTGGCCAGCAGCACGTCCAGTTCCCGGGGGGCGGGCCGGTCCGACACGCTCGCCGCCAGCCCCAGCAGGCGATCGGTTTCACCGCTCATGGCCGACACCACCACCACCAGCTGATGGCCCTGCTCGCGACAGGCAATGATCTTGTCGGCCACCGCCTGGATGCGCTCCGGGCTGCCGACGGAGGTGCCGCCGTATTTCTGGACGATGAGTGCCATGGGTACGTATCTATGAAGAATGCGCGAAAACCGCGCATTAAACTACAAATCGGGGCAGGATAAAACCATTTGCAGCGGATTTCAGGCCGTTTCGGAAGCCGCCAGCTGCCGCCGCACCCAGTCACCGACCGAGGCCAGCGCCGCCGGCAGTTGCTCCGGCTGGTTGCCCCCGGCCTGCGCCATGTCCGGCCGGCCGCCGCCGCGGCCGCCGATCTGCGTGGCCACGTGGTTAACCAGTTCGCCGGCCTTGAGCCGCGCGGTTTCCGCCTTGGTCACCCCGGCGACCAGGGCGACCTTGTCGCCGTTGACGGCCGCGAGAATAACAGCCGCGGCGCCGAGCTTGTTTTTCAGCTGATCGACGGTCTCGCGCAGCCCCTTGGGATCGGCGCCGTCGAGCTGGGCGGCCAGCACCTTGATGCCCGCGATGTCTTCCGCCTGGCTGGCAAGATCGCTGCCCTGGGAGCTGGCCAGCCGCGCCTTCAGCGCTTCCAGTTCTTTCTCCAGCTTGCGGTTACGCTCGAGCAACTGACCGACCTTGGCCGCGGCGTCGTCGCGGCTGGCCTTGACCATACCGGCCACGTCACCGAGGCTCTTTTCGGTTTCGCCGATGTAGGCCAGCGCGCCTTCACCGGTAACCGCCTCGATGCGCCGCACGCCCGAGGCAACACCCGCCTCGGACACGATTTTGAACAGGCCGATATCACCCGCGCGGCTGACGTGCGTGCCGCCGCACAATTCAACCGAGAAATCACCGATCGACAGCACCCGGACTTCGTCACCGTATTTTTCACCGAACAACGCCATCGCACCGGCTTCCATCGCCTGGTCGATGGGCATGATGCGGGTTTCCACCGCGGCATTGGCGCGTATCTGTTGGTTGACACGGTTTTCGATGCGCTGCAATTCGTCCGCCGTCAGCGGCTGGAAATGCGAAAAGTCGAAACGCAGGCGTTCCGGGTCGACCAGCGACCCCTTCTGCTGCACGTGCTCGCCCAGCACCTCGCGCAACGCTGCGTGCATGAGATGGGTCGCCGAATGGTTCAGGCGGGTCGCCGCGCGCCGTTCATGGTCGACCAGCGCCTCGACCTCGTCGCCGGACTGAATACTGCCCTGGGTCAGTTCCCCGATATGCACGAAAGCACCGTCACCCTGCTTGCGGGTATCCAATACGCGGAACACGCCACCGTCCTTGCGCAGCACGCCGCGGTCGCCGACCTGGCCGCCCGACTCGGCGTAAAAAGGGGTGTGGTCCAGGACAATCACGCCCTGGTCACCGGCCTGCAGTGCGTCCGTCGCCTCGCCATCCCGGAACAGGGCTGACACCCGGCCGCGGTCTTCCTCGCGCTCGTAGCCGGTAAACTCGGTGCTGCCATCGATGGCCAGGCCGCCGGCGTCCACGGCGGTGAAGTGGCTGGCGGCGCGGGCGCGCTGCCGCTGGCTCTCCATTTCCCGCTCGAAACCGGGCATGTCGATGCTCAGGCCGCGCTCACGGGCGATATCGGCGGTCAGGTCGATGGGGAAACCGTAAGTGTCATAGAGCTTGAAGACGGTATCGCCGGGGATTTCCTTGCCCTGCAGGCCGGCAATGGCCACCTCCAGTATTTTCATACCGTGGTCCAGCGTCTCGGCGAAGCGCACTTCCTCCTGCTGGAGCACCTGTTCAACCTGGGCCTGCACCTTGACCAGTTCCGGGTAGGCATCGCCCATTTCCTCGGCCAGGGGCGCGACTAGTTTATAGAAAAAACTGTCGCGCAGGCCCAGCCTGTGACCGTGGCGGATGGCACGGCGGATGATGCGGCGCAGCACGTAACCGCGGCCTTCGTTGGACGGGATCACACCGTCGACAATCAGGAACGCGCAGGCGCGGATATGATCGGCGATCACGCGCAGCGACTTGTCTTCGAGGTCTTTCGTGCCGGCCAGCGATGCGGCGGCCCTGATCAGGTGCTGGAACAGATCGATTTCATAGTTGCTGTGCACGCCCTGCAGGATCGCCGCCAGGCGCTCCAGCCCCATGCCGGTATCCACCGATGGCCGGGGCAAGGGCGTCAACCCGCCACTCGCGTCGCGGTCGTACTGCATGAATACCAGGTTCCAGATCTCGATATAGCGGTCGCCGTCCTCTTCCGGCGTGCCGGGCGGTCCGCCGGGGACGTCCGGTCCGTGATCATAGAAAATTTCCGAGCAGGGCCCGCAGGGACCTGTATCGCCCATCGACCAGAAGTTGTCCCTGGCACCGATGCGGGAAAAGCGTTCCGGCGCCACGCCGATCTCTTTCAGCCAGATATCCGCGGCCTCGTCGTCCTCTTCATAGACGGTGACCCAGAGGCGCTCGGGCGGCAGCTTGATGACGTCAGTCAGGAATTCCCAGGCATAGGCGATGGCTTCGCGCTTGAAATAGTCACCGAAGCTGAAATTGCCCAGCATTTCGAAGAAGGTATGGTGGCGGGCGGTGTAGCCGACATTTTCCAGGTCATTGTGCTTGCCGCCGGCACGCACGCAACGCTGGGAACTGGTGGCGCGCACGTAACCGCGTTTCTCCTTGCCGAGAAACACGTCCTTGAACTGCACCATGCCGGCATTGGTGAACAACAGCGTGGGATCGTTGGCCGGCACCAGCGGGCTGGACGGCACCACCTGGTGGCCGTTTTTCGCAAAATAGTCCAGGAAAACCTGGCGAATCTCGTTGGTGCGGATCGGCGTACTCATGGCGCGGAAAGGTACAGGATAAGCCGTAAATATTTCAAGCAATTCCTGCCGTTAAGCCATGATTTCGGGGGTTTCGGGCGTGTTTTTCAGGGCAGCACGGATCTGTTCGCTGCTGAAACCGCGCTGCTGCAGGAAGCGCATCTGCTTCACCCGCTGGTTAAAATCAGTCGGCAGGGTGTCGCCAAAACGCTTGCGGTGCTGTTGCCACGCGGCCGCCACCCACTGCGCGCCGTAAGCCGCCAGCGCCTCTTCCGCCTGGGTATCGCCGACGCCGCGCTCGCGCAACTCTGCCTGGATGCGCAGCGGCCCGAAACCGCGCTCGAAGCGGCTCTGTACGTAGGATTCGGCAAAGCGCCGGTCGCTGAGCGCGCCTTCGTCGACCAGCGCCGCGACCACGTCATCGGCTACACCGGCGGGACACTGGCGGCCTTTCAGCTTGTGGTACAGCTCCTGTACGCTGTGTTCGCGACGGGCCAGCAGGCGCAACGCCGTGGCGTACGCCTGCCGGTAAAGGTCGTCGCTGTCAGCCGGCGGACTCGAGTTGCTCGACATTGTCCGGCAGCTCTTCAGCGGCGGTTGGCCGATCCAGCAGCTTGGCGCGCAGCTGCTGGTCGATATCCGCGGCGATATCCGGATTGTCTTTCAGAAAATTACGCACGTTGTCCTTGCCCTGGCCGATACGGTCACCGTTGTAGCTGTACCAGGCGCCGGCCTTGTCGACGATACCGTGCTTCACGCCGAGGTCGATCAGCTCGCCCTCGCGGGAAATGCCCTGGCCGTAGAGGATCTCGAACTCGGCCTGGCGGAACGGCGGCGCCATCTTGTTCTTTACCACCTTGACGCGGGTGTCGTTACCCACCACCTCGTCACCTTTCTTGATGGCGCCGGTGCGGCGGATATCGAGGCGCACCGAGGAATAGAACTTGAGGGCGTTGCCACCGGTGGTGGTTTCGGGATTACCGAACATGACGCCGATCTTCATGCGGATCTGGTTGATGAAGATCACCAGGGTATTGGAACGCTTGATGTTGGCGGTCAGCTTGCGCAGGGCCTGGGACATCAGGCGGGCGTGCAGGCCCATGTGCGAGTCGCCCATTTCGCCCTCGATCTCGGCCTTGGGCGTCAGCGCCGCCACCGAGTCGACGACGACGATGTCCACCGCCCCGGAGCGCACCAGCATATCGGCGATTTCCAGCGCCTGTTCGCCGGTGTCCGGCTGCGACACCAGCAGGTCGTCGATCTGCACACCGAGTTTCTCGGCGTACACCGGGTCCAGCGCGTGCTCGGCGTCGATGAAGGCCGCGGTGCCGCCGGCTTTCTGTGCCTCGGCAATCGCCTGCAGGGTGAGCGTGGTTTTACCGGAGGACTCCGGCCCGTAGATCTCGATAACCCGGCCGCGCGGCAGGCCACCGATACCCAGCGCCACGTCCAGCGCCAGCGAGCCCGTCGAGATAATATCGATATCGCGTGCCGCGCTGACATCGCCCATGCGCATGACGGAACCCTTGCCAAACTGCTTCTCAATCTGACCCAGCGCTGCACTCAGCGCCTTACGCTTGTGATCGTCCATATGACTCCTCCGGCTAACGTTCGTTTCCGGGGCACTCCCTGCCCCACGGGTTGGCGGTTTTAGCACCAGCCGGGTGGCCTCACTGCCGCCCGGCATTCAGTGTGCTTCACACTACTGTAAAAATTAACAGTATGCAACTGTTCCGGGGCACCGCCGTGCGGGACGCCGTTCAGGCGAGCGGCCAGCGCGCCCGCACGACATAATTCACACCGCCCTGCCCGCCCACCGATTCCGCCAGCACGAACTCGCCAACCGCCCAGTCGATCGCCGGCAGGTTGGCCTTGATACGTGGATTTTTCGCTTTGCGAGAGAGCGTTATGTGGGGAACAAAAGGCCGTTTCTCAATTTCAAAACCGCAGTCTTCAAGCGCTTCGCCCAGTGCTTTCGACAGCCTGGCGAGCGCTTCGGGCGGGTGACTGGTGCCCAGCCACTGGATGCGCTTGCGCGGCCAGCCACCGAGATAGTCGAGGTGCAGTTCAAAGGCGTCGGCATGGATACCGGCCGCGGCGGCCTCGCAGCAGGCCTGCTGCCCGGCATCACAGCTGCCCAGGAACTGCAGCGTCACGTGCAGGTTGCCCGACGGCACCGGGTGACGGCTCCACTGGCGGGCTGCCGCCGCCAGCCGGACGCGGGTTTCCGCGTCCGGCCACAGGGCAAAAAACAGGCGTTTCTTCGTGTCCCGGCCGGCGCTCACGCACCGCCCCGGCATTGCTGTACCAGCACTTCCAGCGCGGCCTGCACGGCTTGCCGGCGTACCCGGGTGCGGTCACCCTCGAAATGATAGCGGCGGCTCAGGCACCAGTCTCCGGGACCGGCCCAGGCCAGCCACACGGTACCGACCGGCGTGTCCGGGCTACCACCGCCCGGGCCGGCGATGCCGCTGATGGCCAGCGCCCACTGGGCACGGCTGCGGGCCAGCGCCCCGTTGACCATGGCCTGCACGGTCGGCTCGCTGACGGCGCCGGAATCGGCCAGCGTCTGCACCGGGACGCCGAGCATGTCCTGCTTGGCCTGGTTGCTGTAGGTCACGAAGCCGCGTTCAAACCAGGCCGAACTGCCTTCCAGGTCAGTACAGACCTTGGCCACCCAGCCACCGGTGCAGGACTCGGCGGTGGCCAGCATTTCGCCACGCGCGGACAACTGGCCGGCGAGCGCCGCAACGAGGAGTTCGATGCTCTGCATGCGGTTTACTGGTTGTGCAACTGGATAATGGCGCACCCGGCGGCATAGGAGAGGCCGTCGTCCAGCGGCTGAACGCGCACCACTTCAAGGCTCGCGTCGAGCACCGACAACAGCACCTGGCGGGCCTCGATATGCATTTCCAGGCAGTCGCCGGGGCGCAGCAGCTCCTCGGTATGAAACAGCACGCCGCTGGCACTCAGATTCCTGCCGCTGGCTGTAAACCGCTTGCCGGTGGCACTGTTCTCCAGGCCGACCTCGCATTCCACGGGCACGCGAATAAAATCCCGTTTTTCCTCGTAACGGCGTTGATCCAGGCTCATGGCCGTCTCCTCCACTGGTTTATGTGTAATCATTAGCAAAGCAGGCCGGCGGACGCAAGCTGTAGCCGCCCGCGCAATTGGGCTAGACTGCGTGCCATGTCCGCCGTTGCCAGCTCCAGCAAACACACGCCGATGATGCAACAGTACCTGCGCATCAAGGCGGAGCACCCGGATATCCTGGTGTTCTACCGCATGGGCGATTTCTACGAGCTGTTTTACGACGACGCCCGCAAGGCCGCCGAGCTGCTGGACATCACCCTCACCAGCCGCGGCCAGTCCGCCGGCGAACCCATCCCCATGGCCGGCGTGCCGGTACACGCCGTCGAGCAGTACCTGGGGCGGCTGGTGCGCCTCGGCGAGTCGGTGGCCATCTGCGAGCAGATCGGCGACCCGGCGACCAGCAAGGGCCCGGTGGAACGCCAGGTGGTGCGCATTCTCACGCCCGGCACGCTGACCGACGAATCGCTGCTGGAGGAACGCCGCGACAACCTGCTGGTCGGCCTGAACCGCGACGACGAAGGCTACTACGGCATCGCCGCCCTCGACCTGGCGGCCGGCCGCTTCGTGGTACAGGAATTCAATGGCGAGGAAAGCCTGCTGAGCGAGCTGGAGCGCCTGCAGCCGGCCGAGCTGCTGGTCAGCGAAGACCTGGCCCTGCCGGCCGGGCTGCAAACTCGTGGTGCACTGCGCCACCTGCCGCCCTGGCACTTCGATACCGAGGCCGCGGCGCGCCAGCTCAACGAACAGTTCGGCACCCGCGACCTGAGCGGTTTCGGCTGCCAGGACCTGCCGGTGGCGGTAGGCGCCGCCGGCGCGTTGCTGCAGTACGTCAAGGACACCCAGCGCGCCGCCCTGCCGCACTTGCGCGGCCTGCGCACCGAACAGCAGTCCGACAGCGTGATCATGGACGCGGCCACCCGCCGCAACCTGGAACTCGACCAGTCACAGTCGGGGCACCGGCAGCACAGCCTGGTCGCGGTGCTGGACAAGTGCGTCACGGCCATGGGCAGCCGCCTGCTGCGCCGCTGGCTGCACCGGCCGCTGCGGGCGCGTGACACCCTGGTGCGACGCCACCAGTGCCTGGAATCGCTGCTGCAGGCCCACCTGTTCGAAGCGCTGCGCGAAGCGTTGCGCGGCGGCTGTGACCTGGAACGCATCCTGTCACGCGTCGCCCTGCGCTCGGCGCGTCCGCGCGACCTCACCGCACTGCGCGAAACCCTGGCGCGCCTGCCCGACATCCAGGCGCTGTTGCGCAGCGACAGCGACCCGCTGCTGAACGAGCTGTCCGGTCGTATCCAGGAACACCCGCGCATCGTCAAGCTGCTGCGGCGGGCCCTGCCCGATATTCCGGCGGCGATTATCCGCGACGGCGGCGTGATTGCCAGCGGCTACGACGCCGAACTGGACGAATTGCGCACCCTGAGCGAACAGAGCGACCGGATCCTGCAGGACATGGAAACCGCCGAGCGCGAACGCAGCGGCATCGCCACGCTGAAAATCCGCTACAACCGCGTACACGGCTACTACATCGAGGTCAGCCGCAGCCAGGCGGACCAGGTGCCGGACGACTACCAGCGCCGCCAGACGCTGAAGGGCGTGGAACGCTATATCACGCCGGCGTTGAAACAGCACGAAGACAAGGTGCTGAGCGCCCGCAGCAAGGCGCTGGAACGCGAGAAGGCCCTGTATGCCGAATTACTGGAGCAATTGCTGGCACAGTTGCAGCCGCTGTCCGGCTGCGCCGAGGGCCTGGCGGAACTCGACGTGCTGTGTGCATTGGCCGAGCGCGCCGACAGCCTCAACTGGTCACGGCCGCAGCTCGGTGACGAACCCGGCCTGGAGATCATCGGCGGCCGCCACCCGGTGATCGAGCAGGTGAACGAGGAACCGTTCGTGCCCAACGACGTGCGGCTGGCCGATGACCGACGCCTGCTGATCATCACCGGCCCGAACATGGGCGGCAAATCGACCTACATGCGCCAGACCGCGCTGATTGCCCTGCTCGCCTGCATCGGCAGTTTCGTTCCCGCCGACCGTGCCCGCATCGGGCCGCTGGACCGCATCTTCACCCGCATCGGTGCGTCGGACGACCTCGCCTCGGGGCGTTCCACCTTCATGGTGGAGATGACCGAGACGGCCAATATCCTCAACAACGCCACGCCCGACAGCCTGGTGCTGATGGATGAAATCGGCCGCGGCACCAGCACCTACGACGGCCTGGCACTGGCCTGGGCGGTGGCGCGCGAACTCGGCCGGCTGAACGCCTACACCCTGTTCGCCACGCACTACTTCGAACTGACCGGCCTGCCGGAGGAAATCGCCAGTGCCGCCAACGTCCACCTGGACGCGGTGGAGCACGGCGAGCGCATTGTGTTCCTGCACGCCGTCAAGGACGGCCCCGCCAGCCGCAGCTACGGCATCCAGGTAGCGGCCCTGGCCGGCGTGCCGGAGCATGTCCTGCAGCAGGGCCGGCAATTACTGGAACAACTGGAAAGCGCGCCGGCGTCACACCCACGGGCGCCGGGCGCGGAACAACCGCAGATCGACCTGTTCACCGGGCAGGAAGAACATCCGCTGGTGGAAGCCTTCCACGGCATCGACCCGGACAACCTGACGCCGCGCCAGGCGCTGGAGATGTTGTATACGTTGAAAGGACTGGCGAGTGACGGGGGCGCGTAAAAAAGCGAGCTGCATGCGCCCGCATCAATCCTAAAAAAACTCGTCATTGCGAGGAGCCTAGCGACGCGGCAATCTCTAACAGACAGATTCCATAATATGAGATTGCCGCGCTGCGCTCGCAATGACGCAACTACTTCTGTACCGGCCGCGTCTCCTCCACCTCTTTCACTTCCATGGCGGAAAACTCGATCTCGGTACGGCGGTTGGGCGCCAGGCAATCGACCAGCCCGGCACCGCGCTTACCGGCACATTCAACCACCGGGTCGGCCTTGCCCAGTCCCTGCATCTCGATAAAACTCGGCACGACACCATTGTTTACCAGGTAATCGCGCACCGCCGCGGCGCGCCGCCTGGATAAATCCAGGTTGTAGGCATCGTCACCGATGCGGTCGGTATAGCCGCGGATCTGCAGTTTCCGCTCCATCAGGGCCTCGGCCGTCAGGTTGCCCAGCATGTTGTCGAGCAGGCCTTTGCCGTCGCCGGTGAGTTCCGCGCTGTCAAAGTCAAACAGTGCATCGGCTTCCAGGCGGACCGGATTTTTCTTCGTCACCATCACCACCTCAACCGCGGCGACATCGGCCTTGTCGCGCGCCGCCACGATCTCGGGGTCACACTCGGCAATCGCATTGGGTATGGACCAGCGCTGGGTATGCAGGCAATCACCATAACCGGTTCGCACCACCGAACCACCGCTGTCATCGACGTAGCCGGTTGCCGCCTGACCCGCTGCGGTGAACGCACCCAGTCCGGCCAGCAGAAACGCCCGCGCAATCTGTTTCATTTTTTTACCTCCGATGCTTGTGTTATAGGCGCTATTGTCGGCCAGATGCCCGGCCGGTGCAAACCGGAAAGCAGGAGGAGTAACAGAAAAAAAGAACGCGGTGCGGCGGGTCAGCCGGCGACGGAACCGCAGTTGCTCAGGCTGAGGCGTGGTGGATTGGTGGAGAACACGAAGGGAGCGGCTTTTTCCAGCGCGGTCAGGCCCAGCAGCATGCGCGTGTCCTGCGGAAAGACCGCGGCCTCGACATCAGCCAGCACGCAGTCTTCGCCGAGTACCAGGTGCTTGATCCGGTAGACCGGCAGGCGATGCTGCCTGCCGTCGGCCATGACGCCGGTCAGTTCGCCGATGTACTCGGCATTGTCGGCCTGCTTCAGCAGCTCCAGGGTGTTTTCGTTAATCGTGGTATAGCCGGCGCCGGTATCGACCATGAATTCCACGTCACCGCTGCCGGACATGTTTGCCGCGATATAGTAGGTGGCCAGGCGCTTCTGGTTCATGGGTATGATATTGAACGGGGCGGCATACACCACACCCAGCTGCAGCGTGGTCAGCAGTAGCGTCACAAATCGAAAAACTGATCGGGACATAGTCCTGTTCCAAGCGACAAAAAACCGTCATTACCCGTCTTAACGGCCGCTTGCGGCACAAATTAAACCCGCTTCGACCCGCCGCCGTGCACCTTGCCTGCAACCGCATACCCTGCCCCTCTGTCTTTATTTTTTTCCTTATTTTACATAATGATATAAACCTGTACTGCAGGTCATACGACGCAAACTCCAGTCCCTGAGTTAGACAGGCAACGCCCGTAAGTGTTCACAAGGCAAGGAAATTGCATTTTCGCTGGTGATAGCCATCCCGGAACACCGCAACCTGATGAGAACACGCCATGCACATTGAAAAATTATCGTTAAAAACACTGACGGTGGGTGTTTTGCTGATTATCGCCCTGGTGGCCGTTGCCACCGGCTTCGTCTCCGAGACCGAGTACCGCGAAGCGGCCGTCGAGGCACAGACCCGGGCGGTCACGCGCATCCTCGAGGTGGCGGGTAATGCAGCCCTGGAGCGGCTCGAAACCGGCGCCACCCCGCTGGCCGCGGCTGCCGCCAGAGCACTGTCGCGGCATCCCGACCTCAACAGTTACCTGGCGGAAGCGCCGGCCGGTACGGCCAACCCGGTGCTGGCAAAGCTGATCGCGGCACCACTGGCGACCGACCTGCCGGACCTGAAACCCTTATCGGTAGCCCTGTACAACGGCAAGGGGCAACGCCTGATGAGTAGCGGCCAGCCGGGAACCCCTGGCGCCAACGTGCTCGAGGCGCGTGACCCGGAACAGGCGACCGCCGCCTACTGGCCGAGTGACGCCGGTGCCCGCTACACGGTGCTGCAGCCGGTCGGCAGCCGCACCAACCGTGGATTCCTGGCAATCAGTTTCGACCCGGCCTACACACTGCAATCGGTGGCATCGCTCACCAGCCTGCCCCTGCGTATCGTGACGCTGGGCGACGACCTGCTGTTCGAGGCCGGTGACTGGTCGGCGCACACCGAGACCCTGCACGAAATCGGTTACCCGGTCAGTGACGCCGCCGGTGTCCCGCTGTTGAAACTGGTGGTACTGGATGACTTCGCCGCGCTGTACAACGCCACGCGGCAGACGCGCAACACCACCACGGCTGCATTTGTCGCGCTGATCGGCGCCGCCCTGCTGATCGCCATCCTGCTGCTCAACCGTTTTCTGTTCCGGCCATTGAAGACCATGGCCGGCGATATGCAGCGCGTCGCCGCGGGCGACGCCGACACTCGCATCAGCAGCCGCGCCCTGAAGGAGTTCCATACGCTGGCCAATGCGTTCAATACCATGACCCAGCAGATCCAGGACATCATCGAACGTGAACGCCAGGCGGCCGAGGATATTAAAGGCAAGGTCGAACTGATCCAGGAAGTCGTGGCCATGGCGGCCGAGGGCGACCTGACCGGCCAGATCATGGTGTACCGCGACCAGGATATTATTTCGGAACTGGCCGCCGGCATTCAGCAGATGCTCGACAGCCTCAACTCGCTGGTCGCGCGCATTCAGCAGTCCGGTGTGCAGGTGACCTCGTCGGCCACCGAGATCGCCGCTACCGCCAAGCAACAGGAAGCCACCGTTACTGAACAGGCCGCGACCACCAACGAAATCAAGGCAACGGTGACGCAGATCACCGCTACGTCCAAGGAACTGGCCAACACCATGAGCGATGTCACCGACGTCACCTGGAAGACCTCGGAAAGCGCCAATGCCGGGCGCTCGTCGCTCAGCAGCATGGAAAAAACCATGCATCAGATGATGGAGGCCACCGACTCGATCGGCTCCAAGCTGGCGGTACTGAGTGAAAAGGCCGGCAACATCAACACCGTGGTCACCACCATCAACCGTGTCGCCGACCAGACCAACCTGTTATCGCTGAACGCCGCCATCGAGGCGGAAAAGGCCGGCGAATACGGGGTCGGTTTCGCCGTCGTCGCCACCGAAATCCGCCGTCTCGCCGACCAGACAGCAGTCGCCACCTGGGACATCGAACAGATGGTCAAGGAGATGCAGTCTGCCGTTTCGGCCGGCGTCATGGGCATGGAGAAGTTCTCCGAGGAAGTCCGCCGCGGCGTCGACGACGTCCGCCAGGTGGGTTCGCAGCTGGCGCACATCATCGAACAGGTCGATGCACTCATCCCCCGCTTCGAAGAGGTCAACGAAGGCATGTCCTCGCAGGCGCAGGGCGGCCAGCAGATTCGCGACGCCATTGTTCAGCTCAGCGAGGCGGCACAGCAGACCGCCGACTCGCTGCGCCAGTCCAACGGCGCCATCATGCAGCTCAACGAAGCGGCCGGGCGTCTGCAGGATGGCGCCTCACACTTCCGCGTCAGTTCCTGAGGAGCCCCGGAGGCCAGCGCTATGTTGATGCTGTTATTCCAGCTGGGTAACAGCCAGTACACCATCCCGGTTGCCGAGGTGGTCGAAGTGGCCCCGCAGGTCGAACTGGGCAGCGTTGCCCGGGCACCGGCCTATATCGCCGGGCTGTTCAACTACCGCGGCCAGAATGTGCCGGTGATCGACCTGTGCCGGCTGCTACACGACCAACCCTGCCGCAACTCCTTTACCACCCGTATTATCCTGGCGCACTTTCCGCTCGCCAACGGCGACAGCCGCGTACTGGGCCTGCTGGCCGAGCGCGTCACCGAAACCCTGCACATCGACCCGGACAGT
Organism: uncultured Thiogranum sp.; assembly: GCA_965544455.1. GTDB lineage: Bacteria > Pseudomonadota > Gammaproteobacteria > DSM-19610 > DSM-19610 > Thiogranum. Next base: position 14,722 of record CBEUNK010000021.1, read on the forward strand.
TATACCGATACCGGCATCCAGATCGACGACACGCCCTTCCTGGGCCGGGTCGCGCAGACCGACAGCGGGCTGATCCAGCAGGTCAGCGTCAGCGACCTGCTGCCGGCCCCGCTGCAGGCGCAGCTGTTTGCCGCGGAGGCGGGATAAATGGCATACAGCGCAATCGAACGACTGCTCAAGCAGCACATGGGACTGCACAGCGCCACGGTTGGATCGGGCATGGTGGCACAGGCGGTCGAAGAACGCATGCTGGCGTGTGATATCAGCGACCCCCAGGACTATCTGCAGGTTATCCTGCACGCCGGGACCGAGCTGGACGCCCTGATCGACACCGTCATCGTACCGGAAACCTGGTTTTACCGTGACCAGTACCCTTTCGAGGCGTTCATCCAATGGGTCAGCCATCACTGGCTGGCAAAGAACCCGGCGAGCCCGCTGCGTGTACTCAGCGTGCCCTGCTCCACCGGTGAGGAACCCTACACCCTGGCGATGTGCCTGGCCGACCTCGGCATATCAGCCAATTCTGCACAGATCGATGCCGTGGATATCAGCCACGACAACATCGCCAAGGCCGTCACGGCCAGGTACGGCAGGAACTCGTTCCGCAGCCAGGACCTGGCATTCCGCGACAGGCACTTCGTAGCGGATGGAGAGCGTTACCGGCTCGCGGAAAGCATCCGCAAGCGGGTGAACTTCGTCCGCGCCAATATTCTCGACGAGGCCTTTTTGCAGCGGCAACCCTACGACGTGATTTTCTGCCGCAACCTGCTGATCTATTTCGACCGCCCGACACAGAATCGCTCCATCGGGCGGCTGGATGAACTGCTGACACCCGGTGGCATCCTGTTTCTCGGTCATTCCGAAACCAGCCTGTTGCTGGAACGGAACTTCACGGCACTGGACTATCCACGCTGCTTCGGTTTCAAACGCCGGCAGGTCGAAGTTCAAGCTGAAGCTGAAGCGGACGCCAGACCGGCCCGGCCGGCGAAACCCGCTACACGCCGGCGCAGCGACAATACCCGTGAAAAACCCTCACGCCCCTTTGCCGGCGTAGTGCACGCCGTCCCGCCGACACAGGAGGCAGCGACCGCCACGGGCCGGGGAAACGGCACCACGGAAAAGGACAACACCCGGGACGGCGACAGCCTGCTCGACGACGCCTTCAGGCTGGCCGACCAGGGCCACCTGGACGAGGCCGCGCTGCGCTGCGAAACCCTGCTGCGTAAAAACAGCCACCAGGTCGAGGCCCTCTACCTGCTGGGCCTGGTGCGGGAGGCGGCCGGCAGTATCGAGGATGCCGCGCAGATGTTCCGCAAGACCATCTACCTGGACCCCGACCATTACGAGGCGCTCGCCCATCTCGGTGTGATCTGCCAGCAACAGGGTGACGCTGTCAGCGCAGAGCGCTTCCAGCAACGCGCGGCGCGTGCGCAGCTACGCAGCCGTGCCGAGGAGAAACACCGATGAGCGCCGGCGTGGAAGTGCAGCGCGAGGAACTGGACGAGTGCTGGAACCGCATCGGTGTCTGGAGTACCGGCGAGGCCAGTTGCCCGGAGCTGCAAAACTGCGTGCACTGCCGCAACTGCAATCAGTACTCGGCGGCCGGCCGGCGCATGCTGGAACGCGCGGTACCGGATGACTACCGCCGCGAGTGGACCGAACGTTACGCCCATACGGAGGAACAGGCGGAAGACCATAACCATTCCGCCCTGCTGTTCCGGCTGGGGGATGAATGGCTGGCGCTGGAGAACCGCTACGTCAACGAAATCACCCAGGTCTGCAAAATTCACAGCCTGCCGCACCGCAGCGACAATCTTGTCAAGGGGCTGGTCAATATACGCGGCGAACTGAGATTGTGTATTTCCATCGGCGCCATACTGAAACTCGAAAAAGCGCGCGAGAACTACAAGACCGACCACGAAATCCTGGAACGCATGATCCTGATCGAAAACGAGCAGCACAGCTTTATTTTTCCGGTCAGCGAGGCACACGGCATACTGCACTATGCGGAACAGTCGCTGCAGCCGCTGCCGGCCACGCTGGCGAACGCCAGGAACAATTTCACCCGCGGTATCGTGACGTGGAATGACCAGCACGTCGGCGTACTCGACCACGAACTGCTGTTTTACGCCCTGGCACGAGGCCTGACATGAGCGAGGAACTCGGCGATTTTTCCATGCTGGAGCTGTTCCGCCTGGAGGTCGAAAACCAGGCGAATACGCTCAGCGACGGCCTGCTGGCACTGGAACAGGACGCCACCGACGCCCAGCAGCTGGAGGCCCTGATGCGCGCGGCGCATTCCATCAAGGGCGCCGCACGCATGGTCGACATCGAAGCCGGCGTCAAACTGGCTCACGCCATGGAAGACTGCTTTGTCGCCGCGCAGAAAGGCGACATCGTGCTGCAGCCGGCACAGGTTGACCTGCTGCTCAAGGGTGTCGACCAGTTGATCGCCATTTCCAGGCAGGAAGCCGACGATGCACAGCTGGCGCCACTGTGCGAGCAGATCACGCACATCGACCAGCTGCCGGCTGAAGCCGTAGCACCGCCCGCGGATGCGGTGGTGGTCGAGGACCTGCCGCCCGCCAACGAAGAACCCGCGGTTGCCACGGAACCAGCGCCTGAAACATCGCCGGAAGCACCGGCAGCCGCAGCGGCGCCCGCCCCGGCTGCTGCGCCAGCGCCGGTGACGACAGGCAGCGAGGCCGTCCGCGTCTCGTCTGAAAGCCTGAACAAGCTCGTCGGCCTGGCCGGTGAAGTCCAGGTCGAGTCACGCTGGCTGCAGCCCTTTGCCGATGCCCTGTTACAGCTCAAGCACCGCCAGGTGGAACTCGTCGGCCTGCTGGACCGGCTGAACGACAATCTCTATGCCGCCGGTGGCGACGAATACAGCAAGACCCTGACGGCGGAAGTACAGACCAAGGCCAACCGTTGCCGCCACCTGCTGTCCGACCGCCTGATCGAGCTGGACGAATACGACCGGCGTGTGCACAACCTCGCCAGCCGCCTGCACAGCGAAGTGGTGGCCAGCCGTATGCGGCCGTTCGCCGACGTTACGCGCGGCTTCCCGCGCATGGTGCGCGACGTCGCACGCGAACTGGGCAAACAGGTGGAACTGAAAATCGAGGGCCTCAACACCCAGGTCGACCGCGATATTCTCGGCCGCCTGGAGGCACCGCTGAATCACCTGCTGCGCAACGCCCTGGATCACGGCATCGAGACACCGGAACAGCGCCGGGCGGCCGGTAAACACGAAACCGCGACACTGCGACTGGTCGCCGTGCACAGCGCCGGCATGCTGTCGATCCACATCGAGGACGACGGCCGTGGTGTGGACCCGGACAAACTGCGCCGACGCATTGTCGAGAAAAACATGGTCAACGAACAGATGGCCGCGGACCTGAATGAGACCGAACTGCTGGAATTTCTTTTCCTGCCCGGCTTCTCCACCCGTGAACAGGTCACCGAAATCTCGGGTCGGGGTGTGGGACTGGATGTCGTCCACAGCACGGTACAGCAGATGCGCGGCGTGGTGCACGCCAGCAGCGAAATGGGCCAGGGGACGGCCTTTCACCTGCAGCTGCCGCTGACCCTGTCGATTATCCGCGCCCTGCTGGTGGAGATCGGCGGCGAACCCTACGCCATACCCCTGGCGCGTATCGACCGTACCCTCAAGCTGGACACCGGCCAGCTGGAATCCCTGGAGGGACGCCAGTATTTCACCCTGGGCAACCAGCACGTCGGCCTGGTATTCGCCAGCCAGGTGCTCGACTGCGAAGCGCCGCTGGAACACGACGATACCCTGCCGGTGGTGGTGCTGGGCGAGCGCCTGCAACGCTCCGGCCTGGTGGTCGACCGATTCGTCGGCGAACGCAACCTGGTGGTACACCCGCTGGACCCGCGGCTCGGCAAGGTGCAGGACATCAGTGCCGCCAGCCTGCTGGAGAACGGCGACCCCTGCCTTATTATCGACGTCGACGACATGCTGCGTTCCATCGACATCCTCATCGCCGGCGGACGCCTGAACCGCATTCAGGACAAACAGGACAAGGGTGAAGCCCATGGCAAGCGCATCCTGGTCGTGGACGACTCCATCACGGTGCGTGAAGTCGAGCGCAACATGCTGGCGGCACGCGGTTACCGCGTGGATGTGGCGGTCGACGGCATGGATGGCTGGAATGCCATCCGCATGGAAGATTACGACCTGGTGATCAGCGACATCGACATGCCACGCATGAACGGTTTTGAGTTCGTGCAACTGATCAAACAGGACGACCGCCTGTACAACACACCGGTCATGATCGTGTCATACAAGGACCGCGAGGAAGACCGCCAGCGGGGGCTGGAAGTCGGTGCGGATTATTATTTAACCAAGGGCAGTTTCCACGACGAAACACTCATCGAAGCCGTCGTGGATCTTATCGGCGGCGCACAGTAGGTAAACGGATGTTAAAGATTGCAGTTGTGAATGATTCCATGCTGGCCGCCGAGTGCCTGCGTCGCGTGGTGGAGAGTGTGCCGGACTACCAGCTGGCCTGGGTCGCCTACGACGGCCACCAGGCCGTCGAGAAATGCCGCGACCTGTGCCCGGACATTATTCTCATGGACCTCATCATGCCGGTGATGGATGGCGTGGAGGCGACCCGGGCCATCAGTGCCGAGTTCGAGTGCGCCATCCTGGTGGTGACCGCCAGCGTCGACGGCCACGCCGGCAAGGTGTTCGAGGCCATGGGTGCCGGCGCGCTCGATGCCGTCAATACGCCCATACTCGGCGACGGCGGCGACAGCGAAGGGCGCGACGCCCTGGTGTTCAAGATCAACACCATCGCCACACTGATGCACGGCAAACCCCTGCGGCGGCGCCACGCCAGGCCGGTGGCACCGCTGCACCCGGCCCAAGGCGATACGCTGCCGCTGATCGCCATCGGCGCATCCACCGGCGGCCCCTCGGCCCTGTGCGAGGTGCTGCGGGCACTGCCGGCTGCCCCCGGTGTGGCGCTGGCCATCATTCAGCACGTCGACGAACAGTTCACCGCCAGTTTCACCCGTTGGCTGGACGACCAGGTACCGCTGAAAGTGCGCATGGCCGAAGCGGGCGAACCGCTGACCATCAATACGGCGCTGGTGTGCGGCCGTGAAGACCACCTGGTACTGGGCGCCGATGGTCTGCTCGGTTACGACCCGGAGCCGCGCCAGCTGGCCTACCGGCCCTCGGTCGATGTCTTTTTCCACAGCCTCGCAGAAAACCATGATTATCAATCAGTTGGCGTTTTGTTGACCGGCATGGGCCGCGACGGCGCCAGCGGTCTGAAGGCACTGCGCGAACGCGGCTGGTACACCCTGGCTCAAGATCAGGCCAGCTGTGCCGTTTACGGTATGCCGAAGGCTGCGCAGGAGCTTGATGCAGCTACGGAAATTCTGCCACTGGGGAACATTGGGCCGCGCCTGGCCGAATGGGCGGAGAACACCTCCGTAAGAGGTGGAGGAAAACGTAAGCGCGTATGAACAAGGAAGCCGACAACGCTTTGAACAGCGAAGGCATGGACAGCGACCGCGGCAAGTGGGTCGTGGTGCTGCTCGTCGACGACCAGCGGATGGTCGCCGAGGGCATCCGGCGCATGCTCGCCGACGAACCCGATATCGAGTTCCACTACTGCTCCAATCCGAAAGAAGCCGTGCAACAGGCCATTGCCTGCCAGGCCACCGTCATCCTGCAGGACCTGGTGATGCCGGATGTCGACGGCATGACCCTGGTACGTTTCTACCGCAACAATCCCTCCACCAGCAATGTTCCGGTGATCGTGCTGTCCAGCAAGGACGACCCCAAGGTCAAGAGCGAGGCCTTCGGCCAGGGCGCCACCGATTACCTGGTCAAGCTGCCGGAACGGATCGAGTTGCTGGCGCGCATCCGCGCCCACTCCAGGAGCTATGTCGCGCAGAAAGAACGCGACGAAGCGTTCCGCAAGCTCAGCCGCATGCAGACCGAGCTGGAAGACGTCAACCTGGAACTGGAACGCAGCAACCACGAACTGCAGCGCCTGTCGTCTCTCGACGGTCTCACCGGCCTGGCCAACCGGCGCCAGTTCGACGAAACCCTGGACCAGGAATGGCGCCGCACCGCGCGCAACGGTCTGCCGTTGTCGCTGATCTTCGCCGACATCGATTTCTTCAAGCGCTACAACGACTGTTACGGCCACCAGAGCGGCGACGAATGCCTCAAGCAGGTGGCGCAGGCGCTGAAATCGGTCGTGCACCGCCCGGCCGACCTGGTGTGCCGTTACGGCGGTGAAGAATTCGTGATGATCCTGCCCGAAACCATGGCCGAAGGCGCGCTGGCCGTCGCCGATAAAATGCTCAAGGCGGTCGACAGCCTGGGCATCGCGCACGAACAGTCGGACGCTACCGACCACGTCACCCTCAGCATCGGCGTCGCCACCGCCTGTCCGAAGCCGGGCAGCGAATCCCAGACCCTTATCGAGAGCGCCGACCAGATGCTCTACCGCGCCAAGGAGCGCGGCCGTCACTGCATCGAAGTGGCACTGCCCTCGAGCCCGGCCAAAAGCGCCTGCCCCTGACGGCTCACCCCCATTGCGTGTATGATTAGCGCCGGTTGAAACAGGAGCGCGTTATGACTTTTGTGGTGGGTGAAAACTGTATCAAGTGCAAATATACCGACTGTGTCGAAGTCTGCCCGGTGGACTGCTTCCACGAGGGCCCCAACTTCCTGGTCATCGACCCGGAAGAATGCATCGACTGCACGCTGTGTGAACCCGAATGCCCCGCCGAAGCCATTTTCCCCGAGGATGACCTGCCGGCAGGCCAGGAGCACTTCCTCGAACTCAACGAGGACCTGGCCAAAGGCTGGCCGGTGATCACCCAGCAGAAAGCCGCGCCGCCCGACGCCGACGAATGGAACGGCAAGCCGGGCAAACTCGACCTGCTGGAGCGTTGAACCGGCTGATTCCCTTCAGCCAGAACCCGCTGGCCATAGCCGCGGAGCACCTGCTCGACCATTACCGCGACCAGCTGCCCGATCTAAGTACCTGCCACGTCCTGGTACCCGATACCCAGTGCGCGCCGCAACTGCGCGCCGAACTGTTACGCCGGGCCGCGGCGCGCGGTTACGAGGCACTGCTCGGACCCACCATCCAGCGCCTCGACGACTGGCTGGCCGATTTCACCGTCGCCACGCGGCGCATCCTCGACCGGCCGGCGCAGGAACTGGTGCTGGCCGAGGCCCTGCGCGGCGCCAGCTCAATCTATGCCGACACCGACCCCTGGTTACTGGCGGACCAGCTGCTGACCCTGTTCGACGAACTGACCCGCAACCGGGTACCCATCCCCGACGACCGGGAACGTTTCGACCGGCAGTTGCAACAGGGTTACGGTATCGACAAACCGTCCCCGTCACTGCAACAGGAAGCCTGGATCCTGCACACCCTGTGGCATGCCTGGCAACAGCAACTGGCTGACGAGCAGTGTACTGACCCGGCCTCGGCCTACCTCGAGCAGCTCGCGGCCAGCCTGGCCGCCCCACCCGGTGACGACCTGTGGCTACTGGGTTTCAACCGGCTGTCGACAGCCGAAGCGCAGTGGCTGCAGGCCCTGCTCGACCAGGGCCGCGCACACCTGCTGCTGCACGGCGGTGCGCGACAGGCCGACAACCACCCCGACGCACCGCTGCACCGGCTGCTCGAGCAGCTGTCGCTGCCGACGGACGAACCGGACGCGGCCGGTGACGACGCCTTCAGCCGCTTCGTCGCCGCGCTGTTCGCCACTGACGACGGCGACCTGAAACAACGCGCCCGGCAGTTTGCGCAGGACTGCCCGGACGACCCGCTGGCCAACCGCCTGCACACCTTCTGCGCCGACAACCCGGAACAGGAAGCGCAGGCGGTCGCCCTGCAGGTGCGCCGCTGGCTGCTCGACGGTGCCGGGTCGCTGGCCGTGGTCACCGCCGACCGCCGCCTGGCCCGGCGGGTACGCGCCCTGCTGGAAGCGTCCGGCGTGGTGCTCGACGACCCGGGTGGCTGGGCGCTGTCGACCACCAGCGCCGCCGCCACACTGGAGCGCTGGCTGGAAGCCGTGGAAGAGGATTTTGCCTGCGGGCCGCTGCTGGACGTGCTCAAGTCGCCGTTTGTCGGCACCGCCGACCGTGAAGCGCACCTCGCCCACGTGCGCCGCCTGGAGCAGGACGTCATCCTGCACGAGAACATCGCCCGTGGTCTGCAACGCTACCGCCGCCACCTCGACCTGCGCAGCGAGCGCCTGCCCGACTGGTCGGACCACAACCGGCGCGCGGTACACGCCCTGCTGAACGGTGTGGACCATGCCGCCAGCCCGTTACTGGCATTGCACACCGGACGCCAGCCCGTCGGCAACTACCTGCAGGCCCTGGACGAGAGCCTCGACGAACTCGGCCTGCAGGCCGCGCTGGCGGCCGACGCCGCCGGCAGCCAGGTGCTCGAACTGCTGCAACAGCTGCACCAGGCCGCCGCCCATTCGGCCACCGAACTCGACTGGCCGGGGTTCCGCAACTGGCTGGGGCGCAACCTGGAGCGCGCCACCTTCCGCGTGCCAGCCAGCGCCAGCCCGGTCCGCCTGCTGACCCTGGAGCAGACCCGGCTGCAGCATTTCGACGGCTTGATTCTCGCCGGCTGCAGCGCCGAACAGTTACCCGGTTCACCACCCGCACGGACCTTCTTCAACCAGCGCGTGCGCGCGCAGCTGGGCCTGCCAACCTGGTCACAGGACCTGGCGCTCAAGCTGCACGATTTCTGCCGCCTGCTGCACAGCGCTGAACACCTGCTGCTGACACGGCACAGTGAAAACGACGGTGAGCCCGTCGCCGTCAGCCCCTGGCTGGAACTGCTCGAAACCTTCCACGCCAACGCCTACCGCCACGGGCTGGCCGACGAAACACTGCAGCAGCTGGTCCGCTCGGCGGCGGCACAGCCGGCTTCACCGGACCCGGCACCGTTGCCCGCAGTCACGCAACGCCCCGCCCCCCAGGCACCGCCAACGCTGCAACCGCAAAGCTGGTCGGCCTATACCCACCAGCGCATGGTCGACTGCCCCTACCGTTTCTTCGCCGCCGACACCCTCGGCCTGAAACCCCGGGAAGAAATCCGCGAAGCCCTGAGTAAAAGTGATTACGGCTCGCTGGTGCACCGCGTGCTGCAGGCCTTTCACAGCAAGGTCGGTAGCCTGCCCGGCCCCTGGACCGGGCCGCTGAACGAATCGAACCGCGAACCGGCGCTGGCCCTGCTGCAGGCCATCAGCCAGGCCGTGTTCGCCAGCGCCGTGGAAGACAACTTCCAGGCACGCAGCTGGCTGCACCAGTGGCTGGCCTGCCTGCCGGAATACATCGACTGGCTCATCGGGCGCCAGCCCGACTGGCAGCTGCGCGCCGTGGAAGTGCAGGGTGAGCGCAACATCAGCGCACACCTGCGGCTGAAGGGCCGCGTTGACCGCATCGACCAGCGCGACGGCCGCCTGGCCGTTGTCGACTATAAAACCGGCAGACCGCCGTCCCGTGACGATGTGCTGCAGGGCGAGGCGGTGCAACTGTCGAGCTACGCGCTGCTGCTCGACGACCCGGTCGAACAGCTCGACTACGTGGAACTCGGCCGCGACGGCGTCACCCCCGTGACCTGCGCCGGGGGCGACGAGCTGCCACCCCTGCTGCAACAGATCGAACAGCGCCTGGCCCGCCTCGACGCGGAGCTGCAGAACGCCGCGCCCCTGCCCGCCTGGGGCGACGACAAGGTATGCGGCTACTGCGAGTTCAGCGCTCTGTGCCGGCGCGACAGCTGGCCGCAGGACGAGACAGCATGAACCAGCCGGCCAACCTCGCCACCGATCCCGCCCGCAGCTGCAGCGTGCTGGCCTCGGCCGGCACCGGCAAGACCTGGCAGCTGGTGGCACGCCTGACCCGGCTGCTGCTGCACGGTGCACGCCTCGACAGTATTCTGGCCATCACCTTTACGCGCAAGGCCGCGGGTGAAATGCAGCAACGCCTCAACGAGCGCCTGCGCGAACTGCTCGAAGCCGACGACACCGACCTGGATACCCTGCTGCGGGATATCGGCGAAACGCCCACGCCCGCGCTGCGTGCCCGGGCACGCGGCCTGTTCGAACAGACCCTGCGCAGCGAACAGCGCCTGCGTGCCAGCACCTTCCACAGCTTCTGCCAGGACCTGTTGCAGCGCTTCCCGCTGGAAGCGGGCCTGCCGCCCGGCTTCGAACTGGTGGAACAGACCGGGCTGCTGATCACCGAGGCCTGGGATGCCCTGTTCGCCGAGGCCACCACCGCACCACAGCAACCACTGGCGGCGGCGCTGACACAACTGTTCGACACGCTCAACGGGCTGCACAACACCCGCCAGGCACTGTTCGCGTTCGTCGAACACCGCAGCGACTGGTTGGCCTACACGCAGGACAGCAAAGACCCGGTCGCGGAGGCGATCGCCTGCCTGGAAAAACGGCTCGACATCGATCCGGACATCGTTGCCGGCACTGCCGTGTGGAACACCGCCAGCCGCGATGAACTAACGGAATTCCTGGCACTGCTGCAAAAGCACAGTACCAGGGGCAACCGCGGGCACGCTGAACAACTCGCCGCCCTGCTGGCGCCAGGGACCGACAGCGACGCCACCACCATCATTGAAGGGCTGTTCCCGCTGTTCTTCACCACCGGCGGCGAACGGCGCAAACGCAAGACCAGCAAGACGCAGCAGAAGTCGATGGGTACGGCGGGCGAAGAACGTTTCCTGCAGCTGCACGACCTGTTCTGCGAACGCCTCGAAGCCTGGCGCGAACACGGCAACCGCCAGCGCACCCTGGACAGCAACCGCGCCTGGTACCGCGCCGGCCATCGCATGCTGGCGCACTACCAGCGCATCAAGCGCGAACGCCGCCTGCTGGATTTCGCCGACCTGGAATGGCACGCCTACCGGCTGCTCAACCACCCCGAACACGCCCACTGGATCCAGTACAAGCTCGACCAGCGCATCGACCACCTGCTGATCGACGAGTTCCAGGACACCAACCCGACACAATGGCGCCTGATCCTGCCGCTGCTGGAAGAAATCGCCGCCGGCGGCGAACGCCCGCGCAGCCTGTTCATCGTCGGCGACGCCAAGCAGTCCATCTACCGCTTCCGCCGCGGCAACCCGCGGCTGCTGGGGTGTGCCGCCACGTGGATGCAGGAACGGCTGCAGGCCGGGCGCGTCCACCTGGACAGTTCCTGGCGCTCGTCGCCGGCGATTATGCAGTGTGTCAACACGCTGTTCACTCACCCGGACATGCAGGGCCTGCTGGAAGACTTCCAGGAACACACCACCCACCGCGAAAACCTCTGGGGGCGCGTCGAACTCTGGCCGCTGGTGCGGGCTGACGAAACACCCGTGGACGACGATAGTCCCGCTGGTCTGCGCAACCCGCTGCACCGTCCGCGCCCCTACTACAGCGACCGCCGCCACTACCGCGAAGGCCAGGCCATCGCCGCGCGCATCCGCGAACTGGTCGAGGAAGGCATCGCCGGCTACAGCGACATCATGATCCTGATGCGTTCGCGCACGCACCTGGCCGAGTACGAGGCCGCGCTGCGCGACGCGCACATCCCCTACCTCAGCCTCGATCGCGGCACTCTGCTGCAAAGCCTGGAAATCCGCGACCTCGAAGCCCTGCTGCGGGTACTGATCATGCCGCAGGACAACCTGTCACTGGCGCAGGTACTGCGCTCCCCGGTGTTTGCACTCGACGACAATGCGTTGATGCGACTGGCCGCCGAAAAAAGCGGCAGCTGGTACGAGCGCCTGCAGGCCGCGGCCACCGACGCCGATGCCGCCCCGGCACTGGTACGCGCGGCGACCCTGCTGGCCGGCTGGCACGCGCTGGCCGGCCACCTGCCGATCCACGACCTGCTGCAGCACATGTTCCAGCAGGCCAACCTCGCCGCACGCTTCGAGGCCGCCTTCCCCGTCACCCAGGTCGCGCGCGTACGCGCCAACCTGACGCGCTTCATCGAACTGGCGCTGGAAGTCGACGCCGGCCGCTACCCGACCCTGCCGCGCTTTCTCGACCGGCTGCACCAGCTGCGCAGCCTCGACAAGGAAGGCCCCAGCCAGGCGACGCCGGCCAGCGATGACAACCAGCGGGTGCAACTGCTGACCATCCATGCCGCCAAGGGCCTGGAAGCGCCGGTGGTGTTCCTCGCCGATAGCGCCCGCGGCGCCGGCAACCGCGGCCTGCAGACCCTGGTGCGCTGGCCGGCCGAGGCCGATCGCCCGGGCGACTTCATGCTGCTCGGCAACAGCAAACAGCGCGACAGCCTCAGCCGTGAGGGTTACGACCTGGAGCAGCAGGAAGAACAGCGCGAAGCCGCCAACCTGCTGTACGTCGCCCTGACCCGCGCGCGCCACATGCTGGTGATCAGCGGCTGCCGCGGCGACAAAAAGGCCCGCACACCGGACTGGTACGAACAACTGGCCACCGCCCTGTGCGGTGACAGTGAACCCGCCGAACGCTGGATCGATACCTGGCTGGAACCGCCCGGGCGCACGACGCCACCACCACAACGTCCATCGCCCCCGGACATCGACCCGCGTCTGCGCGCGCCCCTCACCGTTACGCCTGCCTGGCGCGAAATCGCCCCCAGCCGTGGCGTGCCGGACAGCAGCGACGAACACGGCGACCCCGACGGCACCCTGCGCGGCCTGGCCATCCACCGCCTGCTGCAACTGGCCGCCGACCAGCCCGACCCGGCAGTGCTACGCGACACATTTTTGCAGCGTGTCGCCAACGAGCACGGCCTGGACAAAACTGACACCCGCCTGCAGGACTGGTGGCAGGAAGCCATGGCCCTGCTCACCAGCGACACCCTCGCCTGGCTGATGCAACCCGGCCCGAACTGCCGCACCTATAACGAAGCACCTATTCAGTACCACCACAACGGCCGCACCGTGTTCGGCATCATCGACCGCCTGGTGATCGACGCTAACCGGGTATACCTGGTCGACTACAAAAGCCACCGCCTGAACACGGAAAGTGACATCGACCGCTTTATCTCCGACTACCGCCCGCAAATGGCGCTGTACCACGAGGGCGTCCAGCGCCTGTGGCCACAGCGTGAAGTGCGCGCTTACCTGCTGTTAACGCAGGTACAGCGCCTGATCGAAATCGACTGATATCATTCAGCGTAGTGTATCGGTGTAACGATGGATTGCCGGTGAGGTACATCACTTGTCGTGATGGGCATTCTTTCTAATTTCTGGATATAGATATATAGTTTATAGACATGATAATTACATATATAGATACAGAAACTCTTTGCAGATATGCAAAGGCCATACAATTGTAGTTAGGCGCCACTTGTGACATGAAGGAAAACGTAAACCAACTCCTTGTTTCTAT
>CBEUNK010000022.1:0-28043 GCA_965544455.1 uncultured Thiogranum sp.
GCCAGGTGCGCTTCGTCATCCAGTGCCGCCACGGCCGCGGCCAGCGCCAGGCTGTTGACATTGAACGGCTGCCGTACCCGGTTCAGCACGTCCGCCAGATCCGGCTGCGACACCCCGTAACCGACGCGCAGCGAGGCCAGCCCGTAGGCCTTGGAAAAAGTACGCGTCACCAGCAGATTCGGAAACTCGCCGACCCACTGCATGGCATTCGGGTAGCCGGGTTCATCGACATATTCAAAATAGGCTTCATCCACCACCACGATAATGTCACCGGGCAGTCGTTCGATAAAGCTTCGCAGGGCATCGCTGTCTACCCAGGTTCCGGTCGGATTATTGGGGTTGGCGATAAATACCACGCGGGTGTCATTATCAACCGCCGCCAGCATGGCATCCAGGTCGTGCCCGAAGCGTGCACCGCGGCTGCCATCGTGCGCGGCTGCGACATTGCTGCGTGCCCCGATCGCCTGTGTAACCAGTGGATAAACCGCAAAGGCATGCGCGGAAAACACGGCTGAAGACGACGGCGACAAGAAGGCGCGCGCCACCAGTTCCAGCACGTCATTGGAACCGTTGCCCAGCGTGATACCCGACGGATCGATGCCCAGGCGTGCAGACAGCGCCGCTTTCAGTTCAAAGCCGTTGCCGTCGGGATAACGTGCCAGGTCAGCAAATTCAGCCCGTAACGCTTCAAGCACAGCGGCACCGGGCCCCAGCGGGTTTTCGTTGGACGCCAGCTTGACGGCATGACTGATACCGTATTCGCGTTCCAGCTCACCCAGGGGCTTGCCGGGCGCGTAGGGTTTCAAAGCCTGAACCCCCTTCGTGGCCCTGCTGGAAATCCGCCCGTTCACCGGGCACCTGCCCGGCGTCGGGGAAGGCTCACAACTCACACCTGGGGTACGATCCCAGAACCTTCAGGGATGCCGCAGTCTGACTCAAATCCCGAATCGCCGCTGCCACATTTTCATCATCGACGTGACCCTCAACATCGACGAAAAACACGTAATCCCACTTGCTCATCCGCGATGGCCGCGATTCGATCTTGGTCATACTGACACCATGGCGCGCGATCGGCTCGAGCAGTGAATACAGGGCACCCGCCTTGTTATGCACGGTCACCATCAGCGAAGTCTTGTCGTTACCGCCCGGCTCCGGCTCGTGCAGCCCAATGACCAGGAAACGGGTCGTGTTGTTGGGATCGTCCTCGATATTCGCCGCCAGGATATTCAGACCATACATCTCGGCTGCCGCATCACTGGCAATAGCCGCTGCGGATGTATCTCCGCTGATGATCCGGGCAGCCTCGGCATTACTGCTCACGGCTATCCGCTCCGCCTGCGGCAGGTGCGCATCCAGCCACTCCCGGCATTGCGCCAGGGCCTGCTGGTGGGCATAGACCTTTTCAAGGACGGCGGTGTCCTGCCCCGGTGACAACAGCTGATGATGGATACGCAGCTCGACATCACCGCAGATTTTCAGGGGCGAACGAATGAACATATCCAGGGTATGGTTGATCGCACCCTCGATGGAGTTCTCGACCGGCACCACACCGAAGTCCGCGCTGCCCGCTTCCACCTCGCGGAATATCTCGTCGATGACCGCCAGCGGGCTGAGTGATACCGAGTGGCCGAAATACTTGAATGCCGCCGCCTGGGTATAGGTCCCCTCGGGCCCCAGATAGGCGACGGTAAGCGGGTGTTCCAGGGCCAGGCAGGCCGACATGATTTCACGAAACAACCGTACGATTTCGTCGTCCGGCAGCGGCCCCTGGTTGCGTTCGCGCACCAGCCGCAGCACCTCGGACTCGCGTTCCGGCCGATAGTAAACAACATTATCGCCTTCTTCGCGCTTGACTTCGGCTACCCGCTGGGCACAGCCGGCACGCTCGTTAAGCAATGCCTGGATCTGCTCATCCAGAACATCGATCCGCTTGCGCAACTGGTCGAGTTTTTCGGACATGGCTATAGCCTTGAGGTACGGTGCAGCCTTTTGTTTTAGTCGATAACCCTGACAGCCAGTACACCTTCGGTCGATGCGATCTTGTCGATACAGGCCTGGTCGATTTCGCTGTCGACGTCCACCAGGGTGTAGGCCAGCTCAGCGCGCGACTTGTTGATCATATCGACGATATTCAGCCCGGCATCCGCCAGGGTCGTGGATATCTGGCCCAGCATGTTCGGTACATTGGCGTTGGCCACACACAGACGGTAACCCTGATAGCGCTTCATGTACACCTTGGGGAAATTCACAGCGTTACGGATATTGCCGTTCTCCAGGTAATCCCGCACCTCGTCGGCGACCATCACGGCACAGTTATCTTCCGCTTCCCGGGTGGAAGCGCCCAGGTGCGGCAGGGTGACGACCCGCGGATGCTCTTTCAGCAGATTACTCGGGAAGTCGCAGACGTAGGCATACACCTTGCCGTCGTCCAGTGCCTTGACCACGGCCTCGTCGTCAATGATGCCATTACGGGAAAAGTTCAGCAGCACGACCTTGTCGCGCATGTTGCCGAGGCGCTGCGCGTTGATCATGTGCCGCGTTCCTTCGACCAGGGGGACATGGAAACTCACAAAATCCACCTGCGACAGCAGGTCGTCGACACTACCCGCCTGTTCAACATCCGCGGTCAGCTGCCAGGCACTCTCCACGGTGATATCCGGGTCGTAGCCGACCACATTCATGCCCAGGGCATGGGCGGCATTGGCAACCTGTACGCCGATGGCACCCAGGCCGACGACGCCCAGGGTACGGCCAGGCAGCTCCATACCGGCGAACTGTTTCTTGCCTGCCTCGACCTGTTTACCGATTTCGGCGTCATCGCCTTCCAGGTGACGCGCAAAATCCCAGCCCTGCACCAGGTTACGCGCCGCCATCAGCATGCCCGCCAGCACCAGTTCCTTGACGGCGTTGGCATTGGCGCCCGGTGCATTGAAAACCGGTACACCCCGCGCGCTCATCTTGTCGACCGGGATATTGTTGACACCGGCACCGGCACGGCCGATCGCCTTGACCGAGGCCGGAATGTCCATGTCATGCATGTTATAGGATCGCAACAGCACAGCGTCCGGGTGCTGCATCTCGGACGCAACTTCGTATTTGTCACGCGGCAGGCGCTCCAGGCCCGCCAGGGAAATATTATTCAGTGTAAGAATTTTGAACATGTGATATCGACCTACGCCTGGCGTTTCTCAAAGTCCGCCATGAAATCCACCAGTGCCTGCACACCTTCCTCCGGCATGGCGTTATAGATGCTGGCACGCATACCACCCACGGAACGATGCCCCTTGAGCGTAATCAGTCCTGCGCCGGCTGCTTCTTCGAGGAAGACACTGTCAAGCGAAGGATCTGCCAGCGTGAAAGGCACGTTCATCCACGAGCGGCAGTTGGGATCCACCGGGTTCCGGTAAAAAGCCGATGCGTCGATGGCGTCATACAGCAGTTTTGACTTGCGGTGATTGACCAGCGATATGGCTTCCAGCCCGCCCCTGTCTTTCAACCATTCGAATACCAGGCCGGCCAGGTACCAGCTGTAAGTCGGGGGCGTGTTGTACATGGAACCGTTGGCCGCGTGCGTCGCGTAGTCGAACATAACCGGCTGACCGTCGACCGGCTGGCCGATCAAATCGTCGCGCACAATGACTACCGTCAACCCGGCCGGGCCGATATTTTTCTGGGCGCCGGCATAGATAACCCCGTAACGGCTGACGTCAACCGGCCGCGACAGGATGGTCGAGGACATGTCCGCCACCAGTGGCACATCGCCCACATCGGGAATCCAGTGAAACTCGACGCCGCCGATGGTTTCATTCGGCGTGTAGTGTACATAAGCGGCGTCCTTGTCCAGCTGCCAGCCGGACGGGTCGGGGATGGTATTAAAGCCTTCGGCCTCGGAACTCGCGGCCACATTAACCTGGCAGTAACGCTTGCCTTCGGCGATGGCCTTCTTGCCCCAGGCGCCTGTCCAGATATAGTCCGCCCCGCTTTTTCCGCGCAGCAGGTTGATCGGCACCATGGCGAACTGGCTGGAAGCACCACCCTGCAGAAAAAGCACCTTGTAGTTGGCCGGAATCTTCATCAGCTCGCGCAGGTCGGCTTCCGCCTTTTCGGCGATTGACATGAACTGCTTGCCCCGGTGACTCATTTCCATCACGGACATGCCGCTGCCTTGCCAGTCGAGCATCTCCTCCTGTGCCCGTTGCAGAACTTCTCTGGGCAGCACCGCGGGACCGGCACTGAAATTATAAATTGCCATTCTTGCGTTTCTCCGAACTGTTGCTAAATCAAGGGCCGACTCGATTCCGCCGGCCTCTCCGACCCGCGGTTACTCCTGCGCACCGTTATCGTTATCACTATCACTCTCATCCTGCACCTCGACAACGCGCTCCACGCCGACCAGCTTTTCGTCGTCATGCAGGTTGATCAATCTTACACCCTGGGTATTGCGGCCCATGGTCGACACCTCGTTGACATGGGTCCGGACCAGCGTACCGCCGTCACTGATCAGCATGATTTCATCCTCATCCCTTACCAGCACGGCACCGATAACATCACCATTACGTGTCGAGCCCTGGATGGAAATGACACCCTGTCCACCACGGCCATGGCTCGGATAATCCGATACCAGCGTGCGTTTACCGTAGCCGTTTTCAGTAGCCGTCAGCACGCTGCCTTCATCGACAATGATCAGGGCAATGACCTTCTGCCCGGGAGCGAGGCGGATACCGCGCACACCGCAGGCCGTGCGCCCCATAGGACGCACGTCGGCTTCCTTGAAACGAATCGCCTTGCCGGCGTTGCTGAACAACATGACATCGCGATTGCCATCGGTAATTTCGACATTGACCAGGTAATCATCATCGCGCAGATCGACGGCAATGATGCCGTTGCTGCGCGGCCGCGAGAAATCCGCCAGGGGCGTTTTCTTTACCGTACCCTGGGCCGTCGCCATGAAGACGAAGCGATCATCGCTGTATTCGCGCACCGGCAACACGGCGTTGATCCGTTCACCCTCCTCCAGCGGCAGCAGGTTCACGATGGGTTTGCCGCGCGCCATGCGCCCGGCCTGCGGCAGCTGGTAGACCTTCAGCCAGTAGGCCTTGCCGCGCGAACTGAAGCACAGAATGGTGTCGTGCGTACTGGCGATAAACAATTTGTCGACGAAATCCTCTTCCTTCATCCGGGTGGCCGCCTTGCCACGCCCGCCACGGCGCTGCGCACGGTAATCGGACAGGGGCTGCGACTTGGCGTAGCCGGAATGCGACAGGGTCACGACCACGTCTTCCTCGGTAATCAGGTCTTCCATGGTCAGGTCGAGCTGATCGACCAGGATCTCGGTACGGCGCTCGTCGCCGAACTGCTCGCGCACTTCGACCAGCTCATCGCGAATCACCCGCATGAGGCGGTCCGGGTTGTTGAGAATGTCCAGCAGGTCATCGATGCGCTCGATCACCTCCTTGTATTCATCGACGATCTTGTTCTGCTCCAGCCCGGTGAGCTGGTGCAGGCGCAGGTCGAGGATCGCCTGGGCCTGGGTTTCAGACAGGCGATAAACATTGCCGTGGTAACCGAATTCGGCATCCAGGCCGTCGGGACGTGACGCTTCGCTGCCGGAACGCTGCAGCAGATCGGTGACGATGCCGGGCTCCCATTCGCGCCGCACCAGTTCCTCGCGCGCCTCGGCACGGCTCTTCGACGCCTTGATCAGGGCAATGACTTCGTCAATGTTGGCCAGTGCAACCGCCAGGCCTTCCAAGATGTGGGCCCGCTCGCGTGCCTTGCGCAGCTCGAAGACAGTGCGCCGCGTGACGACTTCGCGGCGATGCCGCACGAATGCTTCCAGCACCTGCTTCAGGTTCAGCAGGCGCGGCTGTCCGTCAACCAGGGCCACCATATTGATGCCGAAGACACTCTGCATCTGGGTGTGCTGGTACAGATTGTTCAGCACCACCTCGGCGACTTCACCACGCTTCAGCTCGATAACCATGCGCATGCCGTCCTTGTCGGACTCGTCGCGCAGCTGGCTGATACCGTCGATTTTCTTGTCCTTGACCAGTTCGGCGATCTTCTCCAGCAGGCGGGCCTTGTTCACCTGGTACGGCAGTTCGGTGACGACAATCGTCTGTTTGGCGCCTTCTTCGCCTTCAACATGGGTACGCGCCCGGATATGCACCCGGCCACGACCGGTGTGATAGGCCTCGTGGATACCGCGCACGCCATTGATTGCGGCGGCGGTCGGGAAATCCGGGCCCGGCACGTATTCCATCAGCTCCTTGATGGTCAGTTCAGGGTTGTCGATCAGGGCCACACAGCCGTTGATGATTTCGCTGAGGTTGTGCGGTGGAATATTGGTTGCCATGCCCACCGCGATGCCTGCCGAGCCGTTGACCAGCAGGTTGGGAACGCGCGTGGGGAATACCGATGGCTCGGTTTCCGATTCATCGTAGTTGGGCACGAAGTCGACGGTTTCCTTGTCGAGATCGGCCAGCAACTGGTGGGCGATTTTCGCCATGCGCACTTCGGTGTAACGCATGGCGGCCGGTGAGTCACCGTCGACGGAACCGAAGTTGCCCTGGCCGTCGACCAGCATGTAGCGCAGGGAGAAGGGCTGCGCCATGCGTACGATCGTGTCGTAGACGGCCGTATCGCCGTGTGGGTGGTATTTACCGATGACGTCACCGACCACGCGTGCGGATTTCTTGTAGGGCTTGTTCCAGTCGTTGCCCAGTTCGCTCATGGCGTAGAGCACGCGCCGGTGTACCGGTTTGAGGCCGTCACGCACGTCGGGCAGCGCGCGACCGACGATCACGCTCATCGCGTAATCGAGATAGGATTGCCGCATTTCGTCTTCCAGGTTGACCGGAAGTACTTCTTTGGCGAATTCAGCCATGGATATCCAAATGTTACTGTTGCTGGGTGCTCAGCCGGTGGCCGGGGCAGTTGTTGTTTTCAAAAACCCGTTCTCAGAGCGCCTTAAAGATTTAGAGCGTTTAAAAACGGCATCTTAACATATCTTTAGGGGGTACCGCATTAAAACAAACGGCGCTCAAAACGGCTCAGAATCAGTCTCAGGACGTTGCCGTCAATTTCCTGTCAGCGCATCAGGGACTGCATTTTCAGCCGGTCGGGGTGTTCCACAATCCCTTTTTCGGTCACGATGGCGTCTACCAGCCCGGCCGGGGTGACATCGAAAGCCGGGTTCCAGGCACCCGCGCCGGCTGCCGCCACCCGCTGGCCGCCAAGTTCCAGCACCTCGGTTTCCGCGCGGGTTTCGATGGGAATAGCGGCGCCGTTGGGGGTCTGCATATCCACCGTGGATGCCGGCGCTACCACCATCACCCTGACACCGTGGTAACGCGCGGCCACGGCTGCGCCATAGGTACCGATTTTGTTGGCCACGTCGCCGTTGGCGGCGATGCGGTCCGAGCCGACGATCAACCACTGCACCTTGCCGGACTTCATCAAATGCGCCGCAGCCCCGTCAACCAGCAGGTTGACGGGAATACCGTCCTGCACCAGTTCCCAGGCGGTCAGCCTCGCGCCCTGCAGCCAGGGTCGCGTTTCGTCGGCATACACGGCGCTCAGTTTACCGGCGCTCCAGGCGCTGCGGATCACACCCAGCGCTGTGCCATAGCCACCCGTGGCCAGTGAACCGGTGTTACAGTGGGTCAGCACACCACTGCCGGGTTCGATCAGGCCAGCCCCCAGTTCACCCATGTGGCGATTGGCGGCGATATCCTGTGCATGAATTCCGGCCGCCAGGTCCAGCAGCGCCGCTTCCGGATTGTCCTGTAATGACAGGCTTTCCAGCCGCTCGGCGACACGATCCAGAGCCCAGCCGAGGTTAACGGCGGTGGGGCGCGCCTGGCGCAGACGTTTCATATCCTGCGCAAACGGCTCCCGCCAGTTGCCGGCATCGGCCTGGTAATGCTGGCGTGCCGCGATCACGGCACCATAGACCGCGGTGATGCCGATAGCCGGAGCGCCGCGCACCACCATGTCGCGGATAGCATCGGCGACAGCCGTGCAATCGGGCATCGGCAGGTAGCTTTCCTCGCCGGGGAGGCGCCGCTGATCCAGCAGCTGCAGGCCGTCGTCGCGCCACTGTATCGCGCGAACACGGTCGTGTTTTTCGGTCATCCGGTGTGTCCCTCGCCTGAATCGTCGTGCAGTGTATAGCGTTTCTGTGCAGACTCAACCGGTCACTGCAACGCACTCGCGCGCCTGCCGTGTTCCCTGTTTGACAGCCTGACCGTTATACTGCCGCGTATGGCATCCGTTGAAACCCTGATTCACGCCCGCTGGGTTATCCCTGTTGATCCCCGCGGGAAAGCACTCGAACACTACAGCCTGGCGATCGACGACGGCCGCATTGCCGCCATACTGCCCGCTGCCGAAGCCCGCCAGTCGATCCAGGCCCGCACCGAAGTCGAACTGCCGCGGCACGCCCTGATCCCCGGATTGATTAACGCCCACACGCACGCGGCCATGAGCCTGCTGCGTGGTATCGCCGACGATCTGCCACTCATGGAGTGGCTGCAGCAGCATATCTGGCCGGCGGAACAGAAATGGGTCAACGAACAGTTTGTCCACGATGGAAGCCAGCTGGCAATGGCCGAAATGCTGCGCAGCGGAGCGACCTGTTTCAGCGACATGTATTTCTTCCCGGAGGTAACGGCGCGCGTCGCCGCGAGCGCGGGGATGCGTGTGTGTGCCGGTATGATACTCATCGACTTCCCGACAGCGTACGCGGACAACCCGGATGAATACGTGGCCAAGGGACTCGCATTGCACGATGAATACCGGCATCACCCGCTGGTGCACTGCAGCTTTGCACCACACGCGCCATACACGGTTTCGGACGCGCCTTTGCAGCGGGTACAGGTACTTGCAGACGAACTGGACCTACCGGTGCACATGCATGTGCACGAAACCGCCGGCGAGATCGAAGACAGTCTGAAGGCGACCGGCCAGCGACCCCTGCAGCGTTTGCAGACACTCGGGCTGCTGTCACCCGGACTGATAGCCGTACACATGACGCAGGTGGACGACGGTGACCTGCAACTCCTTGCCGACAGTGGCGCCAGCGTCGTTCATTGCCCTGCCTCGAACCTGAAACTGGCGAGCGGTTTCTGCCCGGTGCAACGCCTGCTCGATGCCGGCGTCAATGTTGCCCTGGGGACTGACGGTGCCGCCAGCAACAACGATCTGGATATGCTGGGCGAGATCCGGACTGCCGCCCTGCTGGCCAAGGCCGTTCACGGTGATGCCAGCGCCCTGCCCGCAGCCGACGTACTCGGCATGGCCACGCTCAACGGCGCCAGGGCACTGGGCATGGCCGATGAAACCGGCTCGCTGAGCGTCGGCAAATGGGCGGACCTGGCCGCTGTCGACCTGGGCTGCCTGGAAACACAACCCCTGTATGATCCCGTCTCGCAACTGGTTTACGCCGCCGGCCGCGAGCAGGTCACGGACGTGTGGGTAGCCGGCCAGCACCTGTTGAAGGACCGCGAACTGACCCAGCTGGAACTTGCCGACATCGTGCAACGCGCACATGACTGGCAGCAGCGCATTGCAGCCTTCGACGCGGCGGGCCGGAGATCCTGACGACTTGCCGGCAACCCCGGGGGCCGGTATCTTGTTGCCATGAACCAGACGGCACACAACGTCGATCACGCCGAGATCAACAAGTTCGAGGAACTGGCCTCGCGCTGGTGGGACCCGCACAGCGAGTTCAAGCCACTGCACGATATCAACCCCCTGCGCCTCGACTACATCAACCGGCGCGCGCCACTCGCCGGGCGCCGGGCCATCGATGTCGGCTGCGGTGGCGGCCTGTTGTCCGAGGGCATGGCGGCGCTGGGTGCCGAGGTCACAGGCATCGACATGGGTGAAGCACCCCTGACCGTGGCCCGCCTGCACCAGCACGAGTCCGGTGTACAGGTCGACTATCAGCGCACCACGGCCGAACAGATCGCGGCTGAAGCGGGCGGTCGTTTCGACGTCTGCACCTGTCTGGAAATGCTCGAGCACGTGCCGGAACCGGCCTCCGTTATCCAGGCCTGTGCCGACCTGGTCCGCCCGGGTGGCGACGTGTTTTTTTCCACCATCAACCGCAACCCCAAGTCCTACCTGTTCGCCATTGTCGGCGCCGAGTACGTGCTGCAGATGCTCCCCAAGGGCACCCATGAATACCGCAAATTTATCCGCCCCTCCGAGCTGGAACGCTGGGCGCGGCAGGCCGGGCTGCAATTGCAGGATCTGACCGGTATGAGCTACAACCCCCTGACCGGGGAGTACCGGCTGGGCCGGGATGTGGACGTGAATTATCTGGCCTGGTTTAAAAAACCCGAGTAATCCGGTGGCAACCAAACGTTGAGCCTGTCCCGGTTATCCGTTTTCATGACACGCTGTAAATACTTCCCTGTACGCTCGACGGCCGCATCCCTGCGGCCGACGGTCATGAAAACGGATAACCGGGGCAGGTGCGCCCGCTGCTTCATCCTTACACCATGAAACCGACCATAAAAACCGTCCTGTTCGATCTCGACGGCACCCTGCTGGACACCGCCCCCGACCTCGCCAATGCCCTGAACTTTGTCATGCAGTCCCACGGCCAGGTGCCCCTGCCCTTCGAAAAGATCCGGCCGGTCGTGTCGCACGGTGGTGCCGCGCTGATTTCACTGGGCTTCGGACTTGCGCCGGAACACCCCGACTTCGACCCGCTCAGACAGGAACTGCTCGCCTACTATAAAAACAATATCGCCGAGCACACCCGGCTGTTTCCCGGGATGGAAGACGTACTGGACTACATCGAGTCCCATCACCTGAACTGGGGCGTCGTCACCAACAAGCCGGGCTGGCTGACCGAACCACTGCTGGATGCACTGCAACTGCGCGAACGCGCAGCGGGTATCGTCTCCGGCGACACCCTCAACGAACGCAAGCCCCACCCCGCACCGCTGCTCCACGCCTGTGAACTTATCGGCACAGCACCACGACAGTGCCTGTACGTGGGTGATGCCGAGCGCGACATCCAGGCCGGACACAATGCCGGCATGGCGACACTGGTCGCCATGTTCGGTTACCTGCTGGAAAACGACCGGCCGGAGACCTGGGGCGCCAGCGCACTGATCGACCGGCCGGGCGACATTCTGGCCTGGCTGTCATAAAACCTTCATACAGGCAACACGTAGCCGTCATAAAAACCATCGACACTGGCATCGCTTACACAGCGGTGCCGACGTTTGGCTGATGCACAGCACATTGATTTCGTAACCGAGACCTTTGCCCCCGAAGTCAACGGTGTGGCAATGACGCTGGGCCGGCTGGTCGACGGCCTGCTTGAGCGTGGCTGCACGGTCAACGTGTTTCGCCCGCGTCAGTCCCGCAACGAGCAACCCCGGGTGAACGGTTGCTATGCCGAGCACCTGCTCCCCGGCATGCGCCTGCCCATGTACCGGGACCTGCGCCTGGGCTTTCCGGCAAACGGCCACCTGCGTGCCACCTGGCAGGCGCGGCGGCCGGATGCCGTCTATGTCGCCACCGAAGGGCCCCTGGGCTCATCGGCGGTCCGCGCCGCGGAGACACTGGGCATTCCAACACTGAGTGGTTTCCATACCAACTTCCACACCTACAGCCGGCACTACAAACTCAGGCTTCTGGAGCCACTGATCCTCGGCTACCTGCGCAGACTGCATCGGCGCACCGGCTGTACGCTGGTACCGACCGAGGAACTCGCCACGCAATTGCGCCGCCAGGCCTTTGGCTGTGTGGAAACGTTACCGCGTGGTGTCGACACCCGGCTGTTCAACCCGAAGCAGCGCGACGACGCACTGCGCCAGCACTGGCAGGCGGGTCCTGGTCAACTGGTCTGCCTGTATGTCGGGCGTATAGCCGCGGAAAAAAACATCCTCACAGTCGTCAATACATTCCGCGCCGTTCAACGAAAAACACCCGACGCCCGCCTGGTCCTGGTGGGCGATGGCCCGCTGCGGGACACCCTGAGCCAGGCCCACCGGGACATCGTTTTTTGCGGCATGCGGCGCGGTGAAGACCTGGCGCGCCACTACGCGTCGGGCGACCTGTTCCTGTTTCCGAGCCAGACGGAAACCTTCGGCAACGTTGTTACGGAAGCCATGGCCAGCGGTCTCGCGGTGGTCGCCTACAACCAGGCGGCAGCCGGCGAACATATCCGGGACGGCGAAAACGGCGCGCTGGCCGAAGACCTGACTGAAGCGGCTTTCGTACGCCGGGCAATGGCGATTGCCCCGCTGCCCGCGCAGCTTGAATGCATGGGCCATCAGGCTGCCGCTCATGCCGCCACACTCGGCTGGACGGCCATCATCGAGCGGTTTCTGCAGCTAATCGACTGCCAGATCAGGAGGAACGGGCTATGAACAGGCTTTACCAGTGGGATACCGATCTGTGCATTCAGTTCAACCGCATCAGCAGCTATCGCATCCTCGAACTGGTTTTTCACGCTGTCAGCCGCCTCGGTAACGGCATGTTCTGGTACGGCCTGATGGTCGCATTGCCCGTGATATATGGCCACGCCGGCTGGCGGGCGAGCGCCCATATGCTGTTTGCCGCCGTCCCCGCCCTGTTGATTTACCGGCTGCTGAAACAAGGCACGTCGCGCCAGCGTCCGTGCCGGATCCACCCACGCGTGCGGCAGAAAACAGCCACCCTCGACCAGTACAGCTTCCCGTCGGGGCACACCCTGCACGCCGTCAACTTCACACTGGTTGCCGGCGGCCATTTCCCGGAACTGGCCGGTGCGCTCACCGGCTTTACGGTGCTGGTCGCACTTTCCCGCCCGGTGCTTGGGTTGCACTATCCCAGCGACGTACTGGCTGGTGCAATGCTTGGTGCCCTGGTCGCCGGCGCGACCTGGCAATCAGCCCTGTTCGGGTGAGCACCCGGCAGCGGGATTCGGTATGATGTTCCGGCATGGAACTCTCTTACTGGATCGTCCTGCTGACAGGTATCCCGCTGGCTGCGCTGGTTGGCTGGCTGCTGGCCTACCAGCGCGCGCAACACCGTATCACGCGTCTGCGTGAAGACAATGCCCGGCTGGGCAGCCAGCTGGAGGCACAGCAGGCGGCGATGGCCGAGAAGAGCCGCAGCTTTGAACAGGCGCAGCGGCAGTTCGAGGCCACGTTCAAATCGCTGGCCGGCGACGTCCTGAAAGCCAGTACCAGTGAATTTCTCAAGCTTGCTGAAACCAATTTCAAGGCCCTGCATCACAAGGCCAGCAGCGAATTCGAGCAGCGGGAAAAAGCGGTTGAAAGCATGGTCAAGCCCATCCGCGAGACGCTGGAGAAAACCGACCAGCAGATTCGCAGCATGGAAAAGGATCGCGAGGCCGCGTTCGGCTCACTGACCCAGCACCTGAAGTTCATGGCCCGGGCACAGGAACAGTTGCAGGGCGAAACACGCAACCTGGTCAAGGCACTGCGGCGTCCCGAGGTACGCGGCCAGTGGGGGGAAATGACCCTCAAGCGGCTGGCCGAATTGGCCGGCATGGTCGAGCACTGCGATTTTGACCAGCAACGCAGCGTCGATACCGACGGCGGCAAACAACGCCCGGACATGGTGGTACGCATGCCCGGCGGCCGCGAAATCATTGTCGATGCCAAGGCACCCATGGATGCTTACCTGGGTGCCATCGAGGCACAGGACGACAACAGCCGCGCGGTCGAAGTCCAGCGCCATGCGCGCAATGTGCGCGACCGGGTACGCGAACTGGCCAGCAAGAGCTACTGGCAGCAGTTCCCGGAATCCCCGGATTTCGTGGTGCTGTTCATACCCGGTGACCAGTTTCTCAGCGCGGCACTGGAAATCGACCCCAAGCTGCTGGAAGACGCCATGGCCGACAAGGTCGTCCTGGCAACGCCTTCCAGCCTGGTCGCGCTGTTGCGTGCGGTCGCCTATGGCTGGCGGCAGGAGGCACTGGCCGAAAACGCCGAACATATTCGCACCGTCGGCGAAGAACTGTATGAGCGCCTGAGCACCTTTGCCGACCACCTCAGCCGGCTCGGCAGTCATCTCAACCGCAGTGTGGACAGCTACAACAAGGCCGTCGGCTCTTTTGACAGCCGGGTACTGCCGGGTGCCCGCAAATTCAATGAAATGGGCATTCAGGGTAAAAAGGACCTGCCCGAACCCGAGCCGGTCGAACGCCTGCCGCGATCGGTACAGGGCGAAGACGTGAGCCCCGCGGCCCGGGAGGATACCGGGGAGCATCCCGACAAACCCGGCGATGTCCATTGATACCGCGGCTACGCGCGCCGGCTACCGCTGGTGCCGGCGGCTGGCCCGTTCGCATTACGAGAATTTCCCTGTCGCCTCATTGCTGCTGCCCGGGAAGTTGCGCGACCCGGTGGCGGCCATTTATGCGTTTGCCCGCAGCGGCGACGATATCGCGGACGAGGGTGATCTGAGCGCCGCGCAACGCCTGGCACAACTGGACGGAATGGAGGCCGCCCTGCGTGATATTGATGCCGGCCAGGCGCCTGACACCTCCCTGTACCTGGCGTTGGCCGATACCATCCGGCAATACCGGCTTCCCCTGCAACCGTTTTATGATCTGCTCAGCGCCTTCAGGCAGGATGTCAGCAAAAAGCGCTATGCCAACTTCGGCGAAGTCATGGATTACTGCCGCTGCTCCGCCAACCCCATTGGCCGCCTGCTCCTGCACCTGAGCGGTAACGCCGGGGAACGTAACCTGGCGCAGTCGGATGCCGTCTGCAGCGCCCTGCAACTGATCAATTTCCTGCAGGATATCAGCCAGGATTATCAGTCGAACAAGCGCATCTACCTGCCCGCGGACGAGATGGCCCGCTTCCGGGTCAGCGAGGCACAGATCGCGGCACAGGAGATATCGCCCGGGTTACGCGCCCTGGTCCAGCACCAGGCCCGGCGGGCAGCCAGGCTGAAGGGCCGTTTCGGGCTGGAGTTGCGGGCCATTATTCTCGGCGGATCGCGGGTACTGGAAAAAATCTGCCGCCAGGATGACCCTTACAGCCGGCCACGCCTGCAGCAGGCGGAGCGCCTGGGTATCGCCTGGAAGGCGCTGTACCAGGGTTTTCATTAGGTGCCGGCGCGCTATAGAATCAACGCCCCGGTCAACCACCGATAAACCATGTCCCCCGACCAGTATTGCCAGAACAAGGCCGCCGGCAGCGGTTCCAGTTTCTACTACAGCTTCCTGTTTCTGTCCGCCGAGCAACGCCGGGCCATCATCGCCCTGTATGCCTTCTGCCGCGAAGTCGATGATGTTGTTGACGAGTGCAGCGACAGTGATGTCGCACGGCGCAAGCTGGACTGGTGGCGCGGGGAAATCGACGCCGGCTTCCGTGGCCAGGCCAGCCATCCCGTCACGCGCGCACTGCAACCGGCACTGCAGCAATACAACCTGCCGGTCGAATATTTCCATGAAATCGTCGATGGCATGGCGATGGACCTGGAACAGCATCGCTATGAAACCTTCAGCGAGCTGGCGCTATATTGCCACCGGGTGGCCGGCGTGGTCGGCCTGCTGTCTGCCGAGATTTTCGGTTACCGGCAGCGTGAAACACTGAAATATGCCGAGTTACTGGGAACCGCGTTTCAGTTAACCAATATCATCCGCGACATCCGCGAAGACGCCGAACGTGGCCGCATTTACCTGCCGCTCGACGAATTGCTCGAATACCGTATCAATCCGCATGACCTGCTCAAGGGCCAGGCGGGTGATCGCCTGCGGGACCTGCTCGACTTCCAGAACCGGCGTGCCCGGGACTACTACGCGCGTGCGCTCGACCAGCTACCGGAAGCGGATCGGTACGCCCAGCGCAGCGGCCTGATCATGGCGGCCATCTACCAGACCCTGCTGGACGAAATCGAAGCCGACGGCTACCGGGTACTGCAACAGCGTATCCGCCTGACACCGTTGCGCAAATTCTGGATTGCCTGGACCACCGCCCGCCGCGAACGACGCCGTCACCGGCGTTACCTGAAACAGCCCGCGCATGCCTGAGGTCTCACCTGCGGTCCAGCCGGTGGTGGTGGTCGGGGGCGGATGGGCCGGATTATCCGCGGCGACAACCCTGTGTGCGCGCAAGGTCCCGGTACTGTTACTCGAATCGGCACGCCACCTGGGCGGGCGGGCACGCAGCGTGCGCATCGGCAACTTCACCGCCGACAATGGCCAGCACCTCATGATCGGTGGGTACCAGTCAATGCTGGACCTGATGCAAACCGTCGGCGTTAATCCCGGAGAAGTCTTCGAACGGTTGCCGCTGACGCTGCAGCTATATCGTAAAAATGCTATTAGCCTGAAACTCAGGGCACCCCGGCTGCCCGCTCCATTCAACCTGTTGTTTGCCCTGCTCGGTGCCGGCGGGCTGACTGTTGCAGAAAAGTTCGGCGCCGCGCGCTTCGTACGCCGGCTGCCGATGTTGGGTACCAAGCCTGGCGAAGATATCTGCGTTCAGGCCCTGCTGCACAGTGAAGCACAATCGCCGGGGGTGATTCGTAAACTCTGGGAACCCCTGTGTGTGGCCGCCCTCAACACACCCATCGAGCTGGCGTCGGCACGCCTGTTCATCACTGTCCTGCGAACGACACTGACCGGACCGGCATATTGCTCTGATCTTCTGATCCCCGGGCGGCCACTCGGCGACCTGCTGCCTCGTCCCTGTACAACGTACCTGGAGCGTAACGGTTCACACCTGGAACTGGGACAGCGCGTCACGGCACTTGATGTCGATGGTCAATCGATCAGGGGTGTTTACAGCGGTGAACGAAAAATCGAATCAATGCAGGTCATACTCGCCACACCCCATGTCATTACGCGACGGCTGCTGTCCCGGCACCGGCCAGTGGAAAAGCTTGCCAACGATCTGGCAGCACTGGGACATGAACCCATCAGCACGCTGTATTTACAGTACCCGCCTGATACACGGCTACCCGCACCCATGGTGGGACTCGACGGTGCGCTGGCCCAGTGGGTGTTTGACCGGCGCGTCTGTTGTCAGCCCGGTCTGATGGCCGTGGTGATCAGCGCGCGGGGCGAACATGCGGACCTGACTTCAGACGACTTGACTGCCCGGGTGACAAAGGAGCTGGCCGACTGTTTCCCACACTGGCCCCTTCACCAGGATGCTCAACTGGTCAGGGAAAAGCGCGCCACCTTCTGCGCCCGTGCCGGCATCGATGCCTTCCGTCCGGATAACCGAACGCCGGTCAGGGGCCTGTGGCTGGCCGGTGACTACACCTCCACCGGTCTGCCGGCCACGCTGGAAAGCGCCGTGCGCAGTGGCCAGCGTTGCGCCCGGCTTGTCGTCCAGGCGTTAGCCGAAAGAAACAGGTAAAATGAACTGATGCATATACCTGACAACTGGTCGCCAGACGACAAACTGCTTGAAGACCGTATTATTCTTGTCACCGGCGCCGGTAACGGCATCGGTGCCGCCGTGTCGGAGCAGTGTGCCGCCCGGGGCGCCACTGTTATTCTCCTCGACAAGGCCGTACGCAACCTGGAACAGGTCTATGATCGTATCGAGGCCTCAGGTGGGCCGCAGCCGGCAATTTATCCCCTGGATCTCGAAGGCGCTTCCGAAAAGGATTATTTCGATCTGGCGGCCACGGTCGAGAAGGAATTCGGCCGACTGGACGGCCTGCTGCATAATGCCGCCATGCTGGGCGCACTGGTCCCCATGGCGCATTTTGAAGCCGAACTCTGGTACCGGATTCTGCAGATCAATCTGAACGCGCCGTATCTGCTGACCCGTGCCTGTTTGTCATTACTGCTGCAAAGTCCCGACGCTTCCATTGTTTTCACATCCGACCACGTCGGCCGCCAGGGCAAGGCCTACTGGGGGGCCTATGGCGTAAGCAAAGCAGCGGCCGAAAACCTGATGCAAATACTGGCCGACGAACTGGAAACCAACACCACGGTGCGGGTCAACAGCGTCGACCCCGGACCAGTAGCCACGTCCATGCGGGTACTGGCTTATCCGGGCGAAAACCCGGCAAAGCTACCCAAACCCGAAGATGTGGTATCTCCCTTCCTGTACCTGCTGGGGCCGGACAGTCAAGGCATTACCGGCAAACAGTTTGAATTGGATTGAACGGTATAAAGACAATCGAAGCGGCAGGTATTTCCACCGCCTTATTCCATGAGATCGATGTGCACGCCCTGCGCCTCCAGCGCGTCGGCACGCGTCTGGATATAACGCTGGAAACTGGGCTGCGTGAGATAAGCGCCCGACAGCGCGTAGTCCAGGGCTGATTGTGTGTGAAACGCCTTCAGGTAGGCATCGGTGCGAAAGACCTCTTTGCCCGCGCGGTCGAACATCACCAGGGTGGGCGCATACTGGATATTCAGGGCCCTGGACCACGCCGCCGCCGTGGTGCTTTCCCCGGCCGGCGTCTGCACGGGGGTCTTTGCCCACATATCCAGCAGCACGACATCGAACTGACTCAGCAGTTCGACGCTTTCCCTGCGTTTCAGAATATCCTCATGCAGTTCGTCACAGGCGGTGCAGTCTTTCTGTTCAAACAGCACCAATAGCGGTTTATCTCCGGGGCGCCCTGCCAGCTTATAGGGGGGCTGCATATAAGAGGCATCCCGGTGCAGTTTACCCCTCGACGCCGCCGGCCTGGTCCGGGCCCAGAAGTCGCGGAAATCCTGCCCGGTCTCCTTGTGCCCGCCAACGTAATCGATAACGGCGCCGAATTTGTGCGGCGGATAGTAACCATTCAGCCGCATCAGCACTTCACCCTGTTCGTTCAGCAGCAGTAACGTCGGGGTGAACATTACCTTGAGATTGGTCGCGAACGTTTTCTCGGTGATTGTATGGCCGTCGAAATCGATAACCTCGCGGTCGCCCCACATATTGATGGCGATAACGTCAAAGTATTTGCGGGTACGCTCGACAATATCGCGCTGACTGAAATTGGTCTCCAGCAGTTTTTTGCAATAAGGGCAGCCGTCCTGGTAGAAGTACAGCATCACCCGCCGCTTGTTTTCCGCGGCCTCGGCGATATCTTCGCGGATATCGAGAAAGGACTGCTTGAACCAGACCGGTTGTTCGTGAAAGCCCGGGTTGACCATGCCGGATTGCAGCACTTCACCAGTCGCGGCAGGCGTCTCGGCGTACAGTGGACTGCTCAGAACAGTCAATAAAAGAATAAGGAGTGATGGCATGGTCCGGTTCGCTCCGAGGTTGAACTTCCAGGGTTGGACAGATCCATATGGTGTCGAGTCGCCGCGACCAGTGCAAGTTCCCGGGGGGCGGAAAACTGACGCCGGCCACCGGCAACCGACCGGCAATAGCGGCGACGGTATTTTGACGGATTATTGACGCCGCCACATTATATAGCCTGTACCCGTTTGTTTTTATTATTTTTTATCTTTCCGGCACCACCATGGCACAGAATTCGCTTAAGTTTCACCATGCGAGTGATACAACCGGATATTCTCATGATCAAACCGCTGCACCACATGACAGAGGCAATGAACGGACCGGCACCGTCGGGTGACCATTCGGCGCTGTCTGAACTGACAGCGCACAAGGCCCTGGAAATCACCCGGAGTCTGCAGACGAGTCTGGACCCGACGCGCCTGATCGAACTGTTCAGCATGGAAGTCGGCGCCCTGATTGTGCACCAGGGCATTCGTTACCGGAATGATGATCTCGACCTGGACGTTAAAATCGGCAGCCAGGCGCGCCACAGCTGCACCTATAAGCTGAATATCGGTGACGAACCGCTGGGCAAACTGACATTCCGTCGCAAGCAGAAGTTCACCATGCCTGAAATCGAGGCGCTGGAACAACTGCTGTGCAGCCTGCTTTACCCCTTACGCAATGCCCTGCTGTACCAGGACGCGCTGCTGCTGGCGCAGAAAGACCCGCTGACCGGCATCTGTAACCGCGCCGCCCTGGATGAAATGATGCAGCGGGAAATCAGCCACGCGCGTCGGCAGGGTTCCAGTTGTGCCATGATCATGCTGGATATTGACCACTTCAAGGCTGTCAATGACAAATACGGGCATATTATCGGTGACTGCGCCCTCAAGGCGATTGCCGGTATGGTAAACTCGTGTAAACGCGATGGTGATCTGCTGTTCCGCTACGGTGGTGAAGAGTTTGTGGTACTGATGCGCGATACGGATCACGACGGCGCCATGCTGCTGGCCGAGCGCATTCGGCGCCATATCGAAGACAACTCCTGCGAATGTTCCGGGGCCAGGCTGGCAATGACAGTCAGCATGGGTGTCAGTGTTCTGCAGGAAAGTGACAGCCCGGTCTCGCTGTTTGCACGTGCCGACCAGGCCCTGTACAGCGCCAAGCGCA
The DNA here is from genome assembly GCA_965544455.1 of uncultured Thiogranum sp. Classification (GTDB taxonomy): domain Bacteria; phylum Pseudomonadota; class Gammaproteobacteria; order DSM-19610; family DSM-19610; genus Thiogranum. Next base: position 20,343 of record CBEUNK010000022.1, read on the forward strand.
ACGGCCGCAACCAGGTGTGTGTCGCCGAGCAGTCGCTGCAGTAAGCCTGTTCGCCAGAGGGGCTACATCCCGTTTTTAAACTTACTCAGGTCGGTCGCGCCGCTGGCGCGCACCTGGCGCATTGCCCTGGCGTATTCACCGAGAATGCCGAGCGCATAGGCGAACCGGGCGCGGAAATACTGATCGGCATCCGGGTTGTTATCGGCGGCCTGATCATTCAATACGCTTTCGACGTTTCTCACGATCACCTGTTCCGGGATATAGCAGATTCGATTGTTCTTGTAACTGCTCATGCGTAATTCCGCCACGGGATAGGCGCCGCCATCGGCGGAAGAAACCGTGACGATCAGTGCCGGCTTATGTGCCAGTTCGCCCTTCCCCCACATGAGAAAGAAGTTTTTCAACCCCGCAGGCACCTGGCCATGCCATTCGGGGGAAACAATCACGAAAGCGTCACTGGAAGCCAGCTGCTCCGAAATCGGCTGCAGCCGGGTCTGCCACTCGGGATTACCTTCCCAGATACTTTCATCCCACAATGGCAGCGGGTTGCCGGCCAGGGTGAACAGCCAGCTGTCGTCACACAGTTTCTGTTCCTGCAGGGTCCGCTGCACGTAGCGGGCGACCTTCTCACTCTGCGAAGCCTGGCGGTGACTGCCACTGATAATGCTGATCTTCATGCACGTTGTCCTTGTTTATCATTTCCGCCGCGAAGCGTCATCCCTTGTAAGGCTGCACCCGGTTACGCCCCTGCTTTTTAGCCTCGTAAAGGGCCTTGTCGGCACGGTCCAGCACGGTGCGCGGTGAATCGTCGGCCTTGATGCAGTCATAGCCCACGCTGACCGTCACCTTGCCCAGCGGCTCCCCGGTATCGGTACGCTTCAGGTTGCTTTCCTCGACCTGTTTTCGAATGGTTTCCGCCATGCTCATCACGCCCGCGCGCGGCGCATTCTCGATAATGACGGCAAATTCATCTCCGCCGATGCGGGCTACCAGGTCCTTGCCCTTGAAGTTTTTCTGCAGCACCGAGGCCAGGAATTGCAGCACCTTGTCACCGATCTGGTGACCGTGCTTGTCGTTGATCGTCTTGAAGTGATCGATGTCGATCATCATCAGGCAGATATTCTTGAGCTGTTCCAGGGTATCGTCGAGCGAATCGGCCAGGCGCTCGTCGAAAGCACGGCGGTTGACCAGCCCCGTGAGCGGATCCTTCACCGCTTCCTGACGCACCTTGTCGAGCTCCGCCCGCAACTCGTCGATTTCGTCGGCACGTGCCTTCAGGGTACCGGCAAGCTGGCGGTTGGAGTCGGCCATCGCCCGGGTATCATCCAGAATGGTACGTACCACCTTGCGGATATCACGCAGGTCGTCGGCATTTTCCAGGCGCCGGCTGCAGCTGCCCAGCACGGCACTGTAACTGGTCAGGTCCAGCCCGGCGTCAACCACGATCTGGACGATATCGGCCAGCAGGCGACGCACTTCGTACTCGACTTTCTGCAGGGTGTCGACGCCAGGCATGGCGACGTAGCGCATGAACAACGCCCTGGCCTTCTCCGGTTCATAACTCTCCTGCCCGGACTCGATCCGGTCCAGGGCCGCATTCAACTCGGGAAACCGCCCCAGCTGGTACTCGTACCAGAGAGCGTAGTTGATGGGGGTCATGGGAATCTTGAGCCGCGTCATGGTCGGCAGCACCAACCGTGCGATCTCCTGGGCCTGGCCGTTATCGCCGGGGTAATCCATATCGTTATCGCTTATACCGCATTAACGCATTCCGTATGCTCGGCCAGAAATTCCATTATCTGTGTTCTTGAGCGGGCGCCACTGAAGCGGGCCACTTCCCTGCGCTGGTGAAACAATATGACGGTGGGAAAACCCCGCACCCGGTAGTGGCCGGCCAGCTTCATGTTTTCTCCCTGATCCACTTCCAGTTTAGCCAATCCAACGCGTCCCTGGAGTTCCTCCACCACCCGATCCAGCACTGGCGCAATGACCAGGCAGGGCGAGCACCATTCCGCCCAGAAATCGACCAGTATCGGCGTATTCTCCGAGGCCTCGATGACGTCGCGATCGAAGCTTCCCAGCGCGGTGTTAACCTTAATCATCTATAGGAAATTATTCAAGTTTCTGTCTTCAGACACTAAAAAGGCGGCCGCTGGCCGCCCTTTTGCGATACTGCTGCCGACGCCGCCCGCTCAGAACCGGCCGTCAAACATCATAACGATCGTGATCACCGCGCCGATCAGCAAGACCGCGCTCAGTTTCACAAATGAATTGACGCGGCAATAACGGCACGCGGCGCATTTTTTCAGTTTTTCCATGGTCCCTGCTCCCCGACTCCGGAATTGTTCAATATTATGAAAACGCATTTTACTTATGACCAAGTAATATAGTCAAGTATTGCGCTGGACGCCATATCCATAACTGCATCATGGATTTGAGCCGCCCCACCGAAAGCACCATTGCCACCGGAGCCCGGCATCACAATCGGTACCTTCCTGGATTACCGGGAAATCGGTGTCGACGCACAACTTGTGCGGCGCTGGTAATGCCAGCTTCAAACCAGGGCCGGGTTGGACGACCTGGTCGGGATATTGTCGGCTCGGGTAACGCTGACATTCATTGAACGGGCACCTGTTCCGACCAGTTCCCCTCTGGCAGAAACTCGGCCTCTTCCTTAAGTTCCCTGGATTCCTCCAGGCGACCCAGCGTTTCCAGTATCACACTCTTTACAAGCATCGTGCTGCGCGCCTCAGGGTTTAATCTGAGCGCGTTATTCACGGCTAACAGCGCTGCCTCGTCCTGACCGGTCATGTAATAAGCCATTGCCAGATTGTGATAAGCCTTCTGATAGCCCGGATCGAGACGCACCGTTATTGAAAAATGGTCGATCGCCTTATCGAACTCCTGGCGCTGCGCATAAATAACGCCCAGATCATCGTGCGCCTCTGCATTACCAGGGTCCAGCGTAATTGCCTTGCGCAAATCCTTCTCGGCATTCTCCCGCTCATCCAGCCACAGGTAGCGCACGCCACGCTTGGTATAGGCCAGCGAATCACCCGGATTACGCTCGATGAAAACACTCAGGTCCTTGATGCCTTCCCGGATAAATCCGTTGCGTCCCAGCGCCAGGCCGCGGCCGAAATACGCCCGATCCATGGATTCATCCAGTTCAATTGCCGTACTGAAATCGTCAACGGCATTGTCGAATTCGCGATTCAGAAAATAGGCCTCACCCCTGTTCAGGTAATATTCCGCTTTTTCAGGATGTTTCTCTATCTCTGCGCTGTATTCGAGAATGACCTGGCCAGCATCTTTTTCGGTGCTCCCGGCAGCGACGGCCTGGAACGCGCAAGGCAATATGACAAATGCAGCAAACAGGCCCGGTCCCGGTTGCAGGCAGAAACGAACAGTGACTCGAAGCATGTTCATGGCGAGGCCTCTGCAATAGCAGGTGATGTTTAAAATTCACGGTTTCCACAACTGGATACACGCAAGCGAATCTTTATTCCTGGCGCCATTTCCAGATTCCATGAAGCCACCCACGCCTTATTCCAACCTTAAATGTATGTTTATAATATAATCTGCTTCAAAGCCGCTTTCTATCTGTCAACTGCCGGTACACCTGTAAATGCTTAATAGACTCAACCTGATCGGAACCAGCCGGTGGTACTGGACAGCCCTGATTGTGCTCGGCCTGTCGATGGAAGCCACCGCCCTGTTTTACCAGTACGTGCTGGACTATTATCCCTGTGTACTCTGCATCCATGTCCGTATCTGGGTGATGTGTCTGGTATTGATCGCACTGGTGGCGTTGCCGCTGCGCAAAAACCGTTTCCTGCGCGCCACGATGCATGCACTGACGGTGGTGGTCATGGCCGGTTTACTGGATCGCTCCTGGTGGCTGCTGGGCACCGAGCGGGGCTTCCTGGAAGGCAGTTGTGATTTCGACCTGGGCCTGCCCGCGTGGCTGGCGCTGGACAGCTGGTTGCCGGCGGTATTCCAGGTCCAGGAAGCCTGTGGCTACACACCGGTACTGCTGTTCGGCGTCACCATGGCCGAGGCGCTGCTGGTCATGTCGTCGCTGCTGTTACTGGCGACTATCGCGCTGACAGTGGCGACAGTGATCACCCGAACCAGCAATTGACCATGCCTTAATCATGGCAACAGGCGATTGATCCACTTCACCAGTCGCCGGGTTCCCGGGCTGAACAGCTTCCGGCCATACCAGGTGTTGACCGTCCGCCGGTGCACCTGCGCCAGTGTCGGGTAGGCGTGGATGGTCGCCGATATATCACCGATTTTCGCCCCGGTTTTCATCGCCAGGACGATTTCATGAATCAGTTCCCCGGCATGGGGACCGAGTATCGACGCCCCGAGAACCTTGCCCTTGTGCACCACCAGCTTCACCAGGCCGGCCGTGTCCCGGTCGGTAATGGCACGGTCGATATCCCGGAAAGGAAACCGTAACACCAGCGGCTCGATACCCTTGTCGCGGGCCTGCTGTTCGGTCATACCTACCCGGGCCAGTTCCGGGTCGGTATAGGTCACCCAGGGAACCACCCGGTAGTCGGTTTTCTTCGGCACACGGAAAATCGCGTTGCTGATCACGATACCGGCCTGGTATTCCGCCATGTGGGTCAGTGGATAGGGGCCGCAGACATCGCCACAGGCATAGATATGTTTCTGCGATGTGCGCTGGCGCCGGTCCACCTGAACACCACGGGCACTGTAGTCCACGCCGGCGGCCTCCAGGCCGAGGCCGTCGACCACCGGCCGCCGGCCGACGGCGACCAGCAGTGCATCGGCGGCGAGTGTCAGCCCGCCGCTGCAGCCAATGCGTGTTTCATTGCCATCCCGCGATACCCGCTCGACAGTCGTCGAGGTATGCACCGCCAGGCTTTCCGATACCAGTTGCGCCTGCAGACTATCCGACACTTCGGGATCTTCCACCGGCAACAGATGCGGCAGACGCTCCACGACCGTCACCTCGCTGCCCAGGCGGGCGAAGGCCTGTGCCATTTCCAGGCCGACCGGGCCACCACCAAGCACGACCAGTCGTGCCGGCAATTCCCGTAGGGTGAACAGGTCTTCGTTGGTCAGGTAACCGGCTTCCTGCAGGCCATCGATGGGGGGGATGAATGGCTGGGACCCGGTAGCCAGCACAAACCGCCTTCCCCGGATCCGGCGCTCACCGACCTGGACACAGTGGGAATCGACGAAACTGGCTGCACCGAAGATCACTTCGCAACCGTAACCCCGGAAGCGCTCCGGGTCGTCATGTAACTGGATACGGTCAATCACCGCCTGTACATGGTCGGCAACCTTGCCCAGATCCACCTGTGGTTCACAGGCAGGCAGGCCGAATTCCGGACCACGTCGCATGAGCGACGCCACACGCGCCGCATGGATGAGGGTCTTGCTGGGCACGCAACCAAAGTGCAGGCAGTCACCGCCGAGTTTGTCCGCCTTTTCGATCAAGGTGACTTTCAGTCCCAGTTGCGCCGCCACACTGGCAACCACCAGCCCGCCGGCGCCACCGCCCATGATGACCAGATCCCGTTTTTTCATAGCCATGTCCTTCTGTTTCAGCCTGCACCCAGGATAATGCTCTTCCGGAATACTTCGTAGAAAATCGGCGCTTCGTTCTGATAACCAATCCGTTTGCGCCGCCGGTCGTCCAGCAGGTGATAACGTACAATCGCCTCGACGGTTGCCGGTTTCTGCTCGCTGTCCGCAGGAACCGACAGGACATAGCTGCGTGGCTGCCCGCGCGGCAAGCGAGTATCCCACAGATCGACAATGAAGGGGCGCCACATAACGGTACGTTTGATGCTATGGTTGTCTTCCCTTAATACTTTACCCTCGCTGTCCAGCAGGCGCAGATCGACGGTCAGGTGCCGGTCAGGTGTGCCGGTGGGTATATAGTGCGCGGCACCGACATTGGTAATGGTCAGTTTGAATGCACGTGTCGCGGATGCTGGTTCGTCAGTCTCTGTAAAGGCTATCTCCAGCCCCTGCTTCACCATGGCCGGATCATGACCACCACGCCACAAATGCCGGCGCACCTGGCGTGGCTGGCCACCTTCCACCAGCGGCCGTTCCACCAGCGGCATATGACACTGCACACAGCCCAGCAACGCGATATTTGGCAGTGTCAGTTCACCACTTTCGCCGGTCGGAGAAGCGGACTGGATCTCGGCAACCGTGCCACAGGGCGGGAAGCGGAAAAAGGTATCCCAGCGCTCGCCCTCGACGATATGACAGCGCACACAGACCTCGTTCGGATCCTGCAGTTGTTTTACCGGGTGAGGCGCTTCAGTATCCCCGAGCGCGCCGATAATTTTCCCCTCCCGGTAGTGGCAGGCGGCACAGGTCACGCCTTCATGCTGGAGAGCAGGGTCGAAGTCCGGGTTGTCAGCCAGGACAGGATCCCACTTGTCCCGGTCGCGGTAGCCCAGCACGGTATGCGGCTGCTGGCGGTCCAGCGGGGTATGACACAGCCTGCAGCTGTGCTGGCCACCGTCGAATTGCCAGTCGGTCCGGAAATAGGGATCAGTCCAGGCCTGGCTGTGAATCGTGGTGCGCCATTCGTCGTAAAAGTCCGGGTGACAGGCCGCGCAATCCTCAGCACTCAGCTGGCCCAATTCCGATGGTACCGCTGTGGTATCAACCGGCCAGGCGAAACGATCATCAACCACGAAGATATTCAGCGGACGGATGAAGCGCCAGGCAAGAAATACAGCCGCTACCAGCAACATCAACGTCAACAGGGCTCGACGATTCATGTGTTCGCAGAACTATGCAGGCTGTCTTACCGGACTACTGGTAAACCGGCCTCCAGCCACTTCGTCATGCCACCGTGCACCACGTGCACGTCGGCGAAACCTTCCTCCGTCAGCAACAGCGCCGCCTTGGTGGAACGCCTGTCGGTACGGCAGACAATAGCAACCGGGCGCTCCAGGTAATCGCCCAGTTCATCCATGCGCGCCTCGAGCTCCTCCAGCGGTACATTCACCGCGCGCCCGATATGCCCCTGTTCACCGACAAAGTCCTCCGCCGTGCGTACGTCCAGCACCAGCAGATCCGTATCGGTTTCCACCCGCTGCCTGAAAGCCTCTGTTTCCATCATCGGGCGCCGGCGCAATGTACCGATAAGGCGGGGCAGGAAGGCCACAACGGCCAGCAGGGCCAGCGCCAGCAGGCCCTTCTGGATCATGCCTTCGCCACCGGCAACCGCCTCGCGGCCGGCATAGCCCAGGTAGGTAAAGGCAACTGCTGCCGGCAACATGAAAATAAAAGTCGCCACGACATAGTGCAGCAGCCGCAGGCGTGTCAGTCCCAGTGCATAGTTCAGCAGGTTGAACGGGAACAGCGGCACCAGGCGTACAAACGCCACGAAGCGCCAGCCTTCACCCTCGACGCCGTTGATAAGCTGTTTCACGCGCCCGCCGGCTTTCGCCGCGATCCAGTCCGACGCCAGGTAGCGCGCAATCAGAAAGGCCAGCGTGGCCCCGAGCGTGGCGCCCGTCAGGTTATAGACGGTACCGAGTACCGGCCCGAACAGGGCGCCACCGGCCAGGGTCAACACCGAACCCGGCAGGAACAGGACAGCGGCGACGGCGTAGATCAGCATGAACACCAGCGGCGCGATGACACCGGCGTCCCTGACCCAGGCCTCCAGCTGCCCTGCGTCGAACCGGT